>JBBQGU010000329.1:0-4247 GCA_038323315.1 Rhodobacterales bacterium | reverse complement strand
CGAAAATGCCGAGGGCGCCCGCCAGCTGGATCTCGTGCTGGAACGAATGGCCGGCGAGGATGGCGTGGTTTTGCTCGATGTTGATCTTGACCTTGTTTTCGAGGTCGTAAGCCTTCAGCATTCCGAAGATCGTGCCGACATCGAAATCGTACTGATGTTTTGTGGGTTCCTTCGGCTTCGGCTCGATCAGGATCGTGCCTTTGAAGCCGATCTTGTGCTTGTACTCGACCACCTGTTGCAGGAAACGACCGGCATGGTCGCGCTCGGCCTTCAGGTCGGTGTTCAGCAGGGTTTCATAGCCCTCGCGCCCGCCCCACAGCACATAGTTCGCGCCGCCGAGTTTGTGGGTGGCGTCCAAATTCGCCTTTACCGTCGCAGCGGCATAGGCATAGATTTCCGGGTCGGGGTTGGTGGCAGCGCCCGACATCCACCGCCTGTGGCTGAACATGTTCGACGTGCCCCACAGCAGTTGCGTCTTGTGGCTGGCCTGCTTTTCACCGAGGTAATCAACGATTTCCTCAAGGTTGCGTCTGCTTTCGGCGAAGGTCGCACCTTCTGGCCGGATGTCGGCATCGTGGAAACAATAGAACGGCGCGTTCAGGATATCGAACATCTCGAATGCCACATCGGCCTTCAGCCGGGCATGGTCCATGCTGTCGCCGAACCATGGCCGTTCAAAGGTCTGGCCGCCGAAAGGATCGCCGCCGGGCCAGGCGAAGGAATGCCAATAGGCGACGGCAAAGCGCAGGTGATCCTCCATACGTTTGCCCATCACCACCTCGTCGGGATTGTAATGGTGGAAGGCGAAGTCGTTGGTGCTGGCGGGGCCTTCGTATGTGATGGCCGGGATGCCTTTGAAGAAGTCGGTCATGGTGTCCTCAATGTGAAAGGGCCTGGATGGCATTGCGGGCCGCCACATAGCGGGCGTGGCCCGCGTCGAAGGCGGCGGAAAGGGTGGGGTCGGGGTTGACCGTTCGGGCAATGGGGGGCATCGGGGCAATCTCGGCCCCCGCGCCGGTCACGGCCATGATGGCCAGACGGGCGGCCCCGTAGGCGCCGCCGAAATCGCCCGCGGCGGGGATCAGCAGGGGGACGTTCAGGGCCGTGGCAATCGCCCGCAGCCAGTAGTCGGAGCGGGAGCCGCCACCGACGGCCAGAACCTGTTCCAGCCGCGTGCCGGTGGCGGCCAAGGCGTCGCGGCTGTCGCGGAAGGCGAAGGTGACGCCCTCCAGCACCGCCCGCGTCCCTGCCATGCGGTCGGTCGCGTGTTCCAGCCCGAGGAAGGCACCGCGGATGGTGGGGTCGTTGATCGGCGTCCGCTCGCCGCCCAGATAGGGCAGGAACAGTGCCTTTCCCGGTGCCTGCAACGCGCCCAATTCGCCGGTCAGCGTGGCGGGGGTCTGACCCACCAGCCCCGCATACCAGTTCAAGGCATCGGTGGCGGCAAGGATGACGCCCATCTGGTGCCAGGTGTTCGGCAAGGCATGGCAAAAGGTGTGAACGGCCGTTGCGGGGTCGGGTTGATACCCATCATTGGCGGCAAACAGCACGCCCGAGGTGCCCAAGGACACAAAGGCCTGCCCCGCCTTGACCACGCCGACACCGATCCCCGCCGCCGCATTGTCGCCGGCACCGCCCGCAACGACCACGCCCGAGGGCAGGCCGAACCTTGTGGCCAGATCGGCCCGCACCACGCCCGACGCGGCAGATCCTTCGACCAACCGGGGCATTTGGGCGCGGGTCAGCCCGGTGGCCGACAGCAGGGCGTCAGACCAGTCGCGCTTGCCGGTCTCGAGCCAGGCGGTGCCAGCGGCATCCGACATCTCGGCCACATGCTCGCCGGTCAGCCACAGGCGCAGATAATCCTTGGGCAGCAGCACCTTGGCAACCTTGGCCCAAATGGCGGGTTCATGCTTGCGCAGCCAGTCCAGTTTCGGCGCGGTGAAGCCCGCAAAGACAATGTTGCCGGTCAGGGCGCGGAAGATCGGGTTGGCGTCCAGGGCGGCGGCTTCGGCGTGGCTGCGGGTGTCGTTCCAAAGAATGCAGGGGCGCAGGACCTGATCGGCGCTGTCGACCAGCGTGGCCCCGTGCATGTGGCCGGACAGGCCGATACCTTTGACTGCACCCAGACCCTTGATCGCCAGTTGCGTCAGGACGGTTTCGCAGGCCGCAATCCAGTCGGCGGGCAGTTGTTCGGACCAACCCTCATGCGGACGCTGAACGGTCAGGGGGGCGGTGGCCTCGGCCAAAATGGTCTGGTTGTCGTCGATCAGGATGCCCTTGAGCCCCGATGTTCCAAGGTCAAGTCCGATATACATGCCGCCAGCCCTCCCAAGCCGTTCCGCTGCGCGTCACCATAGCGGGCTTTGCCGTGCCTGCAACCGCTGGAACCGCTTTGCGGCGCGACAGTCCGAAAATAACGCGCCGCCCTTCAAAAGATTGAGTTTTCTTCCGGGCTGCTGCGTTTTACAGCGTCATCGGTCCATCAGGGCTCGGCATCCCGCCCGCCGCAGCACCCCACACCGATTGGTCAAAATTGACCACGGCCCCGGTCATCAGGCCGGCATCGTCGGACACCAGAAAGTTCACCGCCCGGGCCGCCTCGTTGGGGTCGACCAGCCGGCCGAAGGGCAGAGATTGCGCGGCCTTGGCCTCCCAATCGCGGTCACCGCTTTCGCGGGCCTGCAACTCGCGCTCATGGTCCGAGGACATCCAGCCGATGTTCAACTGATTGACGCGGATGCGGTTGGCCATCACTGCGAAAGCGGTGTTGGCGGTCAGGGTGGTCAGGGCACCCTTGGAGGCGCAATAGGCGCTGATGAACGGCTGCCCGGCCAACGCCGAAATCGAACCGATGTTGCAGATCGCCCCATGGGTCCCGTCGCGGATCATCAGTTTTATGGCTTCCTGCATCAGAAAGTATGGGCCCCGGACATTGGTCGAGAACATGCGGTCAAACAGTTCGGGTGAGGTGTCCAGGATCGTGCCCCGGTCGGTCATCGCGCCCGCATTGACCAGCACATCGATGCGGCCGAACATGCGGTCGGTTTCGTTGATGGCGTGGCGGCAATCCTCGACCCGGCTGAAGTCGGCGCGCAGGAAGCGGGCGGGGATGTTGTAGCTGTCCGCGATGGTACGCGACACGGTGTCGCCCCGCTTCATGTTGCGCCCGGTGATGACGACAGCCGCAGCCCCGGCTGCTGCCAACCTATGTGCGATGGCGGCCCCCAACCCTTGGGTGGCCCCGGTTACGACACAGACCTTGCCGTCCATCCGGTTCATCTAAACGACCTCGTAGCCTGCCAGGGCCATGACCCGGTGCAATTCCGCGTTGCCCTTGGTTGACCATTCCAACGGTGGGGCTTTCTTGGGGTCCTGTTCCGCCTCGACCACGAACCAACCTTCATAGCCATACGAGGCGCAGCGTTTCACGATCGCCTCGAAATCCAAAGACCCATCGCCGGGCACCGTGAAGGCCCCCTTCATCACCGCATCCAGAAAGCTTTCACGGCTGCGGTCCAGCGCGTTGATGACCCCCATCCGCACGTCTTTGGTGTGCACATGGGTGATGCGGGCGTGGTGGTTGTCGAGGACGCGCAGGACATCGCCACCGGCAAAGGCCATGTGACCGGCGTCATAGAGGAGGGGGATGCCAGAGCCTGAATGCGTCATGAACAGGTCCAGTTCCGCCTCGGTCTCGATCACGGCGGCCATGTGGTGGTGGTAGGACAGCGGCATCCCCTGATCTGCGCACCACTCGCCAAACATGGTCATGTCGCGCGCATAGGTGCGGATCTGCGCCTCATCCAGTTTCGGCTTTTGCGCCAGGGGTTTGGACCGGTCGCCCTGAATGGACTGCGCCACCTCGCCATAGACGATGCAGGGCGCTTTCGCAGCGATGAACAGGTCCATCTGGGCGCGGATGCGGTCCATGTTTTCCGCCATATTGCCGTTCAGGATCGTGCCGGAAAACCAGCCGCCGCAGACCGACATCTTGTGCGCGTCAAGGATCGGACCCAGTTCGGCAATGTTCATCGGAAACCGGCGCCCGGTTTCCATGCCGGTATAGCCCGCGAGAGAGGCCTGGCGCAGGCATTCCTCAAGGCTGACGTCGTCGGACAGTTCGACCAGATCGTCATTCCACCAGCAGATCGGGGAAATCCCCAGTTTGGCCTTCAGCATCGCAACACTCTCCCACGATGATCGTTTGTCGCGCTCATACATGAGGTGTGGCAAAAGGGGAATTA
>JBBQGU010000328.1:0-4251 GCA_038323315.1 Rhodobacterales bacterium | reverse complement strand
GTATCGATTGCGCCTCGGCTTCTTCACGGCGGCCCAGCTTGACACTGACATCGACCGCGGTTCCGGCGCGCTGCACCACGACCGGCACGCTTTCGCCAATCGGGGCATCGGCAACCAGATTGACCAGACCACGGCTGTCTTTCACTTCACTGCCGTTGAAGGTCACGATCACGTCACCCGACAGAATGCCCGCATCCTTGCCCGGCCCATCCGGCACATCGGTGACCAGAGCGCCCTTGGCTTCCGCCAGGCCCATCGCGTCAGCGACGTCCTGTGTTACATCCTGAATCCGGACGCCCAGCCAACCACGCCTGGTTTCACCGAACTCCTTCAGCTGATCGACGACCTTGCTGACCACATTGGACGACATCGAAAAACCGATGCCGATCGACCCGCCCGACGGCGACAGGATCGCGGTGTTCATGCCGATCACCTGACCGTCCATGTTGAACAGCGGACCACCTGAGTTGCCCTTGTTGATCGCGGCGTCGGTCTGCAGAAAATCGTCATAGGTCCCGTTCAACACGCGCCCACGGGCCGATACGATCCCGGCACTGACCGAGAACCCCTGCCCCAGCGGGTTGCCCATCGCAATAACCCAGTCGCCGACACGCATCTTGTCGCTGTTGCCAAAGGATACGAACGGCAGCGGCGTCGGGCTTTCGATCTTCAGCAGCGCGACGTCGGTTTTGACGTCGGTCCCGATCAGCTTGGCCGTGTAAGTCTTGTTGCCGATGCCAAACATCTCGATCTGGATGTCATCCGCGCCTTCGATAACGTGGTTGTTGGTGACGATATAGCCGTCCGCCGAGATGATATAACCCGACCCAAGCGCCTCGGACCGTTCAGGTCCGCGTTGCTGGGGGGCGCCGTCACCCTGACCGTTCTTGTCCATGAAATCCTGGAAGAACTTTTCGAACGGTGATCCTGGCGGGACCTGCGGCATGCCATCTGCCGGCGTGGCGATGACCGAGGATGTGGTAATGTCGACCACAGCCGGGCTGAACTTGTCGGCCAGATCGGCAAAGCTGGCGGGTGCCAACGTCACGGGTGCTGCTTGCACCTGGGCCGACAGATCCTGCGCATAGGCGGGAGCGACAGCGCCCAGCGTCAGCGACAGGCCCAAACCCAGCGCCGTCAAGGTGCGCCCGGGTTTGGTCATTTTAGGGAACGGAAGAACATTTTGCGGCAATTGCACGTTCGAACTCCTCTCGATGTGCGCGGCCCCGCAGGTTGCGAGGCCGGGAAGATCATGGCGCACTATTCTGCCGCGGCGTCCGATTTGCAATGCACATGGCCTCACCACGGCTCAAAGCCGCGTGAGGCCAGCGCGAGCACCGATCAGGGATTTGGCACCGCGGCGGTTTCAGACCCGAAATAGCGGAAGAAATCGCTGTCCGGACTCAGGACGATAGACGTGGTCGAACCGGTCAGTGCCGTTTGATAAGCCGTCAAGGACCGGGTAAAGGCAAAGAATTCGGGGTCCTTGCCATAAGCGTCGGCATAGATGGCGATGCGCTTGGCGTCGGCCTGACCGCGGACAATCTCGGCGTCCTTGTTGGCGGCCGAGGTGATCTCGACCGATGCCCGTTCCGCCTCGGCGCGCAGGGTTTGTGCGGCCTCGTTACCACGGGCGATTTCGTCGGTCGCCTCACGCTCTCGTTCGGCCTGCATACGGGCGAAGGTGGCGTTCAGGTTCTGCTGCGGCAGGTCGGTGCGCGTCAGACGCACGTCGATCACATCGATCCCAAGCGTCGCAGCCTTTTCACGGGCATTGTCGCGGATCTTGTTCATCAACCCGACACGTGCGTCCGACAGCACCATTTCCACCGTCGCCTCGCCCAGCACATCGCGCACCTCTGGGTTAACGATGGCACCCAGGTTGGCACTCGCCGCGTCGATGCCCCCCGAGCCAACGGCGCGGCGGAACTTTTGCAAATCCACGATGCGCCAGCGGGCAAAGGCGTCCACCACCAGCCGGCGGTTGTCGGCCAGCGGAAATTCCTGTAGCCCGGTGGTCAGACCAAGGATGCGGCCATCATACGCCAAGATGTCCTGAATGAACGGCACCTTCAAGTAAAGCCCAGGCTTATCAATCACTTCCTTGATTTCGCCGAATTGCAGGACCAGCACCTTTTCCCGCTCGTCCACAATGAAAATCGACGACAAGGCGGCTGCGGCCACGATCACCACGGCGGGAATGACATACATTGCGCGGATCATCAATTGGTCACTCCTTTTGCGGGGGCTGCTAGCAATTCGTTCAGCGGCAGATAGGGCACCACACCTTGGGTCGAGCCACCCTCGGTGATGATCTTCTTCATGCCGCCCAGAACCTGCTCCATTGTTTCCAGATACAACCGCTGCCGGGTAACCTCGGGCGCCTTGACATATTCGCTGAAGATCGAGGTGAAGCGCGAGGCATCACCCTCGGCCACGTTCACGACCTGTGTGGAATAAGCCTTGGCCTGTTCGGCGGTTTGCGCGGCGTTACCGCGCGCCTGTGCAGTCACCTTGTTGGCATAGGCATCGGCCTCTTTCTGCAAACGGTCACGTTCCTGCTGGGCGGCCTGCACGGCGCGGAAGCTGTCCTTGACCTCCTCGGGCGCGTCCGATTTCAACAGGTTGACCCGCACGACGGTAATGCCACTGTTATAGCTTTGCAGCGTTGTCTGAATCTCCTGCTCCAGGACGTTGCCAATCGCACCGCGCTCGGTGTTCAGGATCGGCATCAGTTGCGACCGAGCGGCAATATCGCGGACCGAGGATTCCGCCACGGCCTTGATCGTGCCTTCGGGGTCCTTCAGGTTGAACAAATACTTGGTCGGGTCATTGATGATCCAGACCACCTCGAACTCGATATCGACGATGTTCTGATCGTTGGTCAGCATCAGGCCATTGTCCTCCGCGCCGGCCGCACCGGTGCCGATGGCAGTGGTGTTTTGCCGCGTGGTATTCAAAACCTCGGCCGTGACGATGGGCCAGGGGGCAAAGTTCAGACCCTCTTCGCCAATGCTGCTGAACTTGCCGAACATCAGTTCGACGGACCGTTCTTCCGGCTTCAACTGATAAAACGACATATATGCCCAGAACAGCACCAGACCGATGATCCCAAAAAACACGTTCTGGCGGGTAAAGACATTGACCGGGCCATCGCCTCTGCCGTTGCTGCCACCGCCGCCATTGCCCTTGCCGCCCATCAGGACGCGCAACTGCTCCTGACCTTTTCGCATCAACTGGTCCACATCGGGCAATTGTTGCCCCCGCCGGTCCCCGTCATTGCGACGGTGGTCGTGGGCCTTGTTCTTGTCATCCGGTCCATCACCATCGCCGCCCCAAGGGCCACCGCTGCCTGCCATCTATTCGTCCTTCCTGTTTCGACTTCGCCCTAAAATGTGTCTTAAGCGCCCAAATTCAAGTCTGAATTCCAGAACGCCGCACCGCTTTGTGCATTGTCACCAATTCTTCCGCCATCGTGGGATGGACTGCAACAGTGCGGTCAAAATCCTCTTTGGTCGCACCCATCTTGATGGCAATCGCCGCCAACTGGATCATTTCCCCGGCATCCGGCCCGACAATGTGACAGCCGAGCACCTTTCGGCTGGCCACAGACACCACCAGCTTCATCAAGACCTTGTCGGGCCGCGCCGCAAAAGCCCCTCGCATCGGTCGAAATGTCGCAGTGTAAACGTCCACCGGTTCCTGTCTGGCCGCATCGGCTTCGATCAGCCCCACCGCGCCCAGTTCAGGCTGCGTGAACACGGCCGAGGGCACCAGATCCTGGTCGGATTTGTGCGGGTTGGTCCCAAAGACAGTGTCGGCAAACGCATGACCCTGCCGGATCGCCACCGGCGTCAGATTGATCCGGTCCGTCACATCCCCCACGGCAAAGATCGAGGGCACGGCGGTCTGGCTCCACGCATCCACCATGATCTGACCTTTTGCGCCGATCTCGACGCCCAAAGCCTCCAGCCCCAGCCCTTCGACATTGGCTTTGCGGCCCGTGGCGTACAGCACAAGATCAACCTCCTGCACCGAGCCATCTTCGGCCACGACCCGGATTGCGTCCGCCACTTGTTCCAGGCGCGCCACATCCGTGTTCATCCGCAGGTCCACGCCATGATCCACCATGCCCGCCGCCACGTGATGCCGCGCCTCTTCGTCAAAACCGCGCAGGATCTGGTCGCCGCGGTAGTATTGCGTGACCGTCACGCCCATCCCATTCAAGATACAGGCAAATTCGCTGGCGAT
>JBBQGU010000327.1:0-4264 GCA_038323315.1 Rhodobacterales bacterium | reverse complement strand
GCCTTTGGGTGGTGTGTTTCTGGTTCTGGTCTTGTTTTTCTCGTTGGGCCCCCCCCCCGCCGGTCCCGCGGGCTTTTGCCGGGCCGGGGGGGGGGGGCACGGCCATGGGGATTCATAGCGTTGGCGGGACTGCTTGGCCAGAGGGGGCTGCCACGTGTGGAAGGGGGGCTATGTGTCTGATACTGTGAGGTAAAAGTGTTGACGGGCTTTTGGGGGGGTGGTGGGACGGCGGGGTTATGTCATTGGGACGCCGTAGCAGAGGGGGGTTTTACACCCCCCGCGGCCTTGCCAAGGGGCAAGACCGCGCCCCCCGTAGGATATTTGTGCCAGTGTGAATAGGGGAAGAGGGGTCTGAGTTGGGGGGGCAGTCGGTCGGACGGGCTTGCCTTGGCCGGTTGGCAGAAGTTTGCAGGGGCGCAGATCGGGTCAATCTGGAAGATGTCTGACGCGCTGACGCAGAATTAGGAGGGGCGCGTCGGGGGTTTGCTTGATCAATGTATGGTTGAAGGCTGTTGAATAAGCCGTTTCGGCGGATGAACAATTCTTCACTTAAAGGAGTGATGGCTGCACGACTTTAAGAATTATTCCGAGTTAACGTGTCGCCACCAACATGGTCTATAAAAACGACTTCGGGATTTCGCACCATATTCACGCCTTTGTTGCGACAATGTTGGCGTACTTCGCCAATTCGATGGACGCGTGGCGCTATTTTTCTGCAAATCACTCGGCTTTTGACAGGCTGAAATGATGCGCAAGGTTGGGTGCCCAACCTTGCGCGCCGTACTCGCCGGTTGCACGATTCTGACTGTAATCACCCTTGAATTCACCGCGTGTAATTATGGTCAGGGCGTGGACAAGAGCGTCCACGTCGGCGATGGTATTGTACATGCCAAAGCTTGCGCGCACCATTCCCGGCATGGCGCTGCGGTCACCTGCGGCCATTGCGCACCTGATCGTTTCAACCTCGTCTTGGCCAAGACCCAACAGACGGATAAGGTAGGGATGCGCGCAAAAGCATCCGTTGCGCACACCTATCCCAAACTCGGTTCCAAGAATGGCCGCGACCAGGGCGTGCGGATGCCGGGCAAGATTGAAGGCGATCACACCCAGACGCTGCGATGCTCGTGTGGCATCTGCATCGCCGTAGAGGTGCAGGCCGTCGATATCTGACATGCGGTCCAGGGCATAGGATGTCAGATCCGCTTCATGGGACGCTATGCGGTCCATACCGATACCGTTCAAGGATTGGATGGCGGCGGCAAGTGCCACGGCACCCACGACATTTGGCGTACCGGCTTCGTCGCGGTCCGGTGCATCGGCCCATGCTACGCTGTCAAGCGACACAAAATCGATGGTGCCGCCACCGCGATACTCGGGTTCGCCATCCTCAAAGATGTCGCGGCGCGCGATCAGAACACCGGTGCCAAAGGGAGCATACATCTTGTGCGCCGATATCGTCACATAATCGAGGTGGGCGGGGTCAGCGAGGTTACCCATATCCACACGGCGGTGCGGGGCCAGTTGTGCGCAATCGACCAAAATTTGCGCGCCAGCCGCATGGGTCTGGATCGCAAGACTGTGAATATCCGGCATGTATCCTGTGACATTCGAGGCGCCGGTAATCGCCACCAACCGAACCCGCCCTGCATGTTGCGTCAGCAGCGTCTGAAAATGCGCGGTGTCCAGCCGGCCAAGGGGATCGACACCGATATGACAAACCTGGGCGCGCGCGCGCCAGGGCAAGTCGTTGCTGTGGTGTTCGATCTGCGACACAAGGACCACATCCCTTTGGTCGAGCGGCAGCCGATAGGAAAGCTTGTTGATCGCCTCGGTCGTGTTCTTGCCGAAAATGACAACATGATCAGTGGGGTTGGCACCGACAAAGCGCGCCACGATGGTACGTGCGTCCTCATAAGCATGTGTTGCAATCCGGCTCTTGAAGCCGGTCCCGCGATGCACCGATGAATACCAGTTCATGAACTGATTTACTTTATGCAGCACCTCCCGCAGGGCGGGTGTGCTGGCAGCGTTGTCGAGGTTGATGTAGGGCCGCAAGGATCCGTCGAGGACGGGCACCTTTTGATCGATCCCGACGATACGATCGCGGAGGGGCAAGAACTGGGCGTGTAGATTGAGTTTGTTCATGTTTTACCCTTGGTGCTAGGTTCGGGATGCGACGACGCACGCGCCGTTTGCACAGATTTCGTAGGCCTCGTCCCGCTCGGCCCATCCACGCCGGACCAGAAAACGATGTATCTCGCAGCCCAGACACAGGCCGAGAACAGCTTCGAGCCACATCAAAGTCAGGCAGATCAGACAGATCGTCAGCGGAAGCGGTCCGCGTATGCCGCTGTTCGTGAGGATCATCATGGCCAGTGACATGACAAGGCCGAGCGTCCAGGCAAACTGTTTGGGTTTGGCCGAGACCCATTGCGGCGGCTGGCGTCGCGTCAGCCACTGCGCGATCATGCCGACCGGGCTGTATCTGATCCCCAGCGTCACCCGGATCAGGAATTCGAAGAAGAACAGCGTCGTCACGATCTGGATCGGTGCATAGATCTGGGCGAAATAGGCGTAGCCAAAGGCCACGGCACCCAGAGCGAGCGTCAGCCCCGCAGCGGCGCGCACGTGACCTTCGTCAAATACCCCCGCCTGCAAGGCTTTGCCATGCGCGTCGGTCACATGGATCACGTCCCCGTAAATGCGCGGCGAGGGGGCCGACCCTTTGGTCGTGCCGGGCCCGGCGTCCTTTTGGACAAGGCCCATCTGCGCGAGCAATGTGAGGCTCCACGCGACCAGGCCTCGTTGAAGTCTATCGGCTTTGGCCAGAAAGCGGATCCAATGCGCTGTGCGCCCCTGCGGGGTGTCGAGCCCGGTCCATTTCCAGTAGGCCAGCGTCTGATTTTGACTGAGGGCAGTTGGAAACTGCGGCTCGTCGGTTGAGGCTGTTCCGGTTGGTTCAGACCGGTGGAGCCAGGTTGTCATGCGCTGCAAAACCGACCGACCGGGCGGTGTTATGGCCAGCAGAACCAGCAAGAGCAGCAGAAAACCGATGACAGGCCCGGAAGCAATGACTGACAGGAGTTGACGGGGCCACGATCCGTTGGGTTGAATGCCCGCCTGAGCGTCGACGGCTGGCGTGGCACCCGGTGCAGTTTGGCGACTGCCTGTCGTCTCCAACCGATCCAGAACTGCGGCCAGCCGATCTTCTACCGCCTGCAGACGCGTCAGGACATCAGAGGCGACAGGGGGGGGTGTCGGAAACAGATCCTGCACTGCGAGCATCGGGGCAACGGGTTCGGTCATGAGGCCTTGGGTCGCAGGAGGGGCGGTTGGTCGCCCGGCAAGAGTGGCGTCCGACTGCTGCATCATGCTTTGCGGCAGTGCGGGCTTGCCGCTGCCCGGCATCATTGCAGCAGTCCCATCCGATCCACCGCGCATCGAGGTCATCATCGCACAGGCCTGGGGCGCAGGACGGCCTGTCTGCGGTTCCGATGCCGAAGCCACATGTTGTGCCACGCCAGATCCAGCCATCCAGAACGACGAAAGCCCGATCCAAAGGACAAAGACGGCAATGGCAGCGATGGGGATGGACTTCACTTGATGCTCCTGTGGTCGGGCGGGATGGGGCTCGTCATTGCCCGGGCAGATGTGGGGGCCGCAGTTGGCGGACGCCGGAGCGCCCGCCGGTTGACTGTTAGTTGGCGGCAGACGCCTCGAGCTTTTCGATCCGCGCGGCGAGCAGGTCGATGCTTTTGATCAGAAGATCCAGCTTCTGTTCGAGGCCCGCCGGAACTGCCTGAGGTGCAGGCGCAGTGTTGGCCATTCCGGCCATCGGCTGGCCGTTTGTGGGCATCATCATCGGCATCATACCCATCATCATCGGCATCATGCCCTGCATTGGCATCGGCATCATGGCCATGCCGTTCATCGGCATGGCGTTGCCGCCCGCAGTTGCGCCGTCCATGCCGTCCATCCCGTCCATGCCGTCCATCCCGGCCATGCCGTCCATCCCGGCCATGCCTTCGGGCGCCGGGTGGTTGGCATGTGCCGCAAAAGCGGCGGTACCTGCTGCACTCAGCAGGATAATCGACAGGGTGGCAGAAAGGGTCATTGTACGCATCTTTCGTTCCTTTGTTTTGAAGATACTGGTCTGCACGTTTTGTACGCGGTTCATTTTGGCTGCGCCTCGGGCGGAGGCGGTGGTGTTTCGTTCCGTTCCCTGCGCCGTTGCGTATGCTCTGGCCGGGGTTTCAGATGGGAC
>JBBQGU010000326.1:0-4271 GCA_038323315.1 Rhodobacterales bacterium | reverse complement strand
GGGGCTAGGATGCCACGCTGGGTAGGCTGGGATTTTTTAAAATTATCAGATAGTTATGGATTTTGCTAACCTCATTTCAACTTTTTGGAACGGAATGACGAGGGGGCGGTGAAGGCCAGGGTGCAGTGGTGACAGTATTGTTGTCTTACAAATTAAATGCAATGGTACTGGAAACGGGGGGACGACATGAACCAGATTGATTTGACGGACCGGGTGGTGGTGATCACGGGGGGCGCGCGCGGGATCGGCTTTGCCATTGCCGAGCGGGTGCGCGCGTCGGGCGGGCAGGTGGCGTTGTGGGATATCAATGGCGCGGATGCCGAGGCGTCGGCCGTCGGTTTGGGCGGATTGGGGCTGGCGGTGGATGTGACGGATGCGGCCTCGGTTCAGGCGGCAGCGGCGGCGACGCTGGCGCGGTTCGGGCGGTTGGATGGATTGGTGTGTTCCGCGGGGGTAACGGGACCGGTTTTGCCGGTTGCGGACTATCCGCTGGAGCACTGGAACAAGGTGCTGGCGGTGTGTCTGACCGGGACCTTCCTGTGTTGTCAGGCGGTTATCCCGCAGATGACGGCGCAGAATTATGGGCGGATCGTGAATATCTCGTCGGTGGCAGGGAAGGAGGGCAACCCGAAACTGGCGCCTTATTCGGCGGCCAAGGCGGGGGTGATTGCGCTGACCAAGTCGCTGGGCAAGGAATTGGCGACCACGGGGATTGCGGTGAACTGTATCACGCCCGGAACGGCGCAGACGCCTATTCTGGAGCAGCTGACGCCGGAATTCATCGAATACATGCGGGTTCGGATCCCGCGCGAGCGGTTTGTGACCACGACCGAGATTGCGGCGATGGTCGTCTGGCTGTTGTCTGCGGAGAACTCGTTCACCACGGCGTCGACTTTTGATCTGAGCGGTGGGCGGACGACGTATTAAGATTGAGTATTTGGCTCGGAATGAAGTTGGGGAGGCAGGTCAGAGGTTTTCGCGGATCAGGATTTCAATGCGGATTTTTTCCTGGCTGGCAAGAACTTCGCGGCGGTCGCAGCGGGCGCGCAGGATGCGGATGGCGGAGCGGACCAGATGGCCGGGGTCCTGGGTGATCAGAGCCGCAATCTGGCCGGATTGCAGGGCTGCCTCGGTATAGGGCGTGCGTTCGTGCGCGATGATCACGGGGTGTGCCGATAAGGGGACGCGTTGCAGGGGCATCCGCGCCTCGGACGCCAGAACGTAAAGGCCCGTGATGTCGGGGTGGCTGGTGAAGCTGGCGGTCAGGATGCGCTGGGTGCGGTCGGGGTCGCTGTGGGTTTCCAGAGAGGGCAGGACGGTCAGGTGCGGGTAATCGCGGCTGATCACGGCGTCAAAGCCCAGGCGACGTTCGAGGCTATCGCGGGCCAGCAGGGTTTCGGCCACGACGAGGATCTTGCCGGGTTTGCCTGAGAAGCGGCCCATCAGGCGGCCTGCGGTGGCGCCGGCGGCGTCGTTGTCGATGCCGACGAAGATTTCGGAGCCGGTGGTCAGGTGGCCAGAACTGATTTGGCCTGACAGGAAGGCCACGGCCGCGATGCCACGTTCGGTCAGGCGGGCCTTGGCGTCGCGGACCTGGGGTGATTCGGGGGCCATGATCGCAACGCCGTCCACCTGTTGTGGGTCGAGCGCGCCCAGGGTGGCGGCGATCTGGTGGGGGTCTTCATCCTCGATCTGGGCCACGGCGATCTGGGTTGCCTCGGTTGTCAAGGCCTGGCCAGCCTCGTCGATGCGGGCGATCAGTTGGGCGAGGAACTGGTCGCCGGACCGGGGCAGCAGAAACAGGAACCGATAGCTGCGGCTGCGGGCGAGGTTGGCGGCGGACAGGTTGCGGATAAAACCAATCGCCTCAATGGCTTGGGTCACGCGTTTTACGGTGTCGTCGCGCACGCCGGTCCGGTCGTTCAGGACACGGTCAACCGTGGCGAGGCTGACGCCTGCCGCGCGGGCCAGATCCTTGGTTGTCGGTCGCAACATGGGCGGGGTTCCTTTTCTTGCTTTTTGCTGAAAATGAGCGGGCTGGCAACAGATTTGAGGTACGTACCTCAAATAAAGCTCTTGCCATGAGGTACGTACCTCAAATAGGGTTGGGGCAGGGAAAGAGTCGCGGCGAAGAGGCCGGGGCCGTCAACTGGGAGGAAGACATGAAAGCAAGACTGTTGGTATCGGCAGCAGCGTTGGCTGTTGTTTCGGGGGCGGGGGCCGCGCAGGCCGAGGACCTGACCTTGTGCTGGGCCGCCTGGGACCCGGCAAACGCCTTGATCGAGTTGAGCAAGGAATACGAGGCGGAGTCGGGCAACAAGATGTCGTTCGAATTCGTGCCTTGGACCAACTTTGCCGACCGGATGCTGAACGAGTTGAACAGCGGCGGCAAGCTGTGCGATCTGTTGATCGGTGACAGTCAGTGGATCGGTGGCGCTGCTGAAAACGGGCAGTATGTGAAGCTGAACGATTTCTTTGCGGCCAATGACATCAGCATGGACGCGTTTTTGCCTGCGACCGTAGTCGGCTATTCCGAATGGCCGAAGAACACGCCGAACTATTGGTCGCTGCCGGCGTTCGGTGACGTGGTGGGCTGGACGTACCGCAAGGATTGGTTCGCCAAGCCCGAGATTCAGGCGGCGTTCAAGGAAGAGTTCGGCCGCGATCTGGCCGTGTCTGCGACCTATGCCGAGTTGATGGACATCGCCAAATTCTTCCAGGGCCGTGAAGTTGACGGCAAGAAGGTTTATGGCGCCTCGATCTATACCGAGCGTGGGTCCGAAGGCATCACGATGGGGGCGATGAACACGCTGTATGGCTTTGGGTTCAAGTATGACAACCCGGACAAGCCCTATGACATGGAAGGTTTTGTGAATTCGGACGGCGCGGTTGCGGGGTTGGAGTTCTACAAGGGGCTGTATGATTGCTGCACGCCGCCCGGGTCGTCGAACAGTTATATGGGCGAGGGCGTGGATGCGTTCAAATCGGGGCAGGTTGCCTTGCAGATGAACTTTGCCTTCACCTGGCCCGGCTTCAACACCGACGCCAATGTTGGCGGCGATGTGACCGGCTACTTCCCCAACCCGGCTGGCCCGAACGGCGACAAGTTCGCGCAACTGGGTGGGCAGGGGATTTCGGTGGTTGCGGCGTCGGACAAGCAGGACGCGGCGCTGACCTATATCAAGTGGTTCGCGCAGCCGGAAGTGCAGGCCAAGTGGTGGAAGCTGGGCGGCTATTCGGCATTGCGCGCCGTGGTCGAGGATCCGGGCTTTGCCACCAGCGAGCCCTATGCCCAGACCTTTCTGGACAGCATGGCGATCGTAAAGGACTTCTGGGCCGAGCCTGCCTATGCGACGTTGCTGCAAGCCTCGCAAAAGCATCTGCATGACTATGTCGTCGCCGGTAACGGCACCGCGAAAGAGGCGCTGGACGCCATGATGGCCGAGTGGAAAGCCACCTTTGAAGAAGAAGGCAAGTATTGAGGCTTTTGGGGGGCCTGTGACGGGCCCTCCAATCACATGCTGCGCGGGGGTCATCAGGGCTATCGGAGCCTCGCGCAGTTGACCACCGGCCCTTTGGAACCCCCAATCATGACTGACCCCATGGCACAGCGCATCGCGGCGGCCACACCTGTTGCCATTGCCCACCGTATCCGCGGATTGTCGGACCGGGCGATTGCGTGGTTGTTCGTGACGCCGACGATCTTTCTGCTGCTGGCGGTCAATATCTTTCCGCTGATCTGGACGATCCGGCTGTCCTTGACCGATTTCCGCACCAACCGGCCCAACAACGAGGTCAAATTCGTCGGGATCGAGAATTACCGCAAGATCCTGAACGATGCCGACACATGGATTTCGTTGCAGGCGACGGCGCATTTTCTGATCTGGACCATCGTGTTGCAGGTGCTGATCGGGTTTGCGCTGGCCTATCTGATCAACAAGAAGTTTCGGGGCAACGATCTGTGGACGACGCTGATCGTGCTGCCGATGATGCTGTTGCCCGCCGTTGTCGGCAATTTCTGGACCTTTCTGTATCAGCCGCAAATCGGCCTGTTCAACTATTTCGTGCAGTTTCTGACCGGCATCGACCCGTCCAGTTTTTCCATGATCGGCGAGGTGGCGCTGGCACCCTGGGCCATTGTGATCGTCGATACCTGGATGTGGACGCCGTTTGTCATGCTGATCTGTCTGGCAGGTCTGCGGTCGATTCCGCCCTCGATTTACGAGGCCGCCGAATGTGACCGGGCCAGCAAGTGGCGGCAGTTCTGGACC
>JBBQGU010000325.1:0-4284 GCA_038323315.1 Rhodobacterales bacterium | reverse complement strand
TACAGGAGCTGCTTCGTAATGGACTTCAAGAGTTACCCGAATTCTTCAGACGATTTTCCCGCGATAACTTTTGATGCCGGCAGTGTAAGTTTTGCTATGTCAGGCAGCATGGCACCCCCGGTACACACGCCTGTCGCCAATGTTGCCCCCCCCCGCAAGATATACCGCCTTGGTTTCAAGCGGATGCTGGATCTCGCGCTGGTCATCCTTGCCGCGCCGATCATCGTTGTGACGGTTGCCATCCTGGCATTGCTGGTGGCCCTTGATTCGGGCAAGCCGTTCTACTGCCAGGATCGTGTCGGTCGCGACGGACGGATTTTCCGGATGTGGAAGCTGCGTTCGATGGTCCACAACGCTGATGAACAACTCGAAGCTTTTCTGGACGAAAATCCGGACGCACGTAACGAATGGGACCTGAACCAGAAACTGGCCGATGACCCACGGATCACCCTTTTGGGCAAAAAGTTGCGCTCGTCGTCGCTGGATGAACTGCCGCAGCTTTGGAATGTGTTGATCGGCGACATGAGCCTTGTCGGCCCCCGCCCCATGATGCCCAGCCAAAGGGATCTGTATCCGGGTGACGCCTATTACCGGATGCTGCCCGGGATCACCGGACCTTGGCAGGTGTCAGAGCGTAACAAAAGCACCTTTGCCGACCGCGCGACATACGACCATCACTACGAACAATCCCTGTCCTTCACCAACGATATCCGGCTGTTGTTCAAGACGATCAGCGTAGTGTTCAGCCGTACCGGTTGCTGACGCACAGCTGACCACACAGCGATCAATCGGCCCGCGCCCGTTCAGAATCTCAGTGAAAAGGCGCGGTGCAGTCTCAAACTCAGCTGATCTGATTGGGCGCGGCCCGTCAGATCATCTTCGCGTAACAGATGCGTGTAGCCAAGGTCCAGCGCCCAGTCCGGTGTCAACATCTGCGTCCAGGTTGCCGACAGGTTGGTGTTGGCGGTAGACTGATCGCTGACAGTGTCACGTTGCTCGGCCCAGTTCAGCGACAGCGCCAGATTGGCCGTGGGCGTGACAGGTTGGCTATAGCCCAGGCTGGCGATCGACAAAAGCGTCTCGGTATCGGTGTCGGCCCCCGGTTGCACGGTCCGCGCAAGGTCGATGCCAAGCCTGCCATTCGACAGGTCCTGAATATAGCTCAGCGCCCCCGTGGCGTAGGTCTGATCGCTGACGCCCCGCGTCGCACCCAGACTATAGGTCACGCTGCCAGAGGGCAAATCCATCCGACGTTCAAAATTCGCGGCCAGACGCTGGCCATCCGGGGTATTGTCCGCCGTCACCATCAGCGCCAGCGTCCCCGTGGGACGGTCCAGCGTCAACCCCAGATCAACGCTCTGCGTATCGCGCGTATCTGTACCATCCTGATCAAACTGGCGGTTGGCCAAGCCAAGGTTCAGGTGCAGCACTTGTGACAGATCTGTTCGGATATGACCGCCCAGCGTAACAGTCGTACTGTCGATCAGCGTCGGATCGCTGGTGTCGCGGTAGCGCAGATCGGTCACAGCGGCATTCACGCCAAAGCCCAGTGGCCCTGCAATGCCGAACTCTGCGCCAGTCGACAGGGTCGCGGTCCGTTTGCGTCCTGTTCCGCTGCCGAAATCGATGACGCTGCCATCCTCCAGCGCCACGTCTCGCAAGCTTGCGTCCAGCGTCAGGGCGGCGTTGGCGGTTGTTCTGACATAGCTCAGACCAAGGACGGTATCGGATAGTGTGGTGGTGCCGTCGCCATCTGCCGACAGCAACCCGGTCGAACCCTGCAACGACAGGCGGGACAACGCCGTTTCATTGGTCAGGCCAAACGAAAGATCAACCCCCCCGGTGATGCTGCTGTCAGAGCCACCTGCGGTCAGATCAGGATTGCTGTCGCCCTGCACCCGCACTCCGATGTCGAAATCCAGCGCCACGCCGGTCTCTGCGAAAGCAGCGCTGCTGCAGGCGGCAATGACAAGCGGGCTTAAGACAAGGCGAAGGACAGCAGTGGTCACGATATTTCCCCCAAAGGCAGACCCAATCATAACCCAAGGCCGGGTCGAAACGGTGACTTATTCAAACAAACCGCGTTGCGGCACCAGGATTACGTCCCCGGACTGCAGGGTGGTGTTGCCGGCTGTCGTGGTTCCGGCCACGATGGCGGGATAGTCCAGCAGATAGGTCGCGGCGGCCCCGGTCTTGGGATCGGTGCGGCGCAAAAGGATACGCTTGGTCGCCGCAAATTTGGTGAAACCGCCCATTTCGGCAAAGGCCTGCAACACGGTCGTGCCGGGCGGAACAGTCAACCTGCCAGACTTGCCCGCCTCGCCCAAAACAAAGACGTTGATCGTGGCCGCCACGGCGGGCACGCCGCTGCTGGGCACCCGCACTGCAAGACTCTCCAGCGAGACGATGACGGTGGGCTTGGCCGCGAAATTTGCGGCCAACATACCTGCGATCGTCTCGGCAATCGTCTCGACCTGACTGCCCGAAACTTTGAATGTACCGGCCTGCGGAACCGAGATGCGACCATCGGGGCCGACCAGAACCACCCTGTCCAGCGTCGGGTCCTCGACCACTTCGATCTTCAGTGTGTCACCCGGACGCACACCATAGCCCTGCGCCAAGACAGGGGACACCGAGGAAAGCAGACCAAGCCATACGGCAGCGATCAGCGCAAACAGGATCTTCATCTTCGCAATCTCCTCGTGTTTCGGGCAGGGCATTGTAGCAGGGACGGTTGCGTCACGTCTTCATCTTAATGGATATCCAAAACAGCACAAACCGGAAATCCCTGCAGAGGCGGCGCAGTTCGAAGATCCGCCAAACCATGGTTCTGAAAAGCCACAGTTGGTAATGCTTCCTTGGCATGCCACGCTCTGCACAGGTCGGTCACGGCACGGCCTTCAACCGTTCCAGCGCTTGTCGCGCAGTGCTCATCTGCGCCAGACCCGCCGCGCCCGGCTGCGCTGCGGCCAACGTCAGCGCCAGTTCGAACTGGCGGATGGCATCATCTTTGCGCCCCATCTTGTCATACAGCATCCCAAGGTGGTACTGCGCCAGCAGATCCTGGGGCAGCCCCTTTGCGGCAGGTTCCAGATGCTCAAGGGCATCGTTCAGGTTGCCCCTGCGGAATGCGATCCAGCCATAAGTGTCCTGAAATGCCGGCTCCTCCAGACCCCGCAGACGGCGGGCAATCGCCTCGGCCCGGTCCAGGCTGGCAGGGTCATCTCGGTACGCCGTGATCAGGCTGGCCAGATTGTTGGCGATGACTGTGTTGTTGCTGTCTTCGGCGTAAAGCCCGTCATAAATCGCGATGGCCGCGTCGATCTGACCCCCGGCCTCCAACTCGACCGCTTTCAACCAGCGCAGATCGGTCGATTTCGGGGCTGTCGCCAGCCCGGCATCCAGGGTCTGCGTCGCCGCCTCGGTCTCGCCCGTGGCGCGCATCAGCGCGTACAGCAGCCGAACGGGCACATCATTTGCCGGATCGCGCGCGATCTGGGCGCGGTAGGTTGCGGCGGCGGGCCCGGGGTTGCCCATCTGCTGATCCAGACTGGCCCCCAACAATTGCAGCGTTATGCTGTCCGGCGAGGTCTGCAACGCCTCATCCAGATACGCACGCGCCTCGGTCAGTTTTCCGGCATTGACCTGTGTCTGCACGATCGACACCACGGCGGCATCCGACGGGCTGCCATCGGACACCTGACCCTGCAACAGCGCAAGACTGTCATCAAACCGGTTCTGCCCGGCAAAGATCGCGGCTTGCAGTTGCGCCAGCCCGGTCTCGTCATCGGGCAGGTTCAGCGCCTTCAGCGCCGTTGCCACCTCCTGCGCCTCGGGCCAGCGGTTGAGGTTGATGTAATATTGCGCCAGAACGCTCAGAATGCCGGGGTTTCCGGGGCTGACGCGCCGCGCGTTGACCAGCACGGTTTCCGCGACGGAAGATTGCCGGTTCTGGATCAGGAACTGGGCATAACGCACCGATTCCGCCGCGGCCCCACCCGAAACCTCGACCGCGCGCGCCAGTTGTTCGCCCGCAAGGTCCAGACTGCCATCGCGTTGATGCGCTGCAGCGATCAGGGTCAGGATGGTCGCGTCGCGCGGACTTTGGCCCAACGCGGTCCGCAGATCGACGATGGCATCGCCGGGCTTGTCGTCAGCAATCAACCACCCCGCGCGCAATTTCAGCGCGTCCACATTGCTGGCATCTTCCACCAACACCTCTTCGACCAACGCGCGCGCACCGACGCTGTTGCCGGTAGCGTCCAGCATCTGAGCCAGAATACC
>JBBQGU010000324.1:0-4290 GCA_038323315.1 Rhodobacterales bacterium | reverse complement strand
TAAAGTCGGTCACGGTGGCAGGGTTGGCCATGGTGTCGATCAGGGCAAAGTTCGGCAACGTCTCGGCAAAGGGGCCGAACAGCAGGCCGCGAGCCTTCATCGCCGCAAAATTCTCGCCGTTGATCCAGATCAGGTCGACGGCACCGCCAGTGGTCTGCCCCGCTGCCTGTTCGGCCTGCACCCGTGCCACGGCATCGGTCGTTGCGGCAAGTTTGACCTGTGTCAGCGTTATGCCAAAGCGCTTTTGCGCCATTGACCCGACCCAGACGATAAAGTCGTTGATCTTTGGGTCGCCGCCCCAGGCGTGAAAGAACACCTGTTGCCCGCGCGCCGCATCCAGCACCGCCGTCCAATCCGCCGCCCGCGCCCCTGTCCCTGCAAAGCCAACAGCGATCCCGGCGGCCGACAGACGGCCAAATTCACGACGATTCATCGGCACACCCCTGCTAAAGGCGGCAGGTTAACGGCGGTGGCGGGGCCTTTGCAACCAGATGCACGACAACGTGAGGGCTGAAACAGACGCCCACAAGCCCTGCGACGTCAAATATTCATATCAACGCGGGTACATGCATCTGGTTCCCGGTGCTGACCGCCCAAGGTTCTGACTGGCGCTGTCTTGCCGACCGTGGCCCGTGATTTCGGCGAGTTTCAGCAAATGCACCGCCCTCGATTGAACGGCGCGGAACCTGCCCCGACCGGGCGTGGTTGGTCCGGTAACTGGTGCTTCGAATTGCAGCAGACGATGGACCATCCAAGGAGATTATGATGACCAATACCAAAAATCTATTGCTCGGAACGCTTCTGGCAATCGCGATCACTCCGGCAGCCTTCGCGCAGTCGAGCACAACGGTGGTTCCGCTCGATTGCAACGCCGACTTCACCGCGCAGGATGGCGATGCCAACGGCTATTTGTCGGAAACGGAATCGCCGCGCCCCTATGCTCGGTCGCGCGTCGACGGGACGACGATGGCTGAGACCGGCATGTCGATGGAGGAGTATGCCGCCCTGTGCAACGGCCCGAACTGGGCTGAGAACACGCCCGAGGAAGGCGCGCCCTTTGAAGGCTCGAACAGCTTTACCGAAGCTCAGGCGCGTGACCGTGCCTTGGCGTGGAATGTCACGGATATCTCGGCACTGACCTTGGACGATCAGGGCATCTGGCGCGGTCAGGGCATGGTGGCAGGTGTCGCCTCTTCGGTCGCCGTGGACTACAAAGGCAATGTCGTGACCACCGCAGCGCAGCCCTGAGCGGCGACGTGCACACCACAACCAAACCAATCGAGGAACATGAAATGTCGGTAATTACACAACTTTACGAAAGTTATGACGAAGCCCGCCTTGCAGAGGACGAGGTTAACCGGCTGAACATGTCGGGGGTCGAAACCTCGATCATCGGCGGCGAGTCGCTCAGCGGCCAATATGACACCACCTCCAGTCTTCAGACCAACCGCAATTTGTCGGCGGATGGGGTCATGGACGATGACCGTGATATGAACCGCAACAGGGATGGCAACGCTGACGGCTCGGCCACGGCGACGGGCGCTGGCCTTGGCGCTGCGGTCGGTGGCGGCGCAGGTCTGCTGGCCGGTCTGGGGATGCTGGCCATTCCGGGCATTGGCCCGCTGGTTGCGGCCGGCTGGCTGGCCGCAACGGCTGTTGGCGCTGCGGGTGGTGCCGTGGCCGGCGGCGCGATGGGTGCGGTCGTGGATCTTGGCGTCCGTGACGAGGACCTGCCGGTTTACTCCGAGTCGTTCCGTCGTGGCGGCGTGGGCGTCAGCGTCCAGTTCCCCGAAAATGCACGCGGCGCGGTCGAGCAGGCCTTGTCTCGTGTGACTGCGGCCGACCTGACCGAACTGCGTGACACGTATGAAGCAGACGGCTGGCGCGCGAACGAAACTGATGCCGAACGGACCGCCCGCATGAACAAAAGCTTCACCCAACCCGGGCTGTTCTGATCCGTGTGATGGGAAACACGTATAAAGGGGGCCGCAGTTTGCGGCCCTTTTCTGTTTATGGACCGGAACGGATACCTTGGCGGCCCGGTCGCGCATCGGCCGCACCTTGTGCGATTGGTCGCTGCCTGGCATGCCAGAATTGACGCGAAGGTGACTTGGCGGGACTGCGACATTGGTCTAACCCCCAGACGGATCAGAACCAACCGGCGGCGCAGGTCCGTCAAGGCAGAGGCAAGATGCTGGACGGCCAGATGCGCAGATTGATCGACCCGGTGATCGGCGTATGGGCAGGTCGGCTGGCGCGTGCGGGCTGGACGGCCAATGGCATGACCGCACTGGGCCTGTGCACCGGATTGATCGCCGCCGCGATGATCGCACTGGGCAGCCCGGGCTGGCTGGCGTTGCTGCCACTGCTGGCAAGCCGGGTGGCCGATGGGCTGGACGGGGGGATCGCGCGGGCCACTCAGAAAAGCGATTTCGGTGGTTTTATCGATATCGTCGCCGATTTCCTGTTCTATGGCGCCGTGCCTTTGGCCTTTGCATGGCGCCTGCCCGAAGCCAATGCGATTCCCGCAGCCTTCTTGTTGATGTCATTTTACGCAAATGGTGCCAGCTTTCTGGCCTATGCGGTGCTGGCAGAACGGCGGGGCATGCAGACCTCGGCACGGGGCGAGAAATCGCTGTATTTTACGTCGGGCCTGCTGGAGGGCACCGAAACCATCGCGTTTTTTGCCGCAATCTGCCTTTGGCCGGCCAGTTTTCCTGTGCTGGCATGGGTTTTCGGGATTCTGTGCCTATATACCACGATGGCGCGGGTGGTGCTGGCGTGGCGCGTGTTCGGCCAGCGGCGTTAGTCCGGGCCGCCCCATGTCGCGCGAATTTTCCCCCCGCCCTTGCGGCTCCCGGTGCGCAACACTAAGACTCTGGCAAGCATCCGGCGATATTCGTTTCAAAAGCTAACAGGCAGGTTTGAAAAATGCGCGACCCCGTTGAACACTATATGAACACCCTTGTCCCCATGGTTGTGGAACAGACCAGCCGGGGCGAGCGGGCCTATGACATCTACTCTCGCATGCTGAAAGAACGGATCATCTTTCTGGCCGGACCCGTCCATGACGGTATGTCCAGCCTGATCTGTGCGCAGTTGCTGTTCCTGGAGGCTGAAAATCCCTCCAAGGAAATTTCGATGTATATCAACAGTCCAGGCGGCGTGGTGACGTCCGGTCTGTCGATCTACGACACGATGCAGTATATCCGGCCCAAGGTCTCGACGCTGGTGATCGGTCAGGCGGCCTCGATGGGGTCGCTGTTGTTGCAGGCCGGCGAAAAGGGCATGCGGTTCAGCCTGCCCAACAGCCGCGTCATGGTCCACCAACCGTCGGGCGGGTATCAGGGGCAGGCGACCGACATCATGATCCACGCGCGTGAGACGGAAAAACTGAAACGCCGTCTTAACGAGATTTATGTCAAACATACCGGCAACACCTATGAAGCGGTCGAAGCAGCGCTTGAGCGGGACAATTTCATGTCGGCGGATGACGCCAAGGCCTGGGGTCTGATCGACGAAATCCTCGAAAGCCGTGGCAAAATGGACGACAAGGCGAAGTGAACGTTACCTCCGGTTGCACGGTTTGGTGAACCGGGGGTAATTTTGCATTGTGGAGGCGCGGCCATTGGCCTAACCTTCCAACTCAGGCGGACGCAGAGGTAGATTATGGCGAACAATTCGGGCAGCGACAGCAAGAACACGCTCTACTGTTCCTTCTGCGGCAAAAGCCAGCACGAGGTGCGCAAGCTGATCGCAGGGCCGACGGTATTCATCTGTGATGAATGCGTCGAACTGTGCATGGATATCATCCGTGAAGAAACCAAGACGACCGGGCTGAAGGCAACGGATGGTGTGCCGACCCCGCGTGACATCTGCAAGGTGCTGGACGATTACGTCATCGGCCAGATTCACGCCAAGCGCGTTTTGTCGGTGGCGGTGCATAACCACTACAAGCGGCTGAACCACGCCTCCAAGACCGATGTGGAACTGTCCAAGTCGAACATCCTGCTGATCGGCCCGACCGGTTGCGGCAAGACCTTGCTCGCCCAGACGCTGGCCCGCATCCTGGACGTTCCCTTCACGATGGCCGATGCGACGACGCTGACAGAGGCGGGCTATGTCGGCGAAGACGTGGAAAATATCATTCTGAAGCTGTTGCAGGCGTCCGAATACAACGTCGAACGCGCCCAACGCGGCATCGTCTACATCGACGAAGTCGACAAGATCACCCGCAAGTCCGACAACCCCTCGATCACCCGCGACGTCTCGGGCGAGGGCGTGCAGCAG
>JBBQGU010000323.1:0-4335 GCA_038323315.1 Rhodobacterales bacterium | reverse complement strand
TCTGGTGCTCGACAGTGAAGCGGATCAGAAAACAGTCCGGGGGACTGTTTTCCCGCTGAACGCCACCCACAAGACGCCAGAAGTGAAGGCATGGCTTACGAGGCATCCGCGCTTCAAGCTGCATTTCACGCCGACAAGCGCGTCGTGGCTGAACCTCGTCGAACGGCTCTTTGCCGAAATCACGTCAAAGCGCATCCGCAGGGGCAGCTACACCAGCGTCGAACTCGATGAAATCAGAGGGAGCAGGTAGCAAGCGTCAGACTCGGAACACTAGGCCGCGCAATGCTGGACATAGAGCGCGTGGCCCGCCTCGATGTCTGCAGTTACACAAGTTTAAAATGCGACGGCTGAAGCGGCAGGGGAATCGCGTTTGGGTTTGTCTCGTCCCATCGAGATCGAAAATCATCGAAACTTGATCACGAACGCAACGAGAGAGCCGAAAAGTACGCGCTATGTTCGCCATCTCAACGCTCAGATTTCCAAACGCGATAGCCCTGGCTGAAGAGGGCAGGGCCGGCATTAGCAAGGTTACAGGCAAGCTTTTGCACGGGCTCTTGGTTTCAAAGGTGCATATTCAAAAGCGAGGCAGGCCCAGCAGTCTCGGCTGCACCTACCTTTTTAATGATCACGCGCTTACCATGAATTCGGTCATCATGCCGGTGGCCAGGTGCGGCATATGGTGGCAATGCAGCATCCAGCGCGCGGCCTCGCCCGCATCAATGGCGATTGTGACCTTGGTCATCGGCGGCACATAGACGGTGTCGCGCACCGCCCCCGCAAACCGTTGATTGCCAATGCCCACCACTTGGAACGCATGGCCGTGCAGGTGCATCGGATGGCCCATCATCGACATGTTGTGGAACATGATTTCGACCCGTTCGCCGCTGGTGGCCGTCACTGGCACGTGACCGCCCCAGACGTTGCTGTCGATGGTCCAGAGATAGGGCTGCATCGAGCCGCCAAGCATCATCATCTGGCTTTTCGAAGCCATTCGTGCCTCCAATGGGGTTGCCGCGCGCAAGGTCAGTTCCTGTACCAGCCCGGTATCAAAGGCAGGGGCGGCTGTTTCGGCAAGACTGTCGATGCGCTCAGCCTTGGCGCCTGCGGTCGCAAGGATGATCCCGGTCCGCTCTTTTGCGCCCTCGCGAAGGGCCAAAATCGGGAATGCACCAGTTCCTGCTGGCAGGTCTAGCTCGATATCCAGCCGTTGCCCCATCGCCAAGCCGAAGCGGGTGCCGGTGACTGGCAAAACGTCATGGCCGTCCACCGCCACCAGTCGCCCCAGTGCCGCACCGGTGTCTATCCAGAACACGGTCGCTGCCGCCGCATTGATGGTGCGCAGGCGGATACGCCCACCAGCCTCGACGCGGATTACATCCGGGTCGTTCAGTGTGCGGTCGTTGGCAAGATAGGCGTCGAAGTTGTAATCGTTCAGGTCCATGCTCATTCCGGGCATGTCCATCATTTCGCCCATGTTGCCGTGGTCCATGCCCGCCATGTCGCTTGCTGCACCAGCGGCTTCTGGCGCGCCGTGGTCCATTCCTGCCATGTCGTGCCCAGCGCCGCCGGTGATCTCTGACAGCACTTTTTCGGCGGGTTTGAACGAAAAGTCATGCAGGAGCATCACCACCTCCTGCCGGTCGGCGGCCAGATCGGCGGCGCTGCGCACGATCAGGGGCGCAGCCAGCAGCTGCATTTCCTGAATCGGTACATGGCTGTGCATCCAGTGTGTGCCCGGAATAGGCGCAAAGTCATAGGCGCGCATCTCGCCCGGTTGCAGAAGCGGCATAGGCAGACCGGGTACCCCGTCTTGCGCATTGGGTGGAATCTGGCCATGCCAGTGGATGCTGGTTTCAACGTCCAGATCATTGGTGAGATCGACCGCAAAGCGTTCGCCGGGGTCAAAGATCAACCCATGACCGCCCGTGGCATTTTCAAGACCATAGACCGTCGCGGCGCGACCGTTGATCTCAAGCGTTCGGGTGGTGGCACGCAAGGTCTTTCGGCTGACGTCCAGCGCAAACGCGGACCGCGACAGAGCGGGCACAGCTGTGAGCATCGCGGTAGCCGCCAAGAAGTGGCGCCGGGTCAAATTGGTCATGTCAAGGACTCCAAAGTAGATTGTGCGGGGCAGCTGTCGTACCGACACGTACATGTTCGGCACAGGGCATCCTGACGGCTCATGACACCCGCTCGAAACCGCGCGTCTTGCTGCGATCGCGACGCTGGGGCTGAGGCGCTTCCGGTTCGATGTTACCAAGTGACATCAGGATCGGGCAATCCGGCCTGTTGTCGCCATGACAGTTTGACGCGAGGTGACGCAGAGTTTCCGTCATCTCCTTCAGTTCCCGCATCTTCTTTTCCAACGCTGCGGCGTGACCCAGCGCGATCTGCTTTACATCTGCACTAGCGCGGTCACGATCACGCCAGAGGGTCAGCAAGTCGTCGATCTGCTTGACGGTGAAGCCCAAATCGCGTGAGCGCCGGACAAAGCGCAATGTCTGGATGTCATTTTCGGAATACACCCGGTAGCCGGAATAGGTCCGCAAGGCGGCGCGGATCAGCCCGGTCTCTTCGTAGTAGCGGATCATCTTGGCCGAGATGCCAGTGGCCTTGGCAACGTCACCGATGTTCATCGTGGATCTCCCTGAAATCTATATGGGGTGCCGCATTCAACCACCCTGAACCCTTCCATCGTTGGAAGGTCAAGTGGTTTCTTTCTAGGTCTGTTTCAGTGGGCGTGAGCCGCGCCGATCAAAGGGCGAAGGCGCGCAATCTGGTCCGCGACCGGCCCCCAGAGCGCCTGCCCGTCAATGATTGTGATCGGGGCGATGCGCAGGCCAGTGCGGCGACGGGCCGAGTCTGCGATCCGCGGGTTGCGAAGATCCCGTTCGATACAGACCAGCCCCTGTGCGTCCAGCCACCGTTTGTGGATGGTGCAGTCGGGGCATGTCGGCGTCGTGAAGAGTTTGATCTGGTTATGTGACATTGTGCATTTTCCTTGTTCAGATAGCTGCAGATGCAGCTTGTGTGGGGTGGCTCCCCAGCACGGTGTGCGCCGGGGAAACCTTGACAGGGGAAAAGCGCTTCAGTCGCAGCGCATTTCCCAGGACAAACACCGATGAAAGGGCCATCGCCCCGGCGGCCAGCATCGGCGACAGCAGCGTGCCGCTGACCGGATACAAGACCCCTGCCGCCACCGGAATCAGGGCCGCGTTGTAGGCAAAGGCCCAGAACAGGTTTTGCCGGATGTTGCGCATGGTGGCGCGGGAGAGCCCAATCGCCTTGGACACACCGGTCAGATCACCCCCCATCAACACCACATCGGCGCTTTCGATGGCAATGTCTGTCCCTGTGCCGACGGCCAGCCCGACATCAGCCTCTGCCAGTGCAGGCGCGTCGTTGATGCCGTCGCCAACGAAAGCAACGGACCGGCCGCCGCTGCGCAGCGCCTTGATGGCGGCAACCTTGCCCTCGGGCAATACCTCGGCCACGACTTCGTCGATGCCAAGTTCGGCCGCGATGGCTTCCGCTGTACGCCGGTTGTCGCCGGTGATCATCGCGACCTTCAGCCCAAGCTTGTGTAGCGCGGCAATGGCCGCTGGCGTTGATGGCTTGATCGGATCGGCAACGGCGATTAGTGCCGCAAGCTGGCCTTCCACCGAGACATAGAGCGGTGTACGCGCCTTGGTGCCCAGATCAGCCGCCGTTACAGCAAACTGCGAGATATCCAGCCCGAGGCTTTCCATGAAGCGGTCAGCCCCGACTTCAATACGCTTGCCATTGACGGTTGCCCGGATGCCGTAACCGGGCATAGCGTCAAATGCGCTGGCCTGGGGCACAATCAGGCCCTCGGATCGCGCGGCTTCGACAATAGCGGTCGCCACGGGATGTTCGGACATGGTTTCCGCAGAGGCAACCAGTGCTAGAATGTCAGACCGGCTGAAGTCGGCTGCCACCACAAGATCGGTCAGCAGTGGTCGCCCTTCAGTCAGGGTGCCGGTCTTGTCGAGCGCAACCACACCGACCGACGTCAGGCTTTGCAGGGCTTCACCGTTGCGGAACAGCACACCAAGCTCTGCCGCCCGCCCGGTGCCGACCATGATCGACGTGGGCGTCGCCAGTCCCATCGCACAAGGGCAAGCGATGATGAGGACGGCAACGGCATTGACCAATGCGAAGGTCATCTCCGGGTCAGGCCCCCAGATCCACCAGACACCAAAGGTCAGCGCCGCGGCCGCCATGACGGCGGGCACGAACCATGCCGTCACCCGGTCCACCAGCGCCTGGATCGGCAGCTTGGCCCCTTGCGCGCTTTCGACCATACGGATGATC
>JBBQGU010000322.1:0-4346 GCA_038323315.1 Rhodobacterales bacterium | reverse complement strand
TATGGTGTGAAAGTGACCCTCCTCCTCGCCGATCAGGTCGATCAGGGCCAACCAACTGTCGCGGTCCGTCGCAGCCGAAGCATCGACCGGAATGTCCACTTCACTGTCCTGCATTCAAACACCCTTGGAATAAATCATCGCGCCATTATCGCGACCAATGCGTTTCTAGCAAGGAAATTGCACGGCGGGGGCAGGGGTGGTTGGGCGACAGTTCGGGGGCATTGTTGACAGAATGCCGCAATTTCAGGCAGTTCTTAAACCACTTGGTAAGGCTTGGGGCGGCTTTGGCACGGTATCATGGCGCTTTGGCGGTTTTGGCATGCACCAGAATCAGTGCGGCCTCGGTGGCCGACAGGGTGCGGCTGGGGCGGGTCATCAGCAGGCGGCCAAACAGGGCGCGCCACGGCTCCTCGGTCATCAGGGCGGCAAAGCGGGCTTTGCGCCAGGTGTTGGCCTGGGCATGCAGTGGGGCCAGCACGAGGTCTGCCATCAGTCGGGCGCGATGTGGGGCGCTGTTCAGGTGGGCGATGGACCGATCCTCGACCTGCGACAGGTTGCGCTCTATCCAATAGCCCATGTCGAAGGCGGATGCCTCGCGGTTGGCGCGGCCACGGTCGCATTTGACCAGATAGCTTTCCATAGACCCCAGGGGATAGTGGTTCAACTGCACCAGGTCGTAATTGGTCTGGCGCGCATCCGAGAACAGGCGGGGGCCGGTCGCGACGGCACGGCCCGAGCCGTCGAACCAGCGGGGCGTCCGGGCCGGGTCCGGGTTGCGGGGCCGGTGGACGCCCAGTTTGCGCCAGAAGCCGTCATTGCGGAACAGGGTCTTGAACATCTGCGCGCGCCACGGCCAGACAAAGGTCGGCGGGGCCGCGTGAACAAACGTCTCGGTCACGGGGCGATCCTGAAACGCCACCACGCCGGCATTGCCGAACAGCCGCCAGGTCAGGGTGATGGCGTCGGCGTCCGGCAGGGCCGCCAGCAGGGCGGGCAGGGTGTGGTCTCCGACATGAATGTTCACAAACTCATCGACATCGGCGAACAGGACCCAGTCGGCTTTTTGCAACAAGGGGTGATTGTCGGCAGCCTTCAGCGCGGCCCATTGCGGGCCTTGGTCATGCGGGCCGTCGTTGCGGATGTGGGTGACATGGCCCAGCGCGGCCAGCCGGTCCAGCATCAGATCGGTGCCATCGGCGCAATCGTTGGAATAGGCCAGCACATGGTCAAAGCCGCAGGCAAGGTGATGGGCCAGCCATTCCAGCAGGAACGACCCCTCATTCTTGACCGTCAGGATCAACAGCGCGCGCATGGGGTCAGCGGTAGCATTGACGGGCGGGCGGTGCAAACGGGTTGACCTTGGCATGGCCGCGCGGCAGGTTGAACGTCATGAGCATCACAAAACACATGCGTATTCTGGAGCCTGCACCCGGCATCCTGGCCTTTTACGACGGGCGCATCGCGGGCCACCGCTTTGCCCGCCAGGACAACTGGGTCGATGATGGCGCGCTGCAACTGGGCATCGCGTCCTATGCCGTGATCAGCGGGGATGAGGCGTTGGTGTATGACACCCATGTCTCGGTTCCGCATGGGCAGTTTATCCGCGACGCCCTGCTCGCCCGGGGGGTCACGCGGCTGCGGGTGGTGCTGTCGCATTGGCATCTGGACCATGTTGCGGGTACGGCGGCCTTTGCGGGGGTCGAGGTGATCGCCAACGCCCGCACGCAGGCGCATCTGCGCCGCAGGCAGGCCGCCATCGAGGACGGCACCGAACACGGCTGGCCGCCGATCATGCCGCTGATCCTGCCGGACCTTACGTTTTCGGGCGAAATGCGGCTGAAGGTCGGCAGCCGTCATGTCACGCTGATCGAGGCGAACATTCATTCGGATGATGCAACCGTGCTTTGGCTGCCCGACGAGGCTATCTTGCTGGCGGGTGACACGGTCGAGGATTGCGTGACCTATGTCGCCGAACCTGCCGGTTTTGCCACCCATCTGGCCGATCTGGACCGGCTTGTGGCGCTGCATCCCAAGGCCGTGCTGCCCTGCCATGGCGATCCGGATGTGATCGCTGCGGGCGGTTATTCCGTTGATCTGCTGGCGGCGACAGCGCGCTATATCCGCTGGTTGCAGCGCCTTCGCCAGCAGCCCGAGCTTGCAGCCACGCCGCTGCGTGAGGTGATCGCCGACGATGTGACCCGGGGAACCTTGCGGTATTTCGCGCGTTACAACGCGGTGCATGACCAGAATGTCACACGCACATTGGCGTTACCGAACGTCGCCCCGTAACCCCGAGTTATAGAGCGGTGATCACGCGCCAAGCCGCGTTCAGGTCATTGCCCGGCACCTGCCTGCTATCGCATATCAATGCGCCGGCACCCTAGACAGACGACAAGGGCCCATGCCCGGACGACCGCGATTCGACGACGTGACAGGCCCCGGCCGAACGTCCCGACCGGATTTCCTCGAAAGGATTCGCTATGAGACGACTGATCAACTCGACCACCATCCTGTCGCTGGCACTGTACATCGTGCCACCCTTTGCAGCACAGGCGCAGGATTTTCCCAAAGCCATGGTTGATGGCCAAGAGGTGATCTGTCTGCCAGACAAGCAGGCCGCCTGCCCGGACGGTGCTTTTTGCGTGGTGGTGAAGAACCCCAGGAACTGTGACGCCAAAGCAGCCGAGGCCGTAGCCAAGGCCGAAGCAGGCGCATCCACACCTGATGCCACCACAACCGATACGAAGGCACCGGATACAACCGAGTCAGATCAGGCCGCCGCCGACAAAGCCGCCGCCGACAAAGCCGCCGCCGCAGACCAAACCGCCGCAGACAAGGCTGCTGCCGACAGGGCTGCTGCCGAGCAGGCCGATGCCGACAAGACTGCCGCCGATAAAATCGCTGCCGACAAGGCTGCGGACAAGGCGGCCAAGAAAGCAGCCAAGGCCGCAGATGCCGCCGCCGCTGCGGATACCACGGCTGATGCAGAGACGACGGCTGATGCCACAACAGCCGCAGACCTGCCAACCGTCACTGCGGGCGGTTCCACCTTCATCTGCCTGCCTGACAAGGCGACACCTTGCCCGGACGGCGCTGAATGCGTCATCGGCAAAAGTGCCGATAAATGTCAGGAACGGGCCGATGCCAAGGTGGTCAAGGCAGATGGTGTGACGGTCACCCCCGTCGCCCCGCTCGCCTCTGAACCTGCCGAGGATGCAGCCACTGTCAAAGCTGGCAAGAAAGCCGCCGCAGCCGCCGCTGCCGCTGCCGCCGCCGATCCGAACGCCGTGACGGTCGAAGCGCCCGTGCCGACAGAGGGTGCCGTGACCACGCTGGAAACGGCCCTTGACGGCTCGACCGCCGCAGATGGCACGGTCAGCGACGTGCCGGTTGCGGCTGCCACGCCGGAGCCCGAAGCAGGCACCTTGCCGGCCGATCAACCCGCACCTTCGGATGCCACGGTGACGACCGAAGTGGTCACACCCGAAGACAGCCGTGCCTCGACCGAAGAATTCAGCGCCGCCCCGGCAACCGTCTCGCCGGGTCAGAAATCCGGCCTGTCCGACTTTGAAAAGGTCGGGTTGATCGCCTTGGGTGCGCTGGCTATCGGCGCCATCATCAACGGCAACAAGCAGGTGGTCGAAAATACCGGTGACCGTGTCGTGGTCCGTCAGCCCGATGGCACCTATCAGGTGTACAAGGACGACAGCGCCCTGCTGCGTGAGCCGGGCTCGACCGTGCGGACCGAAACCTACAATGACGGCTCGACCCGCACCATCGTGACGCGCGTCGACAACAGCCAGATCGTCACCATCCGTGACGCGACCGGCCGGGTGTTGCAGCGCGTGGTCTATGACACGACGGGCCGTCCGACCGTGCTGATCGACGATCTGCAACCCGAAGTTGCGGTGAATGTCAGCACCCTGCCGCGCCCGCAACCGCAGCGCACGCAGATCTCGATCGACGACGCGGATGTCGAAATGCGCGCACAGCTTGCGGCAGCGGACGCTGCGGATGTCGGGCGCGATTTCAGCCTGCGTCAAATCCGCAACATCGCGGAGGTGCGTTATCTGGCCGCGACGATTGATGTGAACAACATCACGTTTGCGACCGGCTCGGCAGCCATCTCGGAAACCGAGGCAAGAAAGCTGAACCGTCTGGGCAACCTGATGACCAAGATGATCGCCGACAATCCGGGCGAGATCTTTCTGGTCGAAGGCCATACCGATGCGGTGGGGTCGGCTGCGTCGAACCTGTCGCTGTCGGACCGCCGTGCAGAATCGGTGGCCAAGGCGCTGACCGAATACTTTGATGTGCCGCCGGAAAACCTGGTCGTGCAGGGCTAT
>JBBQGU010000321.1:0-4375 GCA_038323315.1 Rhodobacterales bacterium | reverse complement strand
CAAAGTCGCGCATCGATGACCTCCTGCCTCGGGCATTCCAAAGGACGTCAAGCTGAAATCCCGACGGCCTTCAGGCACCGCTTACGTTGGAGCAGCTGGCAAGAGGAGTGCGGTTTCACTAGGGCGTGTTGACGTTTAAGGATTCCCAAATCACTTGCTGACTGATTCAAGGTTGCCAACATAGGAGGCAACCTTGACCCGCACGACTTTGACCGACGCCCAGTGGGCAACCATCGCCCCGCACTGCTTCGGCCGCGAATGCGACCCCGGTCGCACTGGGCCCGACCCTCGCAAGTACTTTGAGGCGGTGCTTTGGATTGCCCGCACTGGCTGCCCCTGGCGCGATCTTCCCGATGATTTCGGCAAGTGGAATTCGGAATTCAAGCGGTTTCGCAGGTGGGTGAAAGCAGATGGTTTCTATCGTATGTTCAGAGCATTAGCCGAAGATGCCGACTTCGATTACACCATGGTCGACGGAACCATCGTCAAAGTCCACCGTCCCCCCTTTCGCGGATTGCAGGCAATCCGCTGCCGGGCAGCGGGTCAGGGCGCAAAAGGGGGACTCAAAGTCAGGCCATCGGGCGCTCTCGCGGCGGTGTGACCACCAAAATCATGGCACTGACGGACGCGCTCGGCAACCTCATCGACTTCCGGCTGCTGCCTGGGCAGGCCCACGACCTGCCGGCGGCGCTGATCGAAGGGCTGTCCTGCGGAAAGCTCCTCGCGGACCGTGCTTTCGACGCGAACTGGCTGCGCGAGGCGCTGGCGCAGGCGCGGATTGAGGCGGTCATCCCGCCCAAATCCAACCGTCGCTTCCCTGCCAAGTTCGACCGCGATACCTACAAGTGGCGGCATCTGATCGAGAACTTCTTCGGAAAGCTGAAGGAATACAGGCGTATCGCTACACGCTGCTGTAAGACCGACACCAGTTTCAGCGCTTTCATTGCTCTCGCAGCAACCATCATCCGGCTAAGGTGAACGTCAACAGACCCAAGCTGGTTCACGAGGGTGACAGATCCTTACGGGCGGTTGTCGATCCCGGCCGGTCGTGCACCGTGGCAGCGAAAGAACACATTGAGATCAGCGTGCTTTGTCGCGGCGATGCCAATTGGCACTTGGCTTGCCTCACTCTTGATGTCGGCGCAGGCTGATCTGTTGGCGTGGTAAAATTTGGAAAGCGGGCTCAGCTTTCTGTTGGGTGTGCCTCGGCATTCGGCGACGAACCTGCGCAACGTTTGAAAAGTTGCCGCATCCTTGGCGCGACATGGGGCACAAAAGAAGCGGACCCGCGCGGCACGAATGCCACGCGGCGTTCAGATTACATCGTCATCAGCGCCAAAGCTTCGTTCAGCGTCGCGACCGAAGCGGCGTGATCACCCGCTTCATGTTCTGCCTTACCTTTGGCAGCAAGTTCGGCGATCTTAAGTTTCGTCGCATCATCCACCGTGGCGGTTTTCATCGCCTCGTCGATCTTTGCCATGATATTGGGGCATTCGCCGGCAAGCGCAGGGCCGGCAAGCATCATCGACAGAGCGACGATCAGGGCAGTTTTTTTCATGTCTTTTTCTCCACTGAAACATGTTGCCCAAGGACTGTGGCAACAAGGAAAGGTTAGTTCGGATCAATTAGATCAGATCCTGGCAACTTCAATGGCACCCCCGTTTCGCAATCCAAATGGCACTCTTTGACCGCGAGGCAGACACCTGCATCGACCTTCTGATCCAATTGGGGCTGGCAGCACGAGCGCCTAAGATTGGACGCCTTATTCCGCAATGATCGGCCATGAGGTGCGCCGTGCCTGAGGTGGGTTTGTCAGCGATCTGCGCCCCGTCGCATAGGCGGCAACTGCTTTGATGGCCAATTTGCCCAGGTCGAGCCCCGCGAAAATGGCATCATTCAGCCAGATCGTATCCCTAACCAACCAGATATCCGGTCAATACTCCCGGCGCGCAACGCCGTATCAAAAATGTCGGTTGAAATCACAAGCCGTTCAATCCCCGCCAAGTTGACGTCGGTTGCAGCGTCACGGTCACGCAACCGCATGCCATTATTGTTCTCGTGATACCTGTCAGTTTCAAGCTGGTCATACTGGCCATCCAGCGTGTTCAGACCATTCCCGGCGACGATCGTATCAAACCCGCTTGCGACCGTCAGAATATCATTGCCACCTCCCGCTGTGATTTGATTGCCCAAGTCTGTGGTCCCCGTCATGATCCGGTCATCACACGAGCATATCGAAACCGACAAAGACTCGATCCCCCGCACCGATCCGCCATACAAACCCGACAATCTATAGACCGCATCGCTGCCGTCCCCCACTGTCACACGGTCATCGCCTGCCGTTACAAGCTGGTCACTTCTCGATGGAAAATAAAGGTCGGCTTTGCGGGGAAATTAAATGACATCGGGTCGGATGTCTCTGATAACACCGCTTTCTTCACCGACCGGGATTTGCAGATCAACGTCCCAGTTCAAAAACCCTGCGTGTCAGCGCCACGGCATCTTGCACCAGCGGGTCTTGCGCGGACAAGCTACCGATTGCGTCTATCACAGCGGCAGCTTCGTCTGCGAGCGTTTCAGTAGCAGCCTGCGGTTGCAGCGCCGCAAGTGAAAGGGCCAGCAACAAAGTGGCATGAGCCTTTGGTTTGGCACTACTCGGCTCGGCGACCCGGGCACGTGCGTCGCGAAGCGTCTGCTCCAACGCAGGTCCGCCTTGGGCCAATGAATTCGCATCGCGATCCGCCACGCGCGATCCCAGATCAAGTCGTTCGAGCTGAACGACGATCGCGGTCGAAACCAGCAAGGCCAGAATCCACGCCATTTGTCCACGTGCGGCAATCCAGGCGTTCCTAATTTTCACGTTTGTAGGTCTCCATCACGGGCAGGTCGAATTCCGGGTCGGGTTTCCAAATCGCGGCACGGACGATAACTGCCAGCGACATCATGTTGTTCCCACTCCATAATGTGTTCACGATCATAGCGCCCAATGTGTAGCCGGCGGCGCCCAGACCAAACAGACCCCAACCATAAACAAGACCAACCACGTTCAAGCCCAGCAGCAGAATTTGCCAGCGCCCCAGGTTGAGAAAACGGCCTGATGCGCGGTACTTGTTCGTAACCGTGAACGATATGCGTCGGCCGCGCACCACGGACCATAGTGCACCCAGTGTCAGGGGGAACATCGCCATATACCACCGCCGTCCCTTCATCACCTTGGTTCCCCACATCCCAACCATTTGCGACAACTCGTTGAGGATCATGAAGGGGATAATGTGCAGGAAAAAATCCAGCGAGTAGGTTGCCACCGGAGCAATTCCGGAAAAAAGAAAAACGATCGGAGCAACCAGAAAAATGATGTTCCAAAGCGGTGAAAGATAGGAATAGAACGTCGCACCATACATCAGCTTTTGCGGCAATGTCAGGCCAGCACGCGTAAGCGGGTTGTCGTTCCGCAGAATGTCGAGTGTGCCTCCGGAGTATTTGAACCGCTGGATGCTCCAACTCAGCAGGTCCGTCGGAGAGATCATCCGTGACACGACAGTCGGGTGCATCACTGATTTCCAACCCCGTTCGCGGTCGCTGTGCAAGGCGATAGACGTATAAAGATCTTCGGACACGTGCAGCTTGAACGGCGTAAAATCGATTTCCTGAGCCCGGCTCATGCGGGCAGAGTCCCGCACCGCTTCGGTCACGGCGACCTCTCCTGTCATCCGTGTGATACGTCGATCCTCGCGGTCGGACAGTTCGTCGATCTGTGCTGTCCAGGACCGGATCGCCGCTTCCATCAGTGCTTCACGGCGGTGAACAGACCCCGCACCACAGCAAAATGCGGCATTGGCCCAGTTGCGGCGATGCTGAATGAAGTCATAAAAGATCTCCGGATCATTGCCAAACGGATCTTCGCCAAAGCGCACCGGGCCGATCACTGCTTCGACCCGCTGCCCCAGCCAGCCCCCTAATCGCCCCAGACGGCGGCGCCACACAGCATGTAACGGCACGCCGGGCGGAATATCCCAGAACCATTGCGGCGTCTGGACCCAAGCCATCTTGGGATCACGGAAATAGCCCAGCGTGGCCGTCAGAAAATCTGGAAACGGCCGCGTATCCGCATCAAAGATGACGACGAAATCCCCGATCGTACGATCCATTGCATTGCGCAGATTTCCGGCCTTGTACCCCACATTGTCGTTGCGCGTGATATAGTTGGCCCCCTCTGCGGCAGCGACGGCGGCCATTGCGGGACGGCGCCCATCGTCAAGGACATGGATGCGCAGGTCGATCGGGTGCGGATACTGCATCTGGCGGGCATCGCGCAGCCCTTGGCGGACAAGCTCGGGGTCCTCGTTGTATGTGGCGAAAAACACATCAACAATCA
>JBBQGU010000320.1:0-4387 GCA_038323315.1 Rhodobacterales bacterium | reverse complement strand
GTTGAACGATTCGGGCACGCCCGCTTCGAAATTGTCCTCGCCCTTGACGATGCTTTCATAGACCTTGGTCCGGCCTGCCACGTCGTCCGACTTGACCGTCAGCATCTCTTGCAAGGTATAGGCGGCACCGTAGGCTTCAAGGGCCCAGACCTCCATCTCACCAAGACGTTGACCACCGAACTGCGCCTTGCCACCCAGCGGCTGCTGCGTGACCAGCGAGTACGGACCCGTCGAGCGGGCGTGCAGCTTGTCGTCGACGAGGTGGTGCAGTTTCAGCATGTACTTCACGCCGACCGTGACCTTGCGGGCGAATTGCTCGCCCGAGCGGCCATCGAACACCACCGACTGACCCGAGGTGTCAAACCCGGCGCGGGTCAGTGCGTCGTTAACGTCGCTTTCCTTGGCCCCGTCGAACACCGGCGACGCAATCGGCACGCCTTTGGTGACATTGCCTGCCAGTTCCAGGAAATCATCCTCGGTCCGGTCGGCAAATTCGCTGTCATAGGTTTCGTCGCCATAGGCATGACGCACCGCGTCCCGCACCGGAGTCATGTCGCCAGACCGGCGATATTCCTTCAGCGCGTCGTCGATCTTGATACCAAGACCACGGGCAGCCCAGCCCATATGGGTCTCCAGGATCTGGCCCACATTCATGCGTGACGGCACGCCGAGCGGGTTCAGCACCAGATCGACATGAGTACCATCGGCCAGGAAGGGCATATCCTCAATCGGGACGACCTTGGAAATCACGCCCTTGTTGCCATGCCGACCGGCCATCTTGTCGCCCGGCTGCAGCTTGCGCTTTACCGCCACGAAGACCTTGACCATCTTCATCACACCCGGAGGCAGGTCGTCGCCGCGACGGACCTTTTCGACCTTGTCGTCGAACCGGTTGTCCAAGGCGCGTTTCTGCGCCTCGAACTGATCGTGCAGGGCTTCCACGTCCTTGGCGTCGGCCTCTTCGGCCAAGGCCAATTGCCACCACTGGCCCTTGGACAGAGTGCCAAGCAGATCCTCGTCGATGGTCGAGCCTGCCTTGATCCCCTTCGGACCCTTGACTGCTGTCTTGCCGCTGATCAGCGATTTCAGGCGCGAATAGATGTTCCGCTCCAGAATGGTCAACTCGTCGTCGCGGTCGCGTGCCAAGCGCTCGATCTCTTCGCGTTCGATTTGCAATGCGCGCTCGTCCTTGTCGACGCCGTGCCGGTTGAACACCCGCACCTCGACGATGGTGCCGAACGCACCGGGCGGCAGACGCAGCGAGGTGTCCCGCACGTCCGACGCTTTTTCACCAAAGATTGCACGCAGCAGCTTTTCTTCCGGCGTCATCGGGCTTTCGCCCTTGGGCGTGATCTTGCCCACCAGAATATCGCCCGGCAAGACCTCGGCGCCAATGTAGACGATGCCAGCTTCATCCAGGTTCCGCAGGGCTTCTTCGCCGACGTTCGGGATGTCGCGGGTGATCTCCTCCGGCCCGAGTTTCGTATCGCGCGCCGCAACTTCGTATTCCTCGATATGGATCGAGGTGAACACGTCGTCTTTCAGGATACGTTCCGAAATCAGGATGCTGTCTTCATAATTATAGCCGTTCCAGGGCATGAACGCGACAACCACGTTCCGGCCAAGCGCCAGTTCGCCCATGTCGGTGCAGGGGCCGTCGGCCACCACTTCGCCGCGCAAAACCGTGTCGCCCACCTTCACCAGCGGACGTTGGTTGATGCAAGATGACTGGTTCGACCGTTTGAACTTGCGCAGTCGGTAGATGTCGACGCCCGGCTCACCCGGGTCAAGCATCTCGGTCGCACGCACAACGATACGGGCGGCGTCCACCTGGTCGATCACGCCAGCCCGGCGGGCCATGATGGCAGCGCCAGAGTCCCGCGCCACCACGGCTTCAATCCCGGTGCCCACAAACGGAGCATCGGCTTGCAGCAAGGGAACCGCCTGACGCTGCATGTTCGAGCCCATCAGGGCGCGGTTGGCGTCGTCATTCTCAAGGAACGGGATCAAGGATGCCGCGACCGAAACAAGCTGCTTTGGCGACACGTCGATCAGGTCGATGGCTTCCGGCGGGTTCAGCATGAACTCGCCCGCTTTACGCGACGAAATCAGGTCATCGGTGAAGCGGCCCTCGCCGTCCTGAGCTGCGTTGGCCTGCGCCACGGTGTGCCGCATCTCCTCGGTTGCCGACATGTAGACGACCTCGTCGGTCACCTTGTTGTCGATCACCTTGCGGTACGGTGTCTCGATAAACCCGTACTTGTTGACCCGAGCAAAGGTGGCCAGGCTGTTGATAAGGCCGATGTTCTGACCCTCCGGCGTTTCGATCGGGCACATCCGGCCATAGTGGGTCGGGTGCACGTCGCGCACCTCGAAGCCCGCACGTTCCCGCGTCAGGCCGCCCGGCCCAAGGGCCGACAGACGGCGCTTGTGCGTCACTTCGGACAGCGGGTTGGTTTGGTCCATGAACTGGCTGAGCTGTGACGAGCCAAAGAACTCGCGCACCGCAGCGGCCGCCGGTTTGGCGTTGATCAGGTCTTGCGGCATGATCGTGTCGATCTCGACCGAGGACATGCGCTCCTTGATCGCCCGCTCCATCCGCAGCAGGCCGACGCGGTACTGGTTCTCCATCAACTCACCGACGCTCCGCACGCGGCGGTTGCCGAGGTGGTCGATATCGTCGATCTCGCCCTTGCCGTCACGCAGTTCGGTCAGCGCCTTGATGCAAGCGATGATGTCGCCACGGTCCAGCGTGCGCTGGGTGTCGGGGCGGCCCAGATCCAGACGCATGTTCATCTTGACCCGGCCCACGGCGGACAGGTCATAGCGTTCGCTGTCAAAGAACAGCGTGTCGAACAGCTGGCTCGCGGCTTCCACCGTCGGAGGTTCGCCGGGGCGCATCACGCGATAGATGTCCATGAGCGCGGTGTCGCGGCCCATGTTCTTGTCGACGGCCATCGTGTTGCGGATATATGGGCCGGTGTTGACACCGTCGATATCCAGCACCGGAATGTCCGTGATGCCCTGATCCAGCAGCAGCTTCAGCGTGCCGCCTTTCACTCCGCCATCGCGGTCGTATTCCATCGTCAGCTCGTCACCGGCCTCGACCCAGATTTCGCCGGTCTGTTCGTTGATCATGTCTTTGGCAACGTAACGCCCGATGATATTGTCGAACGGCACCAACAGGTTGCTGACCTTGTTCGACTTGATCAGATCGCTGGACATACGCGGCGTCATCTTTTCGCCGGCCTTGCACAGGACTTCACCGGTGGCAGCGTCAACGATGTCATACGATGGGCGCGTGCCACGCAGACGTTCGGGGAAGAACTTGGTGACCCAACCCTTGTTCTTCACATGTTCGTAGGCAACGGTCTGGTAATAGGCATCCATGATGCCTTCCTGATCCATACCCATCGCATACAGCAGCGTCGTCACCGGCAGTTTGCGGCGACGGTCGATGCGAGCGAACACGATGTCCTTGGCGTCAAACTCAAAGTCCAGCCATGACCCGCGATAGGGAATGATCCGGCAGTCGAACAGCAATGTGCCAGACGAGTGGGTCTTGCCCTTGTCATGGTCGAAGAACACGCCGGGCGACCGGTGCATCTGGGACACGATCACCCGCTCGGTGCCGTTGACGATGAAGGTGCCGTTATGGGTCATCAAGGGCATGTCGCCCATGAACACATCTTGTTCCTTGATGTCCTTGACCGACCGCGCGCCTGTGGTTTCATCGACATCGAACACGATCAGACGCAGCGTCACCTTCAGGGGTGCCGCATAGGTCATGTCGCGCGCCTGGCATTCATCCACGTCGTATTTGGGGCGTTCCAGATCGTACCGGACGAATTCCAGCACGGCGGTTTCGTTGAAATCCTTGATCGGGAACACCGATTGGAAGGTGCCCTGAATACCCTCGCCGTCATGCGGCTTGTCACTGTCGCCAGAGCGCAGGAACAAATCATAAGAGGACTTCTGAACCTCGATCAGGTTCGGCATGTCCAACACTTCACGGATTTTGCCGAAATACCGGCGAATTCGTTTCTGACCAACGTAAGCTTGCGCCATGCTCGTCGTAACCTTTCATCATCAAGGCGCGCGTTTCCGTCGGGCCACGGAAACGCCGCCAGGGCGACAGGGGGTTTTGGTTCTATTCATGCCCCCCATCCCTTAGGGAGGCTCCCGAACCAACACCGCGCCTAGAAAGAGGTTCCCTCGGGAGCCACCATCAAGACGGGGAAAGCGGGGCCTGCAAAAGCAAGCCCCGCCTGATTGCATGCCGTCGGAATTACTTCAGCGCGACCTTGGCGCCAGCATCTTCCAGCTTTTTCTTCAGGACTTCGGCGTCGGCTTTGGACGCGCCTTCCTTGACCTTGCCACCGGCTTC
>JBBQGU010000319.1:0-4409 GCA_038323315.1 Rhodobacterales bacterium | reverse complement strand
TCGCCCGCCTCAACCTGATGTTCGTGCAAGATATCGCCATTGGCCAGCACGATCCGCACGATCCCTGCATGGGGGATTTCGAAGGTGGTCGGATGCGAGCCGTATTCTTCGGCCTTTTGTGCCATCAGGCCGACATTCTGCACCGTGCCCGCCGTGCGCGGATCAAGCGCGCCGGTTTCCTTGAAATAGCGCACGGATTCGTCATAGATCGGCGCGTAAGAACTGTCAGGGATGATGCAATTGGTATCGGCGGCCTTGCCATCCGGCCCCCAGCCTTTGCCGCCCGCCCGGATCAGAGCCGGGATCGAGGCGTCGATGATCACGTCGGACGGCACATGCAGGTTGGTGATCCCCTTGTCCGAGTTCACCATATACAGCGGCGGAAGGTCCGCCATCACGGCATCGATGGCTGCCTGCACCTCGGCCCCGTCAGGCATGGCCTTGACCTGATCCAGCAGCGCGCCAAGCCCCGAATTCGGATTGACCCCTGCCGCACTCAGCTTGTCGCCATAGGCATCAAAGACCGGCTGCAAAAAGACTCGGACAGCATGGCCAAAGATGATCGGGTCGGACACCTTCATCATCGTGGCCTTGAGGTGAATCGAGAACAAGATGCCCGCCGCCTTGGTCGCCGCGATCTGTTCGGCCAGAAAGACATCCAATGCGCGGGCGGACATGAATGTCGCATCCACGACCGTCCCGGCGGTATACTTCACCGCCTCCTTCAGAACGGTCACGGCCCCATCCACGGCGACCAGTTCGATACGGGCAGGCCCGGCCTGTTCAGCCGTCAGGGTCGCCGACGTTTCGTTGGCAAAAAAGTCGTCACCCGTCATGGTCGACACGACAGTCTTGCTGTCAGGCGCCCATGTCCCCATCGAATGCGGGTTGGCCTTGGCATAGTTCTTGACCGCAATCGCGGCACGCCGGTCAGAATTGCCCTCGCGCAGGACCGGGTTCACGGCCGAGCCCTTGATCGCATCAAACCGGGCGCGGATCGCCTTTTCGGCGGCACTGCCCGGGTCTTCTGAATAGTCGGGGATGGCGTAACCCTGGGCCTGCAACTCCTTGATCGCCGCCACCAACTGCGGCAAAGAAGCCGAGATATTGGGCAGCTTGATGATGTTCGCCGCAGGGTTTTTAACCAACTCGCCCAGTTCGGCCAGATCATCGGGCTGACGCTGGTCTGCGGTCAGATCCTCGGGAAAAGCCGCGATGATCCGTCCCGCCAAGGAAATGTCCTTGGTTCCAACCGTGATCCCGGCGGCAGCCGCAAAGGACTGAATGATCGGCAGCAAAGAGGTCGACGCAAGCTGCGGCGCTTCGTCAACCTTGGTATAGATTATGTCCAGGGAAACGTCATTGGTCATGGAATAGGCCTTTTGTACCGGTTCGCCCCGACATGCCCCAACTGGCCTGCCGTTCGCAGCGACAATCGCTGGGTTTGCCAGCTGAATCAAGCGATTTGGTCTACCATGGGCCTGCTGCCGTCATCTGGACGATAGGGGTGATCTGCTTCCACAACAAGTTCCGATTGCCGCGCGGGTGGAATAGTAAGGCCTGGATCGGTACTAAGGTGCAATCTACGTCGGACACTGGACATTCGGATCAGACTGGTCCCTTCCAGTCTTCCCGACCCAAGATCGAATGAGGACACAATGTTCAAGAACTGGAAGGAAGAGAAAGCCACGACAGCGCTTGTCGACGAGGCGCAGATCCTTGCGGACAAGCTGGCAACCGCCAAGCCGCATATTCTGGACAGCCAGACCGCATACGCGCAGTTCTGGGCGGCGTCGCACCTTTTGAAGGGACAGGATTTGCGGGACATGCTGCTGTGGAAGCCTGCCGTCCTCGCGCGTTTCATTGCGACGACCGAGACAAAGATCGCGTCCCTTCGCAAGCAAAGAGACTATGAAAGCAGCGATGGACTGACGATATGGCTGCATACCGCGCGTGCGTTAAAAGAGCCGCGCATCTTGCCTGCGGTTCGGGAGATCTGGAAGCATATCATGGCGGCCGGTCCCAACGGCGACACTATGGCGGATGACCTGTTCCAGGATGCCGGACTGCCTCCGTGGCGAAATCGCGACGTTCCGCAGGGTTTTCGGACGGATGACTAAGGTGTTGTCATACGAGAGTTCAAGATTGGTCACACCGCTCGGCCCAGACCGCAGGTCCGTAAGGGTCGCGGCACAATCAGCCTTGCAGCAAGAAGTGGATGACAGATGAATTAGGCGGCCTTCACGGATCGCTATCCGAAAATGATCGGGTTTTTTAAGTTCGACACTTATCCCCAAAGTTGATGGCTCAGTCGCACGACGCTGCCGCCAGCAGGCCCTGTCGCATCGGCATCTCGGCAGCGGCAAATGCGACTTCGGCGATCATCCAGTCCCGAAACAACACCACGGCTCTGCCTGGAGCGGGTTGCAGCCATTGCGATTCAGGATTCCCATGAGGACTGCTTTGTGATTCCCTCTGCCTATGGCAGATGTTGGGGGACATTGATGGGCAAGCCACTTCCTATGGAGCTACGTCGGCGGGTCGTTGATTTTTTTGAGGAAGGCCATACATGGCAAGCTGGCTGGCATTTCAGACTGGATCCGGGGCCGGATCGAGGAAAAGCGCGACCTGAAGCTTGATGAACTGGTTGTCGAACTTCGTGAGGTCCAAGGCGTCGAGGCCCACCGCGTCTCGGATTGGCGGCATCTGCGCGGTCTCGGCCTGACACACACAAAAAGACTTGCGCGCCATCGAGCAGAAGCGGCCTGACGCTGCATTGGCCCGCCGGATATGGATCGGTCGCCGCCAGCCTTTCATGCGCAACATGCTGACAAGTTGGCATTGATCGACGTCGAAGCGGGAAAAGGGATCGATGCGGGGGATCGATACCCCCGGAGAGGGTCCCGGAAGACCAACATGGCCAAGACCACCGGATGGGCACCATGCGGGGCGCGTCTGGTGGATCACGCCCCTTTTGGCCATTCGTTGCCCGGCAACGGTTTGCTTGCAAACCGTGAGAGGGGGCAGACCCAGACCTTCATCGCGGCTTTGCGTCATGGCAGGCTGGACGCGCCTTGGGTGCTCGATGGAGCCCCTCTCGTGCATCCAAGGATGCACTGCCGGGCAGTGGATGAACCGCGAATTCTTCGACCTTTCTGTCGAAACCCAATTGGCCCCGACCCTGCACAAGGTCGGGTGGTGAACTGGACAACCTCGCCACCCACCGCAGCCCGCCGCGATCTTGAAAGACATCGGCGCCTGGTTCGTTTTTCGGGGAAAGCCGTCCACTGGACGCCTTTCTGATCCCTCGAACTCCTGCCGCCATACTCTCCCGACCTCAACCCCATCGAGATGGCATTCGCCAAGATCAAGACCCTGATCAGAAAGGCAGCAGCCCGAACATACGACCAACTCTGGCAAGCCGTCGACGCAGACATGCATCCAGCCTGACGCAAGCCCCTTGCCCGCCATCGCGGCCTGCAGGGCGAGGCGTAGTCGTTCAGCCTTAACCCGTCACCCTGATCCCGCCATGTGATCCCGAAAATGGCCAGAAACGCCTTTCAGCCGGGGCGCTAGCGGTCCGGCTCATCCAGATGGATCAAGGGCCAGGCCGGGCAGGTCTCGGATGCGCCGCAAAGGACCGTGGCGCCCCAGGAAGGCCGGGCTGGCCGTTGCCACAAGAACCTCCGGTGCAACCTGTGTCGCCGCATATCCAGGCCAAAGCCCGTTGCCGCGCCGCACTGCCAAGGTGGTGGCTGGCGCGACGATGTCGACATCCTTGACCACCGTCTCGATCTGCAGGTCGACGCCCGGCGAGGCCGCATGAAACCGTGCCATCGAAGCCCGCGCTTTTGCCATCCTTGAAACGATAGGTATCGAGTTTCGCGATGACCCGGTGGCCTTGCAGCAATGGTCGACATGGTGCTGGCGCATGTGCTGCTGACCGACAAGCCGCATCTGGGGGCGATCACCGAGGCGAGCCGCGCCCAAGACAGCGTGGATATGGCGCGGATACTGCATGGGGTTGAGACGTTCGACAACAACTGCGTCATCATCGCCAACGTCAACACCAACTCGCCCCTGCTGGTCGACAAAGTGGTGACCGAGGCGGTGCGGATCTATTCCGGCGCGGGCCAGGGGATCATCGCCGTGCCGTTCATCCTGTCGGGCGCGATGGGGCCGGTGACTACGGCCGGGGCCATCGCGCAGGCTTTGGCCGAAGCGATGGCGGTCGGGGCCTATGTGCAACTGGTGCGGCCCGGCGCGACGTTCATCCTTGGCAACGTCCTGTCCTCGATGAGCCTGCGGTCGGGGGCTCCGACCTTCGGCATGCCGGAATCCTTGATGTCCAATCTGGTGATCGGACAGCTGGCGCGGCGGCTGAACCTGCCGTTGCGCTGCGGCGGGGC
>JBBQGU010000318.1:0-4419 GCA_038323315.1 Rhodobacterales bacterium | reverse complement strand
CGAGGATTACGACCTGACCATCCGCGCCATCCCCGACCTGGCCCCCGATCTGCTGCCGGGCCCGGGCGTTCTGGCGGGCCGGATCACCGAGCGCGACGCCGCTGATGCCATTCGCGCCGCCACCATCGTCGCCGCCTTGGGTGCGGTGGACGTTGGGCAGGGAGCCTGTGTCGCCCAAGGTCAATGCCTCGCGGTCGAGACTTTGCCCGGCACCGACGCCATGCTGGTGGCGGTGGCAGGCCTGACCCCGACCTTGCGCCCCGTGCCCGCCCTGGGTCGTGGGCTGTTCTACAAGGCCGCCAAACCCGGTCAGGACCGCCGGATCGACCTGCCGACCATCGGCCCGCAAACGATGGAACTGGCGGCGAAAGCCGGCCTCGGTGGCGTGGCGTTCGAGGCCGGTTCGGTGATCTGCCTGGGCTTGCCACAGATGATCGCGGATGCCGAACGGTTGGGCCTGTTCCTGTGGTCCCGGCCATGCTGACCCTGTTCCTGATTGCGGGTGAGCCGTCCGGCGACCGGCTGGGGGCTGCCCTGATGGCCGGGCTGAAACTCCTGACCCCGGTCGAGTTTCACGGCATAGGTGGCCCGATGATGCAGGCGCAGGGGTTGACCTCGCTGTTCCCCATGGCGGAACTTTCGATCATGGGGCTTGCGGAAGTGCTGCCGAAATACTTCCCCCTCAAACGCCGCATTGCCGAGGCGGCCCGCGCGGTCACCAGCCTGAACCCCGCCGCCCTGATCACCATCGACAGCCCCGATTTCTGCCTGCGCGTCGCCCGTTTGGTCCGCGCGGCAAATCCGCAGCAAAAGACCATCCACTACGTCGCCCCCTCGGTCTGGGCCTGGCGTCCGCATCGCGCCGCCTCAATGGCCCGTGTGATCGACCACGTTCTGGCCCTGCTGCCGTTCGAGCCGCCCTATATGACCGCCGCCGGCATGACCTGCGATTTCGTCGGCCACCCTGTTGTGTCAGACCCTCTCGCCACCGAGGTCGAGCGCCATCTGATGGACGGCACCAGCCCCCTCATCCTCGCCTTGCCCGGCTCAAGGCGGTCCGAAGTGACCCGTCTTGCCCCCGTGATCGGCCAAACCCTCGCCCTGATCAAAGCCCGGTTCCCTGAAACCCGCGTTGCCCTACCCACGGTCCCGCATATCGCGGACCTCGTGCGCGACCTGACCCGCGACTGGCCAATCCGCCCCCAGATCATTGAAGACGCCGCCACCAAACGCGCGGCCTTTGCCTGCGCCGATGTGGCCCTCGCCGCCTCTGGCACCGTATCACTGGAACTTGCCGCCTCTGGCACGCCGATGATCATCGCCTATGACATGCACCCCATCACCCTGTGGTGGACGAAAAGGGCATTGCTGATCGACACGGTGACCCTGGTCAACCTGGTCTCGGAAACCCGCACCGTCCCCGAATTCATCGGTCGCGACTGCAAGCCCGACCTGATCGCCCCCGCCCTGCTGACCTTGTTGCAAACCCCCGATGCTCAGGATGCCGCAATGACCCTGGCCATGCAGCGCCTCGGTCAAGTCGGCGAGCCGCCTGGCCTGCGCGCCGCCCGCTCGGTCCTCGCCCAGCTTTGATCCCCGGTTCATTCCGATCCAAATACTCCCGGGGGTCCGGGGGGCGGGCCCCCCGGGGTGGCCGCCGCAAACCCACGCGTCAGGCGTTGGTCAAACCCCGCAGTGCCTCGATCTTCCGCTTTGCCGCCCCGCTATCAATCGCGGCCCGCGCCAGTTCAACCCCGTCCTTCAAATTGGCCACCCGGTCCGCCACCAACAATCCCGCTGCCGCGTTCAACAGAACGGCGTCGCGGTAGGCCCCCAAGGCCCCGTCCATCAGCGCCCGCAGCGCCGCCGCATTCTCGGCCGGGCTGCCGCCCAAGATTGCCTCGAACGGGTGGACTGGCAGGCCCGCATCTTCGGGATGTACCGAAAACGCCCGCAAAACTCCGTTTTCCAAGGCGACGACCTCGCTTGGGGCGGCAATCGATACCTCATCCGTCCCATCGCCACCATGCACCAGCCAGACCTTTTCCGACCCCAAGGCCTGCAACGTCTCGGCCATCGGGCGCAGCAGACGCGCGGTGAACACCCCGGTCAACTGCCGTTTCACCCCGGCGGGGTTGGTCAGGGGGCCAAGGATGTTGAAGATCGTCCGCGTCCCCAACTCGGCCCTGACCGGCCCCACATGCCGCATCGCGGGGTGATGCATCGGGGCCATCATGAATCCGATCCCGGCCTCGGCCAGACAGCGTTCGACCACCGGCGGCCCGACCATCACATTCAACCCCATCTCGGCCAGCGCGTCCGCCGCCCCCGACCGCGACGACAGGTTCCGGTTGCCATGCTTGGCCACCACCACCCCGGCCCCCGCCACGACAAAGGCCGTCGCGGTCGAGATGTTCAGCGTACCCTTGCCATCCCCCCCGGTGCCGACGATGTCCATCGCCCCGTCCGGCGCCACCACCTTGTGGCAATGCGCCCGCATCACCGTGGCCGCGGCGGCAAATTCATCGACCGTTTCGCCCCGCGTCCGCAGCGCCATCAGCAGCCCGCCCATCTGCGCAGGCGTGGCAGCGCCTTCAAACAGCGCGCCAAAGGCCGTCTCTGCCTCGGCCCGCGTCAAGGCGCGCTCGGCCGCCTGGCCGATCAGGTCGCGCAGAACGTCGCTCATGCCGGCACCTTTGCCATATCCAGAAAGTTCCGCAGCAACAGGTGGCCATGCTCGGATGCGATGGATTCGGGGTGAAACTGCACGCCTTCGATGCGCTTGGTCCGGTGCCGCAGGCCCATGATCGTGCCATCCGCCAGCCAGGCCGTCACCTCCAAGGCCGCAGGCAGCGACTGTCTTTCCACGACCAGCGAGTGATACCGTGTTGCGAGGAACGGCGAGGGCAGGCCCTGAAACACGCCCAAGCCGCCATGATGCATCGCGCCCATCTTGCCATGCACGATCTCATGGCACCGCACGACCTTGCCGCCGAACGCCTGCCCAATCGTCTGATGACCCAGACACACGCCCAACAGCGGAAGATCCGCCTCGGCTGCGGCCATGGTCAGGGCCAGGCAGATCCCCGCCTGATCCGGATCGCATGGCCCCGGCGACAGGACAATGGCGGCGGGGCGCAGCGCCATCGCCGTCTGCACATCCAGCGCATCATTGCGGCGGACGACCACATCGGCCCCCAATTCGCCCAGGTAATGCACGAGGTTGTAGGTAAAGCTGTCGTAGTTGTCGATCAATAGCAGCATTTTACGGGCCTTGACGGAAGGGGGGGTGAACTTGCGGACAAGGTCGGGTTATACATGGTCAGGAAGGCCTTGTTGCGTCAAGGGAAACCCGCGCATCAAAAGAGGCCTGACGGGGCAGTTGTAACGACGGGGGCCAGCAGTGGCGAGAGGATTTGTGACCGGAACGCTGTGGGGCATCGTTGCCGCCGCCGGAGGATTGGCTGTGCTGTCCCAATTGGCGCCTTTGCCCAATCCGGGTGAGGTGGTCGCAACGTCCGCGCCGAAAGATAGCGTCGTTGCCGACCAGACTGAACTCTCCAGGCCAGCCGTCAATCGAACTGTTGCGGATACCGTCACCAAAGATCAGGCGGCACAGCAGAAAGCAGCCTCTGACAAGGCGGCCGCAGACAAGACGGCCGCAGACAAGACGGCCGCAGACAAGGCGGCAGAACAGGCCGCTGCGGATCAGGCAATCGCCGGCAAGACCGCAGCCGAGGTCGCAAAGGCTGCTGCAGATATAGCTGCAGCTGTGAATGCCGCCGCACTAAAGGCCGCAACAGTGAAAGCCGCCGCAGAGAAGGTTGCCTCCGACAAGGCTGCCTCCGACAAGGCTGCCGCAGACAAAGCCACCGCAGACAAAGCCACCGCAGACAAGGCTGCCTCCGACAAGATTGCCGCAGACAAAGCCGCCGCAGACAAAGTTGCCGCAGACAAAGCCACCGCAGACAAAGCTGCCGCAGACAAGGTCGCAGCTGACCAAGCAGCAGCCGACCAAGTCGCGGCGATTCCCCCAACGACCAGCGCTGAAGCTCCGGTGCCCGGGTCGGGTGACGCGGGACTTGCCGTCCCGGACGCCCCTGCGGCTGACGGGACGCCCCCCTCGTTGACCAACCTCGGTCAGGCGCTGACGGTGCCCGAAGATGAACCCGCCCCGACCAGCGCCGAACCTGCGCCCGCCGTACCTGAGGGGCCAAAGGATACCTTGCTGGCACCGGGGCTATCCGCGGGCCAGTTGGAACCCGCGCGTCTGCCGCAGATCGCCCCGGTCGCGGATCCCGAGCTTGCGTCCCAACAGCCCGAACCCGTGACCGAACCCGCCGCCGACTCAACCCCGGCACAAAGTCCTGCATCAAGGCTGCAAGACAACCAGCCAACCCTGCGGCCAACCGAACCCTT
>JBBQGU010000317.1:0-4444 GCA_038323315.1 Rhodobacterales bacterium | reverse complement strand
GGCTGTGGTGGGGGCGGCACTTGCCGCGATGGATATCGTCGAGGCGGCAGAGGATTTGCGGGCGCAGTTGTTCGAGAATGCCATGGTTTGGCGGGCGGGGTTGGAAAGTGCGGGATTTCGGGTGTTGGCGGGCAGCCATCCCATCATTCCGGTCATGATCGGCGAGGCACAGTTGGCACAGGATTTTGCGCGGGCCTTGGATGCGCGGGGGGTGATGGTCTCGGCCTTTTTCTTTCCGGTCGTGCCAAGGGGTGCGGCCCGGATCAGGACACAGATGAATGCGGCGCTGACGCGGGCCGATCTGGAGTTTGCTTTGGGAGCGTTTGTCGCGGCGGGGCATGAGACCGGGGTGTTGGCATGAAGGCGCTGGTCAAGACGAGGCCCGAGGTCGGGTTGTGGATGGAGGCGCGTCCGGTGCCCGAGATCGGGCCGGAGGATGTGTTGATCAGGATTGGCAAGACCGGGATCTGCGGGACGGATATTCATATCTGGAACTGGGACGACTGGGCCGCGCGGACGGTGCCGGTGGGGCTGATCACGGGGCATGAATTTGCGGGCGAGATTGTTGCGATGGGGGCGCAGGTGCAGGGGCTGTCGCTGGGGCAACGTTGTTCGGGCGAGGGGCATTTGATTGGCAAGCTTAGCCGTCAGTCGCGGGCGGGCAAGTTTCATCTGGACCCTGCGACGCGGGGGATCGGGGTGAACGAGCCGGGGGCGTTTGCCGAGTATCTGCGGCTGCCGGCGTTCAATGTCGTGCCCTTGCCGGATGTTATCGATGACGAGATCGGCGCCATTCTGGATCCGCTGGGGAATGCGGTTCATACCGCGCTGAGTTTCGATCTGGTGGGGGAGGATGTGTTGATCACCGGGGCGGGGCCGATCGGGATCATGGCGGCGGCGGTTGCCCGGCATGTGGGGGCGCGGCATGTCGTGGTCACGGATGTGAACCCGGCGCGGCTGGATTTGGCGGTTCAGGTCGCGGATGTGACGCCGGTGAATGTCGCGGTTGAAGATTTGCGGGCCGTGATGGCGCGGTTGAAGATGTCGGAGGGGTTCGATGTCGGCATGGAGATGTCGGGCAATCAGGGCGCCTTGGATCAGATGATCGAGGCGATGGTCATGGGGGGCAAGATTGCCATGCTGGGGATTCCGCCTGGGAAAAGCCCGGTGGATTGGTCGAGGATCGTGTTCAAGGCTTTGACGATCAAGGGGGTCTATGGGCGCGAGATTTTCGAGACCTGGTACAAGATGATCGCCATGCTGGAGAATGGGTTGGATGTGCGCAAAGTGATCACGCATCGGTTCAAGGTGGCTCAGTTTGAACAGGGGTTCGCGGTGATGCGGTCGGGGGCGTCGGGCAAGGTCGTGCTGGATTGGCGGTAGGCTACCACGCTTGTGAATTGTGATTGGTTTTAAGGGTTTGTGTGGAAAGATTAAAGTATTTCAACCTTTGGACGGCAGGCCCACGAGGCGGCGGATGTCGTTGGGGGTGGCACCCTCGGCGCGGTATCTGGACAGGGCGCGGGCGTCGTCGCGTTTGGCGAGGCGCTTGCCTTGATCGTCACGGATCAGGCGGTGGTGGTGGTATTGGGGGGTCGGCAGGCCGAGCAGGTGTTGCAGCAGGACCTGCAGGGGGGTGGCAGTCAGAAGATCGTCGCCCCTTGTGACCTCGGTTATGCCTTGGAAGGCATCGTCGACCACGACAGCGAGGTGATAGGCGGTGCCGATATCGGCGCGGGACAGGATCACGTCGTCGGTCAGTTGGCGGGGGTTGAAGCGGTGAACTTGGCCGGATTCGATGAAGGTCAGGTCGGGCAGGGTGGCGGTGGCTTGGCCAATGTTCAGGCGCAGGGCACCGGTTGGGTGGCCAGAGTGGCGGCAGGTCCCGGGGTAGGTGGGGTCGCCATGGAGCGGATCGGCTGTGCCTTGGGGGGCAGACAGGGCGGCGCGGATGTCGGCGCGCGTGCAGGTGCAATGGTAGGTCAGGCCTTGGGCGGTCAGGTGATCAAGGGCCGCGTGATAGGCTGGGGCGCGGGTCGATTGGCGTAAGGTTGGAGTTTCCCAGGTCAGACCAAGCCATGCGAGGTCGTCGCAGATCGCTTGTTCATAGGCGGGGCGGCAGCGAGTTTGGTCGATATCCTCGATCTGCAGCAGAAAGCGGTCGGCGCGGGCGGTTGCGGTCAGGGCGGCGAAGGCATGGCCCAGATGCAGGGGGCCGGTGGGCGAGGGGGCGAAGCGGGTTACGCGAGCCACTGGAGGAACGATTCCTTGGCGCGGTCGGTGTACGCTTTGTAGCGGGTTTGGCGGCCCTTGCGGCCACCCTTTGCGTCGATGGGGGGGAACAGGCCGAAGTTGACATTCATCGGCTGGAAGGTCTTGGCATCCGCGCCGCCGGTGATATGGGTGATCAGCGCGCCCATGGCGGTGTCTGGCGGGGGTGGGTTGAGCGTGGTCCCTTGCATCTCGGCGGCAGCCATGCGGCCGGCGACAAGGCCCATTGCGGCGGATTCGACATAGCCCTCGACCCCGGTGATCTGGCCCGCAAATCGGATATGGGGCTTGGATTTCAAGCGCATCTGATCATCGAGCAGGGTCGGCGAGTTGATGAAGGTGTTGCGGTGAATGCCGCCAAGTCGGGCAAAGCTGGCATTCTCTAGCCCCGGAATCATTTTGAAAACAGTGGTTTGCGCGCCGTACTTCATCTTGGTCTGAAAGCCGACCATGTTGTAGAGGGTGCCAAGTTTGTTGTCGCGGCGCAGTTGGACCACGGCATAGGGTTTGACCTGGGGGTCATGGGCGTTGGTCAGGCCGACCGGCTTCATCGGCCCGTGGCGCGGAGTTTCTGGGCCGCGTTCGGCCATCACCTCGATCGGCAGGCATCCGTCGAAATAGGCTGCGGCCTCTTCCGGTTTGAACTCGGTTTTCTCGGCTTTTTCAAGGGCTTGGATGAAGGCATAGTATTGGTCGCGCGTCATCGGGCAGTTCATGTAGGCGGTCTGTTCTTCGACCGTGTCGCCCTTGTCGTAGCGCGATTGCATCCAGGCGACCGACATGTCGACAGAATCCGCATAGACGATGGGGGCGATGGCGTCGAAAAAGGCGAGGGCGTCGGCACCCGTCTCGGCGCGGATGCTGGTTGCGAGGGCGGTGGAGGTCAGGGGGCCGGTGGCGATGATCCAGTGGCCGGATGAGGGAAGCGTCGTAACCTCTTCATATGACGTGGAAATCAGGGGGTGCGATTTTAGCCGGGCCGTGACGTGGGCGGCGAAGGGGTCGCGGTCGACGGCAAGGGCGCCACCGGCGGGCAGGCGGTGCGCCTCGGCCGCTTGCAGGATCAGGCCGTTTGCGGCGCGCATTTCCCAGTGCAGCAGGCCGACGGCATTTTGCTCGCTGTCGTCGGAGCGGAAAGAGTTTGAGCAGACCATTTCGGCGAAATCGCCGGTGCGGTGGGCAAAGGTTTTGACGGTGGGCCGCATTTCGTGAAGGACCACGGGGACGCCGAGTTCGGCGGCCTGCCAGGCGGCCTCGGACCCGGCCATGCCGCCGCCGATGATGTGTAAGGGTTCCATGGGCTGCATTTAGGGCAAGGTTGCGCAAATGGAAAGGCCGGGGGCGTTGCCGCACCCGGCCTTTTGGTCGGTCAGGCTCAGGCCTTGTCGATTGCCAAAGCGCCTGCGCCATGGGCGAAGATCATCAAAAAGCCGCCCGCGATGGCGAAATTCTTGAGGAACATGATCATCTGGATCTGATCGGCAAAGTTGGTGTGAAACAGCACGGCGGTCACGACGCAGAAAGCTGCGCCTGCAAGGGCTGCGAGGCGGGTCTGGAAGCCAACGACAATCATCAGGCCCAGCACAACTTCAAAGATGATCGCGGGCCAGACCAGAATGCCCGGCAGACCGACGGATTGCATATAGCCAGCGGTCCCGGCGACGTCGGCAATCTTGCCAAGGCCCGCCATGATGAAAAAGCCGCCGATAAGAATGCGCGCGATCAGCGGCGCGAATTTTGAGAGTTGGTGCATGTCTTTTCCCTTTTGTCCCGTCTATTGCGGGGTCGCCGAGCCCTAGGCTAAAAACGCCCTCGTGTTAATCCCGATCAGCGCAGGGAGGCTCTGCTAAAATGCACAGAGAGTTAGGGTGCAACAGGTTTGAAAAGCAAGGATTGGTGGTGGGCCACGAAGGCCACCGGATCAGACAGGTCGAAGCCCAGGGATGCGGCCTTGTCGTAAAAGCCGGGGGCGGGCAGGGGGCTGCCGCGTGCGGTGACGAGGGCGGCGCGCAGGGGGTGGCCTCGGGCGGCATCTTCGGCCATCAGCGCTTCCAGGGCCGTGGTCAGCCGGGCGATGGTGGCGGGGCCGGTCAGGCCGAGGTCGCGGGCGAGGGCGCCGTAATGGGTGGTCTGGTGCAGCGCGGCCAGTTCGGCCAGCCGCGCTGTCAGGCCG
>JBBQGU010000316.1:0-4467 GCA_038323315.1 Rhodobacterales bacterium | reverse complement strand
CATCGGCGAGGCTTTGCAAGAAAATGGCCGCGTCATCGTGACCGGCTGCCTCGGTGCGAACCCCGAATACATCACCGGCGCGCATCCATGGGTCCTCGCCGTCACCGGCCCGCACCAATACGAATCCGTGCTGGACGCCGTGCACAAGGCCGTCCCGCCCCAGCCCGACCCCTTTATCGACCAGCTGCCCGCCACCGGCGTCACCCTGACCCCGCGCCACTACAGCTATCTGAAAATCACGGAAGGCTGTAACCACAAATGCAAGTTCTGCATCATCCCCGACATGCGCGGCCTGCTGCAATCCCGCCCCGCCCACGCCGTGCTGCGCGAGGCTGAAAAGCTGGTTCAGGCCGGCGTCCGCGAACTGCTCGTCATCAGCCAGGACACCTCTGCCTACGGCGTCGACCGCAAACACGACCTCTCGCCCTGGAAAGACACACAGGTTCGCGCCCATATCACCGACCTCGCCCGCGCATTGGGCCGGCTGGGCGGCGACGACCGGCCATGGGTCCGCCTGCACTATGTCTACCCCTACCCCCATGTCCGCGATCTGATCCCGCTGATGGCCGAGGGCCTGATCCTGCCCTATCTCGATATCCCGTTCCAGCACGCCGATCCGGGCGTGTTGAAACGCATGGCCCGCCCTGCCGCCGCCGCCCGCACCCTCGACGAGATCGCCGCCTGGCGCGCGGTCTGCCCCGACATCACCCTGCGATCCACCTTCATCGTCGGCTACCCCGGCGAGACCGAGGCCGAGTTTCAGACCTTGCTGGACTGGATGGACGTGGCGCAACTCGACCGCGTTGGCTGTTTCAAATACGAAAACGTCGCCGGGGCGCGGTCGAACGCCCTGCCTGACCACGTGCCTGAACCGGTCAAACAGGACCGTTGGGACCGTTTCATGGCAAAGGCCCAAGCCATTTCCGAGGCGAAACTGGCCGCCAAAGTCGGCCACATCCTGCAGGTCATCGTCGATGAAGTGGACACAGAAGGTGCCACCTGCCGCACGATGGCCGACGCCCCCGAAATAGACGGCAACCTGTTCATCGACGCGGATTTCGCAACCCTCGCCCCCGGCGACCTGGTGACGGTTCAGGTGGAAGAGGCGGGCGATTATGACCTGTGGGGTCGGTTGGTCTGACACCGATCCGAAAACGCCCAACATTTGCGCCTTGCTTTTTGCAAGCGCCATGCGATTTTCTGGTCGTGCGTTTCTGTTCGGAAGGCTCCCGATGCCCAACCCCAAAGTCAATTTCTATTTCGAAAAAGACCGCTCTTGGGCGCCTGAACAGCGCCGATTGCGCGACATCGCTTTGTCCAGCGGCCTGATCGAAGACCTGAAATGGGGTCATCCCTGCTATACCTTACAGGGCACCAATGTCATGTTGATCCATGCATTCAAAGACTATTGTGCGCTGTTGTTTCACAAGGGGGTGCTGATCCCTGACCCGGATGCGCTGCTGATCCAGCAAACCGACAACGTCCAGTCCGCCCGGCAGTTGCGCTTTACCAGCCTTGCGCAGATCGAGAGGATGGCCCCGACCATTGCCGCTTATATTCAGGCGGCCATCAAAGTGGAAGAATCCGGGGAAAAGGTTGCATTCAAAGACACCAAGGATTTCTCCATTCCCGAGGAGATGGTCAACGCCCTTGACGCCGACCCCGAATTTGCCGCCGCCTTTCGCGCCCTGACGCCGGGCCGGCAAAAGGGTTATCTGCTGAACTTTGCGCAGCCCAAACAGTCCAAAACCCGTCAGGCCCGCATCGAAAAGGCGCTTCCCCGTATCATGTTGGGCAAGGGTCTGGACGACTAGGCCCGGCGTCAGATCCTGAACAACGGCTGAAACAAACGGGGCAAAAATTCCTTGAACCGCAAAGGTGCATCGGTCGCGGCCAGACAGACGCAATCCTGCCCCGGTTCGGCAGTGGGGACGTGTTGCAGATCTTCGCCCGCCACCTCGACATCGCCGGGGCCAAAGCGGTCGGTGGCGTCGCGGAACGCGCCTTGCAGGACCAGCGTCAATTCGACCCCGCGGTGACCATGATCAGGCACGGCCACGCCCGCAGGAATGTACAACAACCGGGCCGAGGCGCGCAAAGATGTCGGCAGGATCGCCTGCCGCACGCCCATCCCCAGGGGCCGCCACTTCACCGCCTCCAGCCCGCCCCCGACATAACCGGCCAGGGGTCCGGGCAGAATGCCCGACCGTGGCATCGGGGGAACCGGGGCGACCGCCCGCGTCAGACATGCCTCGGGGCCCGACAGCATCGCAACCTCGTCCTCTTCCAGCACAGAGCCGCCCAGAGCCTCATACCCGGCCAGACGGGCGCGGCAATCGTCGCAGAACGACACATGGGTGGCGGCGACCAGCGAAAACGCCTCGGGCAGGGTGCCAGCCGCATAGGACATCAGCAAGGCGTCGGTCAGGTGGTGCTTGATCATTGTTGTGTCTCACTCAATTTCGCGCGCAAACGGTCGAGGGCCAGCCTGATCCGTGACTTGATGGTGCCAAGCGGCAATCCGGTTTCGGCGGCAATCTCGATGTGGGTCAGATCGCCGTAGTAGGCCCGTTGGATCAACAAGCGCTGTTTGTCGGGCAGTTCGGCCAAGGCGCGGGTCAGAACCCTGCTCTCTTCGGCCGCCATGTAGACCTCGGCCTGATCGGGCTCATCACCGCCCATCCAATCCAGCGTCTCAGGCTCGGGACGGCGGTCGCGGCGCACCAGATCGATGCGCCGATTGCGGGCGATGGTGAAAATCCACGTGGCGACCGAGGCGCGGCCGGGGTCAAACTGCACGGCCTTGGCCCAGACCGTCGCCAGCACATCCTGCGCGCAATCTTCCGCGACCGAGGCGGACGCCCCGCCCTTCATCAGAAAATGCTTCACCCTTGGCGCGAAATGACCAAACAGCGTGCCGAATGCCGCCCGGTCGCGCTGATCACGCACCCGAACCATCAGGCTCGACCAATCCTGATCCTCGTTGCCCAATCTTACCCCTGCTTCATTCTGTGCCACAGCATAGGGCACGGCGTGAAACCGTCCACTGGCAAAGCTGACCTGATCCGTACTATCCAACATGCAACTTCTACGCGGGCTGCACCGTATCGGATCATGGCTGCGCAGAAAATGAACAGGCCGGGAAAACTGATCCAAGTTAAGCGTTCCGCCGTAACCCCACGAACCTTCAAGGATGTGCCCATGCCGTTTGAAACCCGCTCCCTCGCCCGACGCATCGCTGTGATTGGGGGGGGCATCTCGGGGATGGCAGCCGCACATCTTCTGGCCGCAGACAACAGCGTGGTGCTGTATGAGGCCGAGCCGCGTCTGGGCGGCCATGCCCGCACGGTCATGGCGGGCAAAAACGGCAACCAACCGGTCGATACTGGCTTCATCGTGTTCAACAAGGTCAACTATCCCAATCTGGTGGCACTGTTCGACCAGTTGCAGGTGCCGGTGGCCGAAAGCAATATGGGCTTTGGCGCTTCGATCCAAGGGGGGCGGCTGGAATATGCCCTTGCCTCGATGGATCATATCTTTGCGCAACGCCGCAACCTGGCCTCGCCCCGCTTTCTGCGGATGCTGCGCGACATTCTGCATTTCAACAAACATGGCGCCGCTGCGGTCAGACCCGGCATGACCATGGGCGATCTGCTGTCCAACCTTGGCACCAGCACGTGGTTCCGTGATTTCTATATCCTGCCGATCTCGGGCGCAATCTGGTCAACACCGCTGGACGGCGTGCTGGACTTTCCGGCGGAAACCCTGATCCGGTTCTTCCAGAACCATGCTTTGATGAGCGTGACAGGCCAGCACCAGTGGTACACAGTGCAGGGCGGTTCGGTGCAATATGTCACGCGGCTGCAAGCATCCCTGGTCCAGGCTGGTGTCGATATCCGCACAGGTGCTGCGATTGCAGGCGTCCGCCGGGCCGAGGAGGGTGTCATGCTGCGCGCATTCGGCGGCGAGTGGGAGCATTACGACGAGGTCATCTTTGCCACCCATTCCGACGACAGCCTGCGCATGCTGGCCGATCCCACACCGACCGTCCAACAGGCTCTCGGCGCCGTGCAATACCAATCCAACACCGCGACCCTGCATGCCGACACCGCACAGATGCCCAAATCGCGCCGCGCCTGGGCCAGCTGGGTCTATACCGAACCCGCAGGCCCGCGCCCCGACCGGATCGACCTGACCTACTGGATGAACTCGCTGCAACCGATCCCCAAGGATGACCCGCTGTTCGTCACCCTGAACCCCAACCGGCCCATCGCTGAACACCTGATCCACGACACCACCACATTCCGCCATCCGGTTTTCGACACCGCCGCCATTGCAGCCCAACACACCATCCGCCGCGTAAATGGCGAACACGGCGTGTGGTTCTGCGGCGCATGGATGCGTCACGGCTTTCACGAAGATGGCTTCGCCTCGGCGGTCGAGGTTGCAACCGCGCTGAAGGCCCGC
>JBBQGU010000315.1:0-4480 GCA_038323315.1 Rhodobacterales bacterium | reverse complement strand
GGTCAGCGGGAAAATAGCGCAGCGTGACGTGACGCGGCAGGGTCAGGTCACGGACGCGCAGGGCGGGTTGGTCGTCACTGGAATGAATTTCCAACAAAAACCGGTCGACCTGCAGCATCGGATTGTCTTGGCCGTGAAAGGGGAAGATGCTGCCGTCGGGGGTTTCAAAGCGGCAGCAGGGTAGCAGACGACCAAGATAGGCGGGGCCGCTGGCAAGCCGCAGGTCGTTGTCAGGACCTGCACCAACACTGCCGGGCAAGGCGGTGATCTGGATGCGGTCGGTCAGGTTCAGCCAGCCATCGGGGGCGGTCAACGCCTGAAACCGGGCAGCCTTCCATGCGGATAGTTCGATCACGCCGCAATCCTTCCTTTCAACTCATCCACGTCCGCAGATTCCAGATTTGATGGCCCGGATCGAGTGAAACGCATTGACGCCAGGGCTAAGATCCTTGAGGCAGGTCTCATATGTCGCCCAAGCCGTTTTTGGCGTGAACAATGAACTTGCTTGGGCAACCGTCAAGATTTTCGAGTACGACAGCCTTCTTGCACATGTCCGTCATTACGCCCTCCGTCAACATTGAGCATTCTGATTTTCATACCTTAGGATATGAAAACATTGCTGAAATCCTGGATTTTTTCAACGTACAGATGCCTCAGGCACGATAAGCGGTCATATTGAGGCACTTGCCAGATTTGCTATCAGCCAAGTGGCGTCAGGCCGCCTCGAACACGATCTGGCGGCGCAGGAACTGGGTGGATTTGCTGGACACGCTTTTGGGGTCGCCGGTGGTCAGGAATTTGGAAACAATGCCGGTGCCCAGCATCTCGGGGTGGCGGGTCAAGTAATCGGCCAGAGATTCTGCGACCAGATTGGCCTGGGAATAGACTTTGACATCTGGGCCTAACGCCTCTTGAAACGCTTTGGCCACCAGCGGGTAATGGGTGCAGCCCAACACGGCGGCCTGGGGGTGGGGCATACGGCGCATCAGCGCCTCGACATGAGAGCGCACCAACGCCTCGGCCAGAATTTCGTCGCCCTGTTCGATGGCGTCCACCACACCGCCGCAGGGCTGCGCCTCGACATCGACGCCGATGGCGCGAAAGGCCAACTCGCGCTGAAAGGCGCGGCTGGCGACCGTGGCGGGGGTCGCAAACAGCGCCACATGTTTCACTGCCACCTCGCGCGGGGGGGAATTGTCGCCCCACTGCCGTTCTGTCAGCGCCTCGATCAACGGCACAAAGACGCCCAGTACGCGTTTGTCGGCCGGCAGCCAGGTTTCCTGCATGCGTTTCAGGGCGGCGGCAGAGGCGGTGTTGCAGGCCAGGATGACCAGATCGCAACCCTCGTCCCACAACCGCTCGACTGCGAAAGTGGTCAGGTTGAAGATGTCGTCATGGGTGCGAACGCCATAAGGCGCATGGGCGTTGTCGCCGAAATAGACAAAGGGGACCTGCGGCAGCCGCTTTTGCAGGGCATCCAGGACGGTCAGTCCGCCAATTCCGCTGTCAAACACGCCAACTGCCATGATCTGCCCCTGTGTCCGGTGCCAGAATAGGCAAAAGACGTCCAAAGGGAAAGCCGGTAGACAGCGAGGCTCGTTTCGGTGTTATACAACGCCGGACAGCAAGGGCGGGGCCATGGTCGACTGGGACAAGTTGCGTATATTCCACGCGGTGGCCGACAAGGGCAGCCTCACCCATGCCGGTGAGGTGCTGCATCTGAGCCAATCCGCCGTCAGCCGCCAGATCCGCGCGCTGGAGGAAAGCCTGTCGGTCACCCTGTTTCACCGCCACGCACGCGGCCTGATTCTGACCGAACAGGGCGAGTTGCTGTTTGATGCCACCAGCCAGATGAACCGCCGTCTGGACGCCGCCGCCGCCCGCATCCGCGACAGCGAGGATGAGGTGTTCGGCGAATTGCGGGTGACAACGACGACCGGCTTTGGCACGCTGTGGCTGGCACCCCGGCTTGCCAAACTCTACGCGAAATTCCCGGCGCTGAAAATCGACTTGATGCTGGAGGAGCGGGTTCTGGACCTGCCCATGCGTGAGGCTGACGTGGCCATCCGCATGAAAGAGCCGACGCAAGCCGACCTGATCCGCAAGCGGCTGATGAACATCCACATGCGGCTTTATGCGACCAAGGAATATCTGGCAGAACACGGCACGCCGCGCGACATGGACGATTTCGCCCATCACCGTCTGATCAGCCAGCACGCCGGAACGCCCCAAGTTGCCGCAGGAGCGCTGTTGGTGGCAGAATTGATGAGCCATGACATTCCCTCAACTCTGACGGTCAACAATTACTTCGGCGTCCTGCAAGGTGTGTTGAACCACCTTGGTGTCGGACTGTTGCCGCATTACATCACAGATGACAGCCCTGACCTGGTTCGTGTGTTGCCCGATGTGGAATCTGGCGAAGTGCCTGTTTTCCTTGCATATCCCGAAGAATTACGGCATTCCAAACGGGTCGCTGCATTCCGGGATTTCGTGATGGAAGAAATTCTGGCCTACAGAAAACGTCATCCGGATTGACGACGTTGACCCAGCGTCAATTGGTTCCATGCATTTATTGCATGGCGGCAATGCCGTATTTGCAGCCTGCACGCTGTTGCCGCTAACACCATGCAACCCTATGTTCATCGATGAGGCAGCAGTCGAGTTCGCTCTTGCTGCTTCATACCTCCCTGTTGGACCTGGCCGAGCGCAAGCTCGGCCTTTTTTTTGGGGCCACTGGTTACCGGGCCAGGTCCTTTAGCGCCTGCAGACGTCGACGCAGCCATTCCACGTCGGCATCCGACGGCGCAAGTGCTATGGTGCGGGCGGCACGCCCTGCATCAGGTCCACCGCAGCGGGCCATGTATTCGGCCATCACTGCATGGAGGGTTGGTAATCGCTCACAGGTGCCGACAAAGCCTGCAAGATCGCGACGGCGGCGGCCAGGTGGCCCGTCTCGGCCAGAGCCACGGCGCGGTTCAGTTGCACGACCGGCGTCGGCTCCATCCGGTGCAGGCTGGATTAGAGCAGGGCGATCTGCGGCCCCTTGGTCTGATAGGGCCCGGGGGTCATGCGCGTCAGGGCGTCCTGCAGATGGGTCAGCCCCTCGGAGATGGCCGCATGGTCCCACAGGGCGCGGTCGCGCGAGTTGAGGCGATGGCTTGAGGGGCGGCCTGGGTCATGTCAGTTTCCTGCCGGGTCGTAATCCATCGACGGGCGTAATTCGACGGTGCCATTACCGAGCGAGGGGATCATCGCCGCATACTTCAAGGCAGCATCCAGATCTGGAGCTTCGATGACATATTAGCCGCCAAGATGTTCCTTGGTTTCGGCGAAAGGCCCATCCATCGTTTCGACTTAGCCATGGCGAACCCGCAGCGACGTTGCGGTTTCAACGCCTTTCAGACCCTCTCCGCTACGCATGACACCGTCGGCAGCCATCGCGGCGCTTGCCGCCGCAAAGCCTGTCATCATCGTGGCGAATTCGGGCGTACCCTACTGCGGTTCAACTGCCGGGCTACCATAGATGAAAAGCATATGTTTTAAGAAGTTTCTCCTTTGTGTTGGGGTTCTTTATCTGACGGTTAAATGAGGTACGGACATGCCTTCTTTTTACATGAAGACATGGTTTCACGCCGGCAACATCTGGTTCCCGGCAAGTTTGGGGCCTCGCACTTTTCTGGCAGAATCCCGCCGCATCACATCGCCCATATAAGCGGATTTTTGCTGCACCCCCTGTCTGGATGCAACCATTAACGATGGGCAGAGTTTAGGTGGCACAACGGGCGGTGAGCCCATCATAAGTTGAAAGGAACGATCATGTCTAATCTTCGTAATCTCATGCTGAGCGCCGCTCTGGTTGGTTTTGCTGCACTTCCCGCCGCAGCGCTGAACATCGGAACCGGTGAAAGCACAATGTTGACAGTCGTTCCGCCCGCTCCGGCTGGCGATACGACGGCAACCACCACCACGACTTCGACCGACACCACCGGTACGGCGAACAGCGACGTTACCGCACCCGACAACGCAATGTTCGCGGGCAACACTGTCATTTCCGCTGACGGCATGAAGCTGGGCAGCGTCCGCGCTGTCAACCTGAACAGCGATGGCAGCATGATGATGTTCATCGACCTTGATACGTCGGTTGTCAGCAAAGCACAGGCGTTCACCATCAATCTGGCAGAAAACACTCAGGCCGACGGCAGCATCCAGCTGGGCTGGACCCAAGCAGAACTGGTTGCGGCGCTGGACGCACAAGTCCAATAACTGACACCGCGACCTTCGTACTCTGAGAACATCGGCCCTGGCACTTTCATGTGCCGGGGCCTTTTCATTGCGTCAGGGCCGATCGGACTGCTGCGCCGTTCCGACCTTTCCCTCGCCCCGCCTTTGCCCTAAACACCCCCGCATCCCAATCGAGGACGCGTTGGCATGGCCGAACCCGACATCACCCCGGAACTAGTCACCGCACATGGCCTGAAGC
>JBBQGU010000314.1:0-4527 GCA_038323315.1 Rhodobacterales bacterium | reverse complement strand
GGCCAACCGAACCCTTGCAGAATAAACTGCCCGCCACGGTGCAGGACAAGACGGTGCCTCGCGTCAGGACTGGCCAACTGCCCCAGATCGGTGCGACCAAACCCGCCGAGACCACCCAAACCGTGGCGCCCCCGGTTCAGAAATTCGCTCGCAAGTTCGACAATAGGGCGAACAAACCGCTCTTCGTGATCTTGCTCCATGATGTGGGATCGGCGGGCATGCGTCGTGAGGATCTGGCCACCCTGCCGTTCCCGGTCAGTTTCGTGGTCGACCCCCTCGCCACCGATGCCAAAGAGGCCAGCGCCACCTACCGCGCGGCGGGGCAAGAGGTGCTGACGCTGGCCAACGGCATCCCCCAGGGTGCAACCGCCGAGGACCTGGAGACGACCTTTCAAACCCTGTCCAGCATCCTGCCCGAAAGCGTTGCGGTGATCGACCAGGACATCGGCGGCTTTCAGGATCAGCGTCCGCTGGCCACGCTGGTCTTGCCGGTGATCAAGGGCGAGGGGCGCGGGCTAGTCACCTATGACCGCGGTCTGAACGCTGCCGATCAGATCGCCCGCCGCGACGGCGTGCCGGGCGCCGTCATCTTTCGCCGCCTCGATGCCGAGGGCGAGAACAAACCGACCATCCGCCGTTACCTCGACCGCGCGGCGTTCAAAGCGGCGCAAGATGGCCTGGTCGTGGTGATCGGCGATACGCGGGCGGAAACCGTGGCCGCCATCCTGGAATGGACCGTCGAGGGCAAGGCCGCAACGGTGGCCTTGGCCCCCGTGACAGCCGCATTGGGGCGGTAAACAAGACCCTTCCAACTTCATTTCGATCCAAATACTCATTTGCTTCTGACTTGGGCGGCCCCGACAAGATGAGTATTTGGGTCAGAGTGAATGAGGGTGGACGGATTGTGCAGCCGCGACCCCCCTGCAAGATGACAGGACCCGGCATGCCTCGCGGGGCGATGCGCCCATCATGGTTCAGAAATTGCCGCGCCTGGTAAAGGTTCCGGCGTCTTCGGCGGCGCGGCGCAGGGCTTTGCCTTTGTTCACCGTCTCTTGGTATTCCGCTTCGGGGTCGCTGTCATAAACGACGCCGCCTCCGGCCTGGATATAAAGCTTCTCTTTTATAAGGACAGCAGTCCGCAGGGCGATGCAAAAGTCCATCTCGCCATTGCAGGCGAAGTATCCCACGCCGCCGCCATACACGCCGCGTTTTTCAGGTTCCAGCTCGTCGATAATCTCCATCGCGCGGACCTTTGGCGCGCCTGACACGGTGCCCGCTGGCATGCCGGCCAGAAGGGCCGACAATGCGTCCTCGCCATCAGCGATTTCGCCCACCACGTTGGACACGATGTGCATCACATGGGAATAGCGTTCGACGATGAATTTCTCGGTCGGGTGGACGGTGCCCACTTTGGCCACACGTCCCACATCGTTGCGGCCGAGGTCCAGGAGCATCAGGTGTTCGGCCCGTTCTTTTGGGTCGGCCAGCAGATCAGCCTCCAGCGCGCGGTCTTCCTCGGGGGTTGCGCCGCGTTTGCGGGTGCCTGCGATGGGGCGGACGGTGACCTCGCCGTCGCGCAGACGGACTAGGATTTCGGGGCTGGCACCGATGACCTGAAACGGGCCGAAGTTGAAGAAGAACATGAACGGTGAGGGGTTGGTGCGGCGCAAGGACCGGTACAGCGCAAAGGGCGGCAGGGTGAAATCCTGAGACCAGCGTTGGCTGGGCACGACCTGAAAGATGTCTCCGGCGCGGATATAGTCCTTGGCCTTTTCAATGGCGTGTTTGTAGGCGTCATGGGTGAAGTTTGACACCGGTTCGCCCACGGGTGCTGCGTCGCCGAGGTCGCGCTGGGCGGGTGGCGCGCGGTCCAGATCGCGCAGGGCGTCCATCACACGCTCGGCGCCTTGGGCATAGGCCGCGCGGGCCGACAGGCCCGAGGCGGCCCAGGCGGGCGAGACCACTGTCACCTCGCCCTTGACGCCATCCAGAACGGCCACCACCGAGGGGCGCAACAGCACGGCATCGGGCAGGCCAAGGGGGTCGGGGTTGATGTTGGGCAGGTGTTCCACCAGCCGGATCATGTCATAGCCCAGATAACCGTAAAGACCGGCTGCGATTGCGGGCAGCCCCTCGGGCAGGTCCACGCGGCATTCGGCCAGCAAAGCGCGCAGGTTGTCCAAGGGCGCGCCGGGCTGGTCGCGGACGCCTGCAGGGTCAAAGCGCGCCTCACGGTTGATGCGGCTTTGAGTGCCGTGGCAGGTCCAGATCAGGTCGGGTTTCATGCCGACGATGGAATAGCGGCCCCGGACCTCGCCCCCCGTGACCGATTCCAGCATGAAAGTGTCGGTCCGTGCTTCGCCCAGTTTGGCCATCAGCGACACGGGGGTATCCAGATCGGCGGCGAGGCGGGCGTAGACGAGGGCATTCTTGCCCTGCGCCCAGTCTTGTTCAAACACCTCGAATGTGGGGTAGAGCGACATCAGTTCATCTGCGATTGGACCGAAGCGATCGCGGTTTGATCGATGGTCAGACCGCCCTGCGCCGTCATCGCGGTGGTGTACAGGTCGTAGGTGTCCTGCGCGATGGATTGCTGCATCTGCGTCGCGGTCTGGGCCAGATCGGTTTTGGAAGCGTCACTGGCGGGGTCGGCGGGGGTGATGCTGTCCAGCCGGATCAACCCGGTGAAGTCGGGGGTGTCGATCACTTGCACATCGCCGACCTTCATCGTGAAGGCGGTCGTGACGACAGCCGGGGTAGTGCCCGCTGGTGTACCGTCGCGGGGGGTGGCTGCGATGTTGGTGACGATGCCCTGGCTGCCCAAGGCAGCGCCCGCTTTTACGGCGGCTTCGGCCGCCTGTGCCTGGGCCGTCAGCGCCTTGGCCAGCGCGTCGGCCAGGTAGGCGGTCATCACCTTTTCCTTGACCTTGTCCAGCGGAATCGGGGCGGGCGGCACGGTCGCGTCCAGCCGCAGGGCGATCAGACTGCCATCGGTCATCGGCAAGGCAGCGGGATAGTCGCCGGTGGCCAGTGTGTCGGCGGCGGCGGCAAAGGCGCGGTCGGCGGTGATGGGCGCATTGTCGTCGGCACCCGCGACATAGTCGGTGGAGGCGAGGGTCATGGTGTAGTCCTTGGCCAGATCCTCCAGCGTCGCACCGCCTGCCAGGGCATCCTCGATTGCAGTGGTTTGGTCGGCAATGGATTTTACGGCGGCCTTGGTCTGCAGTTCCAGTTTCAGCGTGTCTTGCACCTGTGCCAGGGTGGTGTTCTGGGCGGGCAGGATGGCGTTCATGCGGAACAGAGCGGGGCCGAGGGTCGAGGACAGCGGGCCGACGATGCCCGGTGCGGTCAGGGCAAAGACAGCGTCGCCAGCCTGGGCCAGATCGGCCTTGGTGACGTCACCCATGTCGATATCGGTCAGGTCCAGCCCACGGTCCGCGACCAGCGTTTCAAAGGGGGTGCCGGCGTCCAACTTGAGCTTGGCGGCTGCGGCCTCCGCCTCGGACGGGTAGACCAGCCGTTCGACCAGCCGCGTTTCGGGGATGGTGTAGTCGGCCGTGCGAGAGTCATACAGGGCCTGAATCTCGGTTTCGGCCACCTCCATCTTCGGCGCGACATCGGCGGTCAGCAGGGCGGCATAGGTGATCTGCTTGGCCTCGGCGCGGGTGAACTGAGCGATGTTGGCGTCGTAGAAGGTTTTCAGATCGGCATCGGTTGGGGGCGCGATCTTGGCGGGCAGGCTCGCCTCGGTCAGAGGCAGCAGCGCAAAGCTGCGCTGTTCGGCGGCAAAGGTGTACAGGGTGTCGGTCAGGGCCGAAGGCGCCTCGATCCCGCCGACAACGGCAGCTTGCAGGACGGTGCGGGCGACATCGGCGCGCAGGCCGGTTTCATAGTCGCGCACGGTCATGTCGTTCTGTTCCAGCAGCTGGCGGTAGGTGACGGCGCTGAACTTGCCGGTAAGGTCCTGAAAGTTCTGGTCGGTCGAGACGCGCTCGGCCACCGCCTGATCGCCGACCGAGATGCCGATGCGTTGCGCTTCGTTGTCCAGCGACGCATTGGCGACGAGGCCCGACAGCACCTGCTGGTCCAGCCCGAACAACTGCGCTTCGTTCATCCCCAGTTGCTGGCCGAATTGCTGGGACAGTTGGTTGATCCGGGATCGCAGGGCGCGGGCATAGGTGGTCACGGCAATTTCCTGCGTGCCCACGGACCCGATGGCTGTGACGGACCGGCCAAAGTTGGTGATGCCAAAGCCGCCCAATCCGGTGATCAGCATGGCCATCAGCACCCAGACCAGCATCGAGCTTTGAAACTTGCCGGCCTTCTTCTTTTGGATCTCGTCATCGGTGGACATGGGCGCTCCGTGGTTTTCTGGGGGCATGTCTATGACGAAAGACGGGATGGGACAAGATGGCGAGATTACACGGTCAGGGCGGACAGGCGCCGGAAAACCTCGGCGATGCCGGTGGTGTCGACATTGGCAAAGGCGATGCGGATTTCAGTTTGACCGAGGCCCGGCGGCTGAAA
>JBBQGU010000313.1:0-4530 GCA_038323315.1 Rhodobacterales bacterium | reverse complement strand
GGCCACGCGCGCGCCTGACCCCGCCTCGTCCAGCGGATCGCGGCGCAGCCGGTGCGACAAGGCGCTGGTTGCCACGGTTTTCAAATGGTCGCGGGTGACGGTATCCGCCCCCTCATAGGCTGCCTGCGCACGGGCGGCCCGCAGCAAGGTTAACTCGCCCCGCAACCCATCCGACCCCAGGGCGATGCACAGGGCGGCGCAGTCATGCAGCACCGCACCCGGCGTTTTCAAACCCGGCACAGCAGCGCGGGCGGTCAGAATAGCCTCGCGCAGCGCGCTGTCATCGACGCGCCATTTCGCCATGAAGGCCGCGTTGTCGTTTTCATAGGCATCGCGCCGCCGCATCACCTCGACCCGCGTTTCCACATCGCGCGGCGACACCACCTCGACCGACAGCCCGAATCGGTCGAGCAGTTGCGGCCTCAACTCCCCCTCCTCGGGGTTGCCCGAGCCGACCAGCACAAACCGCGCCGGGTGCCGGATCGACAGCCCCTCACGCTCCACCACATTCTCGCCCGATTGCGCCACGTCCAGCAGCAGGTCGACGATGTGATCCTCCAACAGGTTGACCTCGTCGATATACAGATAGCCCCGATTGGCGCGGGCCAGCAGCCCCGGCTCGAACGCCTTTTCGCCGCGTGTCAGCGCGCGTTCGATGTCCAGCGCGCCCACAACCCGGTCCTCGGTCGCACCCAAGGGCAGGTCGATCACCGGAGTCGGACGTTTGACCAGCGTGGTCAGCCGCACGCCCACCCAATCCGGCACATCCTCGACCCGTGCCGAGTTCACGGGACACCCCTCGACCGCCGTAATCTCGGGCAGCAAGGCGGCCAGCGCGCGGACGGCGGTGGATTTGCCGGTGCCACGGTCGCCGAACACCAGCACCCCACCGATGCCGGGATCGATCGCGGTCAGGACCATCGCCTGTTTCATCGCCTGTTGCCCGACGATGGCCGAGAATGGGAACGGTTGGCTCATGCAGCATCCTTTGTCGCAAGCGGGCTTGTCCCGCCCCATGTGCCCCAATCGTCAAGGATGCGAAAGCGGGCATATAGCTCTTCCGAAAACCAGTTTTCGGCGCGCACCGCCTGAATGGCCCGGCCATGCGGCCCATCGCCGCGTGCGAAATTGGCCATCGCAGCCGCGTCCGGCCAGATCGAGAACGTCACCTGATGCAGCAAAGGCACCTCGCCAATTCCGATCTTGAAGATGACATTGGGATCGCTGCCGATCGCGGCCGAGATATCCGGCACCCGGCCCCAGAACCGCAAAAACGTGCTGGCGCGCATGGTTGCCCGCGTCAGTGCCACCACGGGGCCGGTATTCACGGTATCTCCCGGTTGAAACGGCTGCTTGCCCGACCACAGCCCACGGGCCGAGGTCGGCTCCAGCAGAACCGTCCAGCTTTCCGCCGCCATCCCCCGCCAGCGCCGGTAGACCGGCGCCGTATCGACAACCCGCCGCGCCGTCGCAGCATCGGGCCAGGTCGCCAGAATTGCCCAGACTGCGGTGTTTGGTCGCGGCGTAAAGCCCTGACCCGTGCCCGACCCGCACAGCTTGTAAAATCCCACCTCCGGCATGCGCCGAAAGGCCAGCCGCGCCGCCCCCATCTGCCCCAGAACCCACAACCGGGCAGGCAATGTAGCAAAGCGAAACAGGCTTAGCGTGACGGTGTTGATAGCAGCCTCCTGCAGATGTGTCAGGACAGCCTGACAGTTTTTGCCAGTCTTTCAAAGCAGAAAGCAAAAAGTTTTGCAACACAAAGGCAACTATTGTAAATCAGAGTGGACAGTATATCGTGGGCTCATGTTGACACATACCGACTCTCGCAAGACTTCGATACCGCCCACATCCGGGGCGGATGCCATCGTGATCGGCGCCGGCCTTGGCGGCCTTGCGGCGGCCATGCGCCTCGGGGCCAAGGGCTACCGCGTCACCGTGATCGACCGGCTGGACATGCCGGGTGGGCGCGGCTCGTCGATCAGCCAAGGCGGCCACCGCTTTGATCTGGGGCCAACCATCGTCACCGTACCGCAGGGCCTGCGCGAACTTTGGTCCGCCTGCGGGCGCGACTTTGACCGCGACGTCGACCTGCGCGCGCTGGACCCGTTCTACGAAATCCGCTTTCAGGACGGCTCGACCTTCACCGCCCTCCCCGACGATGACGCCATGCGGGCCGAGGTGGCGCGCCTGTCCCCCTCCGACCTGCCCGGCTATGACCGCTTTCTGCGCGACAGCGAGAAACGCTACTGGTTCGGGTTCGAGGATCTTGGCCGCCGCTCGATGCACCGCTTTGTCGACCTGCTGACGGTGCTGCCGACCTTTGCCCGCTTACGCGCCGACAAGTCGGTCTATGCCCATGCGGCATCCCGCGTCAAAGACGAACGCCTGCGCTTTGCCCTGTCGTTCCACCCCCTGTTCATCGGCGGCGACCCGTTTCACGTTACCTCGATGTACATCCTCGTCAGCCATCTGGAGAAGTCGTTCGGCGTGCATTACGCCATGGGCGGCGTGGGCGCGATTGCCATCGCCATGGCCGGTGTAATCGCCGCGCAGGGCGGTCAGCTAAGGCTGAACGCCGAGGTTGACGAGATCATCCTAGAAGACGGCCGCGCCAAGGGCGTGCGCCTGACCGATGGCCAGGTTCTGTCAGCCGATGTCGTGGTGTCGAACGCCGATGCCGGCCACACCTATGACCGTCTGCTGCGCAACCACCCGAACAAGCGTTGGACCAAGGCAAAACTGGCCCGCAAACGCTGGTCCATGGGCCTGTTCGTCTGGTATTTCGGCACCAAAGGCACCAAGATGATGTGGCCCGATGTTGGCCACCACACTATCCTGGTCGGCCCGCGCTACAAGGAGCACATCCGCGACATCTTCATCCGGGGCCGTCTGGCCGACGACATGAGCCTGTATGTCCACCGCCCCTCGGTTACCGACCCCTCGTCGGCCCCTCTGGGCGATGACACCTTTTACGCCCTGTCGCCCGTGCCCCATCTGGGGATAGGCGACACCGACTGGGCGACGGAACAGGAACCCTACCTGCAAAAGATGAAAACCATGCTGGAGGATCGCCTTCTGCCCGGCCTGTCGGATCACCTGACCGAACAGCTGGTCTTTACCCCCAACAGCTTTGAATCCCGCTACCTCTCGCCCTATGGCAGCGGCTTCTCCATCGAACCGCGCATCCTGCAATCCGCGTGGTTCCGTCCCCACAACGTGTCCGAGGAAGCCAAGGGCCTTTTCCTCGTCGGCGCAGGCACCCATCCCGGCGCCGGCCTGCCCGGCGTCATCGCCTCGGCCGAGGTGCTGGGCAAACTCGTCCCCGACGCCCCCCGCAGCACGCCTTTAAGGATGGCCGCAGAATGATTGCACCTGCCGATATGGCCCATTGCCGCGAGGCGATCCGGACAGGCTCCCTGTCCTTCCACGCCGCCTCGCGCCTGCTGCCCGCCCGCGTTCGCGACCCGGCACTCGCCCTCTATGCCTTTTGCCGCCTTGCCGACGATGCTGTCGATGACAGCGACGACAAGGCCCCGGCGGTCCTCGCCCTGCGCGACCGCCTTGATCTGGTTTACGAAGGCCGCCCGCGCAACGCCCCCGCCGACCGCGCCTTTGCCGCCGTGGTGCAGGATTTCGACATGCCCCGCGCCCTGCCGGATGCCCTGTTGGAGGGTCTTGCCTGGGACGCCTTTGGCAAACGCTATGCCACCTTCCCCGACCTGCGCGCTTATTGCGCCCGCGTCGCCAGTGCGGTTGGCGCGATGATGTGCGTCTTGATGCGCGTCCGCGATGCCGACGCCCTCGCCCGTGCCTGCGACCTTGGCCTTGCCATGCAACTGACCAACATCGCGCGCGATGTGGGCGAGGATGCCCGCGCCGGCCGCCTGTACCTGCCCCTGGACTGGCTGGACGAAGAGGGTCTTCACCCCGAACACCTGCTCGGCAACCCCATCAGCGACAACCGCACCAAACGCCTGACCCACCGCCTGCTGGCCGAGGCGGACACGCTCTACAAACGGTCCGAGGCTGGTGTTGCCGTGCTGCCGCTGGCCGTTCGTCCGGGGATCTTCGCCGCCCGCCATGTCTATGCCGGGATCGGCGGTGCCGTGGCGCGGCTGGGCCATGACAGCATCAATGCCCGTGCGCGCACCACGGGGCGGCAAAAGCTGGGCTGGCTGGGCCTGTCGCTGGTCCGGTCTGCGGCTACGGTGGTCCTGCCCAATTCCGCCGTCCTGCATGCCCCCCCCATGCCCGAGGTGGCTTTTCTGGTTGATGCCGCAGCCCGCAAACAGGTCCGTTTCAGCCGCTCGGATGCCCTGTTTTCCGCCTTGGCGCAGCTCGAGGCCAAAGATCGCACCCACAGACCCTTGGATCGCGCGCGGGCATGACCTAGCTAAGCCTTGACCGTTGGAGGCCTTGGCAATGCACTGGACCCTGTTCTTGACCTATCTTGCCGCGTGCGGTGCCGCCTCTGCCACGGGGGCGATGATCAAACCCGGCGACTGGTACAGATCCCTGATCAAACCC
>JBBQGU010000312.1:0-4569 GCA_038323315.1 Rhodobacterales bacterium | reverse complement strand
CTTTCAAGAGGCGGATACCGTCGGCATCACGCGGCCCTGCACAAAGATGAACTGGCTGGTCAAAGATACCGCCAACCTGGCTTCAACGATCCACCAAGCCTTCCACGTCGCCACCCACGGCCGCCCCGGCCCGGTTCTGGTCGACATCCCCAAGGACGTCCAATTCGCACAATCCAACTATGTGCCGATGGACGAGGTGAAAATCAGCCATTACCAACCCCGCACCAAAGGCGACCCCGAACAGATCCTGCGTCTGGTCGAGATGATGGAACAGGCCGAACGCCCGGTCTTCTACACCGGCGGCGGCGTGATCAATTCGGGGCGTGAGGCGTCGAACCTGCTGCGCGAACTGGTCGCCGGAACTGATTTCCCGATCACCTCGACCCTTATGGGCCTCGGCTGCTATCCGGCCAGCGGCAAGAACTGGCTCGGTATGCTGGGCATGCACGGGTTGTACGAGGCGAACCTTGCGATGCACGGCTGCGACCTGATGATCAACATCGGCGCGCGGTTCGATGACCGCATCACCGGCCGCATCAAGGATTTCTCGCCGGGGTCAAGGAAGGTCCATATCGACATCGACCCCTCCTCGATCAACAAGGTCATCCGCGTGGACGTCCCCATCGTCGGCGACGTGACCGAGGTCTTGCGCGAGGTTCTGACCCTCTGGCGCGCCCGTGGTGCCCGCACCAACCGGCCGGAACTCAACGCCTGGTGGAGCCAGATCAACCAATGGCGCGCGGTCAAATGCCTCTCCTACAAACCCTCGACCAAAACCATCAAACCCCAGTATGCCTTGGAGCGGTTGGAGGCTCTGACCCGCGGCATGGACCGCTACATCACGACCGAGGTCGGCCAGCACCAGATGTGGGCCGCGCAATATCTGGGCTTTGAAGAGCCCAATCGCTGGATGACCTCTGGCGGCCTTGGCACCATGGGCTACGGCCTGCCCGCCTCGATCGGCGTTCAGGTCGCCCACCCCGAGTCACTTGTCATCAACGTGGCAGGCGAGGCGTCGTGGCTGATGAACATGCAGGAAATGGGCACCGCGATGCAATTCCGCACGCCGGTCAAACAGTTCATCCTGAACAATGAACGCCTGGGCATGGTCCGCCAATGGCAAGAACTGCTGCACGGTCAGCGCTACAGCCATTCGTGGTCGGAAAGCCTGCCCGACTTCGTGAAACTGGCCGAAGCCTTCGGCTGCAAAGGCATCCGCATCGACGACCCCGCCGATCTGGACGAAGCGATCAAGGAAATGTTGGCCTATAACGGCCCGGTGATCTTTGACTGCCGCGTGGAGAAACACGAAAACTGCTTCCCGATGATCCCTTCAGGCAAACCCCACAACGAAATGCTGCTGGGCGATGCTGACACCAAGGGTGCGATCGGCGCCAAAGGGGCGGTGCTGGTGTAAGACAACCGTGGGCTAAGCGCCTTGAAACCAAGGAAACCGGGGGCTAGCTACCCGGAAACCAAGGAAACCGGGAGCTAGCCCCCGGGAAACCAAGGAAAACCGGGGGCTAGCCCCCGGGCCCCCAGAATATTTGTATCAAAGTGAAAGGGCCCGTGATGAGCGCGCTGAATATCAAGAAAGGCTCGACCAGCCATTCCGCCTATGAATTGCGTGACCCCAATGGCGAAGTTATCGAGAGCCACACCCTCGCCGTCGTCGTCGAGAACGAAAGCGGCGTGCTGGCGCGGGTGATCGGGCTGTTCTCGGGGCGCGGCTATAATATTGAAAGCCTGACCGTGGCCGAGACGGATCATGCCAGCCACCGCAGCCGCATCACCGTCGTCACACGCGGCACCCCGCCGGTCATCGCTCAGATCAAGGCACAACTGGAACGCATGGTGGTGGTTCATGAGGTGCATGACCTGACCGCCGAGGGCCCGTCCGTCCAGCGCGAACTCGCTTTGTTCAAGGTCACCGGCAAGGGCGATGCCAGGATCGAGGCCCTGCGTCTGGCCGAGATCTTCCGCGCCAACGTGGTCGATTCCACGCTGGAAAGCTTTGTGTTCGAGATGACCGGAACGCCCGAGAAAATCGATGCCTTTGCCGACCTGATGCGCCCCCTTGGCCTGCGCGAGATCGCCCGCACCGGCGTCGCCGCCTTGTCCCGCGGCGCCTGACCGGATCTGATCCAACCTTGCGCACCGCCTGTCAGGGGCGGTGACAGCAGACGCCTGAGCCTGCCGCCAAAACCAAAGCCGCCCGGCGCAGCACGTTCAGGCGGGATGAGCAACTGCAAGAATATGCGTTCGATACATGAGGATATGAACACTTATCTGCAAGGACGCCAAAGACCGCTGCAAAAATCCATCGCGGCGACAGTTTGATTTTTCGCAGAAAAATCGTAACCACGCTATTTCTTCTTCACATACTCCGTCAGAATGATGATCTTCTGCCCGTCCACCCGCCCCTCGATCTGCCCGCCATTGTCCGCGACCAACCCAATCCCCCGCACCGAAGTGCCGCGCTTGGCCGTAAAACCCGCCCCCTTGACCACCAGATCCTTGATCAACACCACTGTATCGCCTTGCGCCAACCCCACGCCATGGGCGTCCCGGTGCGCGACCGCTGCGGGTAGGTCGATCCAGGCCTGCACTTGCGCCAGCAGGTCCATCTCCGCCCGCAATGCGGCTGCCCAAGGCGCGTCCAGACTGCCAAGACGCCGCCAGACCGCCCACTGCACCACCGGCACCTGCGACCAGGCCGCCCCCTCCAGACAGCGCCAATGCGCGTCGGCGACGACCCGGTCGCCCCGGCACAGGGGGCACAACAAGATCGCTCCGGCCGGCGGCAGATCTACCCCGCCCAGACGCGTGTCGCTGCCGCAAAATTCGCACAGACCGGCACTGCGCGCCATCAACTCGTCCAATGTCATCGTCTTACGCTCCCGTCACCTGATCCAAGGCCCTACGCACTTTCCGCGTCGCCCTGCAAGGGATGCCATGAAATCGCAGTCCATCGCACTTTCCCCCTTGCGGCCCGACCCGCCGCCGCCTAAATCCCCGCCATCGACGGAGTGCGGGCGTAGCTCAGGGGTAGAGCATAACCTTGCCAAGGTTAGGGTCGAGGGTTCGAATCCCTTCGCCCGCTCCAGTCGAAAAAGGGCACCACCCGGCGCCCTATCGTATGCTTAGGCAACCACCCGGCGGATCTGACGCCGCTGCCAGTATTCCAGCGCGCCCAGGTTCAACAACCACGCCCCCCAAGCCGTGATGTCATAGGTCTCGGCCGCAGTCCAACCGCTGGCCATCAGGGGGGCCATGATGATCCGCAGCGTAATGGCAGCAAAGGTCAACGCCAGCGACCGCTGCATCCACCACAGATGCCGCGCGTAATTTCCCTGCCGCGCGTACCAGATCCCTGTCGCCGTGCTGCCAAGCCAGACCACCCCCAGCACCATGAAGCCAACCCGCGCAAAATCGCTGGCCTGCGATGTGGGGGCCAGGCCCAAAGCGGATAGCCCGCCCACCAGAACAGCCATGCCATACAAACGCCCGCTCCAGCGGTGCAAGCCCGGCCAGCGACGCCGCATCCCTGTCCACAGTTGCAACGGTGCCAACGCCAGCGCCAGCGGCGCACCCAGAATGTGCCCCCACAGCCCCCACGGTTTTTCCCTGACAAAATGCGCCATATTCGGCATGACCAGATCGAACGGCAGGGCCAGAACCCGCAACGACATCACTGCGATCACCAGACTAAGCCCGGCCAGAACCGCAAATGCCACACGCGACAGTGTCATCGCAGCCTCCTTGACAGTGTAAAGTCAACACCAATTCTCACGCTGCCTTGACACTGTCAAGACACTTTGCGATACAATGGTCATGAGTGAGACTTCAACCCTGCGCGACACCCTGATCGATGCCGGTCTGGCCCTGCTGGACGAAGGCGGTATGGCTGCCCTGACCCTTCGGCGCACGGCAGCCCGCGCAGGCGTATCGCACGCCGCCCCGGCGCATCATTTCGACGGGCTGCCGGGTCTTTTGACCGCCATGTCCGCCCGCGCCTTCCATATCTTTGCCGACGCCATCTTTGCGGGCCGCGAGGCTGCCGGACCTGATCCCTTCGACCGGCTGCTTGGCACCTGCCAAGGCTATCTGACCTTCGCTTCGGCCCATAAGGGACTGTTTCACCTGATGTTCATCTCGCCCGAGGTCAACCGTGGCGACCCGGCCCTGACCCCCCATTCCAGCCGCGCCTACATGATCCTGCGCGAGGCCTGCCTGCCCTTCGCCCCGCATAACGCAACCGACACCGTCCTTGAAACCGCTGTCTGGTCGCTGGTCCACGGCTATGCCGCCCTCGGCTTTGATCCCACAGGCCTGACCCGCCGCACCTTTGTCATCCCACCGCCCTTTGAAGCCCTGCTGCGCGAATTGGTCAAAGCCTGGCAAAACCCGCTTGCCCCGCGCACCGACACGCGCTAATACGCCTTCCACGGAGTGCGGGCGTAGCTCAGGGGTAGAGCATAACCTTGCCAATGTTAGGGTCGAGGGTTCGAATCCCTTCGCCCGCTCCAATCAAAAGGGCCAGCCGCAGGGCTGGCCCTTTGCGGTTTG
>JBBQGU010000311.1:0-4591 GCA_038323315.1 Rhodobacterales bacterium | reverse complement strand
GGCGGTGGATTGCGGCAGACGAGATGCTGGCCGCCATCGTGCCGTTCAAACGTGCTGTTTATGATCAGGTGATCCGCAACTTCCGCCCACATCTGGCCGCTTGATGCAAGTGCGCTTCGCAGTTCTTACGCCGGCAGCGTGCTGGCCGACTTGGACTTTTACCTGACAGGAAAATTGACCGGGTTCAGGAACCAGCGGCTGGCAAAAACCGAATAATCGGCCATGTCGGCGGGCATTTCTTCGGGGGTGGGCGGCGATTCGATGGGCGGCGAAACATCGGGCGCCTCGGGCGGGTCACCGGCCGGCCATTCGGGCGGCGCGATGGGTTGAATATCCGGGGCGGTCGGCGTGTCGGGGATCTCTGGCGGTGCGGGGGGATGTGCGGGAACTCCGGCCATGATGGACATGTTTGGTCTCCTGGCGACATGAAATCTCTGTATTGTAACGCGGTCGGGACGGATCGGTTCCCCACCTGCCGGGCGGAACTTTTTGCGGCCTTTGGCAGTTTGTCACCCGACCGCCCACAGCGCCAATCAAGGAGCACATCATGACCGACATTGCCAAAGCGAAAATTGCGATCCTGTCCACGAATGGGTTCGAACAGTCCGAACTGATGGAACCCTTGCAACAATTGCGCAAGGCCGGGGCCACCGTCACGGTCGTATCGCCCGAAACGGGCCAGATCAAGGGCTGGAAGGGCAAGGATTGGGGTGACTCGGTCCCTGTCGACATGGCGTTGTCCGATGCCCGCGTCGCCGATTTCGACGCGCTGGTGCTGCCCGGCGGCCAGATGAATCCCGACCTGTTGCGCGCCGATGCCCATGCCGTGCAATTTGTCCGCGACTTCGTCAACAGCGGCAAACCCGTCGCCGCCGTCTGCCACGCGCCTTGGCTGCTGATCGAGGCGGGGGTGATCGCCGGGCGTAAAGTGACGTCCTATGGCTCGATCAAGACCGATGTAAAGAACGCGGGCGGCTTGTGGGAGGACAGCGCGGTCGTCGTGGACCGGAACCTGATCACCTCGCGCAAGCCCGAAGATCTGGATGCGTTCTGCGCCAGCATCATCGCCGAGATCGGCAAAGCCAAACGTGATCAGGCGGCGTGATCCTTTGCCCCCGCGCCTATGGTGGTGCGGGGGGTTCAGCCGGGGGACCGTGCCATGACCAATATTGACGATCTGCCGCTGAAATCCGGGCCAGCGGGCGGCTGGGGCTCGCTGAAGGGCGTTGCGCGTATCTTTGGCGAGACATGGGCGACGCCCGGCGCCCTGGACACCTTGCGCCGCCAGAACAAACCGGGCGGCTACATGTGCGCCTCTTGCGCGTGGCCCAAGCCTGCAAATTATCATCCGTTCGAGTTTTGCGAGAATGGCGCAAAATCAACGCTGTGGGACCTGACGACCGCCCGCTGCACGCCCGATTTCTGGAAAGATCACACCGTCACCGAATTGCGGATGTGGGCCGATCACGACCTTGAAATGACCGGCCGTCTGACCGCACCGATGCGCTATGACGCGGCCACTGACCGCTATGTCGCGGTAACTTGGGATGAGGCGTTTGCCGGGATTGGCGCGGTGATGCGGCGGCTGGAGCCGGATCAGATGGTGTTTTACGCCTCGGGTCATGCGGGGCTGGAGGCGTCTTATCTGTTTGCCCTGTTCGCGCGGCTGTATGGCACCAACAACCTGCCGCAAAGTTCCAACATGTGCCATGAAACCACCTCGGTCGGGCTGAAGAAGGTCATCGGATCGTCGGTCGGCACCATCATCTGGGAGGATCTGGAGGCGACCGATTGCTTCTTTTTCTTCGGCCAGAACCCCGGCACCAACGCGCCAAGGTTCCTGCATCCGTTGAAAGCGGCCAAGGATCGCGGGGGCAAGGTCATCACGTTCAACCCGATCCGTGAGCAGGGTCTGGTCGCCTTCGTCGATCCGCAAAATATCGGCGACATGATCACCGGCCACGCGACCGAGATTTCCGACCAGTACCACCAGTTGAAGGCAGGCGGCGATATCGCGGCGATACTGGGCCTGTGCAAGGTGGTGATCGAGGCGGATGATGCCGCCCTTGCCCAAGACCGTCCACGCGTCATCGACGTGGCCTTCATCGCCGAGCATACCGTGGGCTTTGACAGTTTCATCGCTGCCGTCCGAGCGACCCCGTGGGCCGAAATCGAGGCGGAAAGCGGACTGAGCGAAGTCGCCCTGCGTGAGGCGGGGCAGGTCTATATCGAGGCCAGGGCCGTGATCGGCGTCTATGGCATGGGTCTGACGCAGCATGCTCATGGCGCGCTGAACATCGCGATGCTGGTCAACCTGCTGCTGTTGCGCGGCAATATCGGACGGCTGGGGGCGGGATGCTGCCCGGTACGCGGGCATTCCAACGTTCAGGGCCAGCGGACCGTCGGCATCGCCGAAAAGGCGCATCTGGTTCCGATGGACAAGCTGCGCGACCTGTTCGGCTTCGAGCCGCCGTTGAAAGACGGCATGGTGATCGTCGACGCGGTCGAGGGGTTGATTGCGGGGACGGTCAAGGGCTTTATCAGCCTTGGCGGCAATCTGGTGCGCGCCGTGCCGGATCAGGCGCGGATGGAGGCGGCCTGGCCCAAACAGGACCTGACGGTGATGGTGTCGACCAAGCTGAACCGCAGTCACCTGTTCCCCGCCAAAGCCGCCTATATCCTGCCCTGCCTCAGCCGGGCCGAGCGGGATGTGCAGGGCGGCGTCGATCAGGTGGTGACGATCGAGGACAGCTTTTCGATGATCCACGGCTCGACCGGCCACCGCCCACCGGCCTCGGACGATCTGCGCAGCGAGCTTGCGATTGTGGCGGGCATGGCAAAGGTCGCTTTGCCGCCGAACCCAAAGGTTGATTGGGACGGCTGGACGCGGGACTACGGCCGCGTGCGCGATCTGATCGAGGCGACATATCCCAAGGATTTCAGGGATTTCAACGCCCGCATGTTTCAGCCCGGCGGGTTTTACCGGGGCATCCCGGCCCATGACCGCATCTGGGAAACCGATGAGGGCCGCGCGGTGTTCACCACCCCCGGCGCGCTGACCTCGGTCGGGTTCAAGGACCGGCCCGGTCGATACCGCCTGCTGACGATGCGGTCCAATGACCAGTTCAACACAACGATCTACGGCTATTCCGACCGCTTTCGCGGGATCGAGGGCACCCGTGACGTGCTGTTGATGCACGAGGCCGACATGCAGGCGGCGGGTCTTAAAAAGGGCGACACGGTGGCGCTGATCACCGACATTGACGACGACCATCTGCGCCGACTGGGCGGGCTGACCGTGTTGCCCTATGCCATCCCGCGCGGCACGGTCGCCAGCTATTATCCCGAATGCAACGTGCTGGTGCCGATCAGCCATCACGACAGTCTGTCCAAAACCCCGGCTTCGAAATCCGTGCCGGTCCGGGTCGAGCTTGACGCCGGGGTTCCGGCCTAGCAAACAAAAACCATGCTGGAGCCCCAGATCACCGCAACCGACCTTGCCCGGCGGCTGATCGGGGCCGTGCTGCGGGTGCGCGGCGCGGGCGGCATCGTGGTCGAGACCGAGGCCTACACCCGGGACGACCCCGCCTCGCACAGCTTTCGCGGGCCGACCCTTCGCAATGCGGCGATGTTCGGCCCGGCGGGTCACGCCTATGTCTACTGCAGCTACGGCATCCATCTGTGCCTGAACGTCGTTGCCAGACCCGGTGAGGCGGTGCTGATCCGCGCCCTGGCCCCCGAGACCGGGATCGAGGCGATGGCCCTGCGGCGCGGCACCGACGATCTGCGGCGGTTATGCTCGGGGCCCGGCAAGCTGGGGCAGGCGTTGGGCATCACCTTGGCGGACAATGGCCAGCCGTTCGGCGGCCCGGACCTGCATCTGGAACTGCCGGTCGTCATACCGCCAATCGCCACTGGCCCGCGCATTGGCATCCGCCGTGCGATGGACAACCAATGGCGCTTTGGGGTTGCCGGATCGCCCTGGCTCAGCCGCTCCTTCTGAGGTCATTTCCAGTGCGGCACATTTAAATTCCGAATTCTGCGAACAAAATCGCCGTTTGCCTGTTGTCACGGTTCATATTCCCAATCCGCAAGGAAGAATCGACATGAAAAAGTTTCTGCTCTCCACCGCGCTGACCACGATTCTGGCAAGTGCCGTGATCGGCGGTCAAGTCACCGCAAGCTATGCCCAGAGTGCGACGGCCGCGACGACCGAGACTCCGATCATCACCGGCATGGAAAACTTCACCGCGCCCGACGGCTTTACCCGCTATGAAGGCCAGACCAGCATGTCGATCGAGGCGCTGCAGGGTGCTGCGATCTATGACCCCGCAGGCAACGAAATCGGCAAAATCTCGGACCTGGTGCTGACCACCGCCACGCCGGATGCGATGACTGATGCAACGATGGGCGCAGACGCGACCGGCGCTGCCACCGACACGACCACGGGCATGGCCGCAGACGGCACCGCCACCGCCGAGACCGACACGACGACCGGCATGGCCGCAGACGGCACCGCCACCGCAGAGACCACCACGGCCAAGGCCGAGGAAGCCAACGCCACCGCCGACGCGTGGACCGCCAGGGCGGG
>JBBQGU010000310.1:0-4657 GCA_038323315.1 Rhodobacterales bacterium | reverse complement strand
CTCTTTCGGCCGGTTCGTGTCAGGCGCTTTTGACCGTGTTGACCAACCGCCCGATGCCGTCGATTTCACACACCACCTCGTCGCCATGTTTCAGATAGTTCGGTGGCGTCATCGCATAGCCGACGCCCGATGGGGTGCCGGTGGCCAGAATGTCGCCCGGCTCCAACGTCATGCCCTCGGACAGCGAGGCGATCAGCGTCGGGATGTCAAAGATCATCTGCGCGGTGGTGCTGTTCTGGCGCAACTCGCCATTGACAAGCGTGCGTAGGCCGATGTTCTGCGGATCGGACAACTCATCCGCAGTGACGACATAGGGACCCATCGGTCAGAAGCCGTCCAGCCCCTTGCCCTTGAAATACTGGCCGCCGTGACGACGCTGCAGGTCGCGCGCGGTGACGTCGTTCAGGATCGTATAGCCAAAGATATGGTCCATCGCCTGATCGCGCGGGATGTTGATACCGCCTTTGCCGATGATCACGGCCAATTCCACCTCATAGTCGATGCTGGTCGACAGGGCGGGCCAATAGGGAATGTAGGCGCCTGTCCCGATGACGGCTGTCGGCGGTTTTGTGAAATAGACCGGAACCTCGGTCACGGCGATGGCGGTGTTTTGGGCGCGGGCGCCTTCGGCGATGTGTTCGGCGTAGTTGCGGCCGACGCAAAAGACATTCTTGTGCGGGCGGGGGATCGGGGCCACGATCTGCGCACCCCCAGGCAACACAGCCTTGGGTAGTTCGCCCGCATTGGCACGGTCCAGCAGGGCGCGCGCCATGCCCCAAGCCGATGGGCCGCCCGCGATCAGGGCCTGCAGGGTGCCGGCTTGCAGAGCGGTATCTGCGCCGTCCGAGGCTGCCGCGAGGTCGAGCATCTGGCCATCCGCCATCATGGCCACACAGGCTTGACGCCCGTCAATTTCTACGGTTGCAAGACGCATGCGCATGACCCTCCCCGGTCTGTACCCCACCCTGTTTCCGCATTTGGCGAAGGATCAACCAACCATTCCCGGGATTGATCTCGACTCGGCTGAAAATTGCCCAGTTTGCAAAACGGATGATTCGGAACCACGGCTATGAATGTCAGATTTTTTTGGGCGCGTGTCGATAGCGCCTGCTCCAGACCGACAAGGCAAATTGTTGAACATGGTTGTCCCGGAGACAGCAGTGCCGGCGGAACGCGATCTGGCCAACCAGTTCACCCGCAGCGATCTGCGGTAGTGGAATCCGACGGGCTGATCTGCCGTCATGTCGGACGTGACGCGTTCATCGGCGCTCGGCACGTGCTGAACCTTGCAGATGTGGCCTGTCTGGGCGCGTTGGCAAGTCCGTCCCAGGGAAGAACGGTGGTTCGCGGTTCGGATCATGGCCCATCTCAATCGCATGGGCGGTGACCGGCTGCCTGCGGACCGGCAGCTTGGCAGTGAACTGGGCCTCCAGCACCTGCGGGACCGGAAAGGTGTCAGCCGCGCCGGGCTGCTTCGATCAGGGCAATGTCGATCTTTGACATTTGCATCATGGCGGCGAAGGCGCGTTTTGCCTCGGCGCCACCTGCGGTCATCGCATCGGTCAGCGCACGTGGGGTGATCTGCCAGGACAGGCCCCATTTGTCTTTGCACCAGCCACATTGACTCGGTTCGCCACCATTGCCGACGATGGCATTCCAGTAGCGGTCGGTTTCCGCCTGATCATCGGTCGCGATCTGGAACGAAAACGCCTCGTCATGCTGGAACGCCGGGCCGCCGTTCAGGCCGAGGCAGGGCACGCCACAAACCGTGAATTCGACGGTCAGCACGTCGCCTGCCTTGCCCGAGGGATAGTCGGCGGGCGCATGGTGCACCGCGCTGACCGCGCTGTCGGGGAAGGTGGCCGCGTAAAACCGCGCCGCGGCTTCGGCGTCCTTATCATACCAGATGCAGATCGTGTTTTTGGCGGTTGCCATCGTGTGTCCTTTCGCGGTGTCCAAGCCCCGGGATAAACTGTTTCCATCTATCGCACGCGCGCTGGACAAACTCGATGAAAACCACGTCCGCGTTCACCACGGTGCGGCTGGGCGATGTGGCGACGGTCGAGATCGGCAAGGAAACCTATGGCGGCGACAGAGGTGTCGGGGCGAATGTCTTGGGCTTTGGCGCCAATCCGGCCAGTGGAGCCAATGCTGTCGGCACCGTTGCCGCCGTCCGCGCCAAGCAGGCAGGCATTGCCCCCGCCCTGCCAGAGGGCGTTGAAATTCAGTGTGCCTATGACACCTCGACCTTTGTGGAATTGTCGATCCAGAAGCTTGTCGATACCCTGATCGAAGCGATTGGGTTGGTTTTCCTGATGATCCTGATCTTTTTTGCAAAACTGCTCCGCGACGCTGATCCCGATCGTTGCGGTTCCGGTCGTGTTGCCGGGCACCGTTGGGGTGTCGTCGGTGATGGGGTATTCCTTCAACACGCTGACCATGTTTGCCATGGTTCTGGCGATCGGTCTGCTGGTCGATGACGCCATCGTGGTGGTTGAAAACGTCGAACGGGTGATGGCCGAGGACGGCACGCCGCCGGTCGAAGCGACCGAGACGTCGTTGCGCCAGATCACCGGCGCGCTGATCGGCACTGCATGAACTCGCCCGCGAACTTTGAAACCGAAGGGCGCAGCGGTCGAAGCGGCGTTCGAGGTCGCACGAACCCGGTTGCGGCCCATCCTGATGACCTCGCTTGCCTTCATCCTTGGCGTAACGCCCTTAGCCTTGGCATCGGGGGCAGGGGCGGGCGCACAGAACGCCATCGCCATCGGCATCGGTGTCTTGGTGGAATGCTGTCTGCGACCGTGCTCGGGGTGTTCATGGTGCCATCTTTCCATGTCGGCATTCGCAGATTGCCGCCCAAGACCCAACGCCGGCTTGCAACCGCCACCACACCGCAACAGTCGTGATCAAACTGGTCTTCCGTGCCAACTTCTGCCACATCTGCGCCTTGGGCCGGCCGTCCCTGATCCAGGGATGCCGCGCCTTCGTTGGGAGGACAACATGAAATCTCTGGTGCTTGAAAGCAAGCTGAACCTGGCCCTGCGCGACTTTCCGATCGAAGCGCACGAGCAGATGGGCCCCCATGATGTCCGTATCAAGATGCATACGGTGGGGATTTGCGGGTCAGATGTGCATTACTACACCCATGGCCGGATTGCCGATTTCGTGGTGCGCGCGCCGATGATCCTGGGGCATGAAGCGTCGGGCACCGTCATCGAAACGGGGGCGGCGGTCACGACCCTGAAACCCGGCGACCGGGTCTGCATGGAGCCGGGGATACCGGACCCCAACAGCCGGGCCACCCGGCTGGGCCTGTACAATATCGACCCCGCTGTTCAGTTCTGGGCCACCCCGCCCGTTCACGGTATCCTGCGGCCGACAGTGGTCCACCCCGAGGCGTTCACCTTCAAACTGCCCGACAATGTGTCCTTCGCCGAGGCGGCCATGGTCGAGCCGCTGGCCGTAGGCGTCCATGCCGCGACCAAGGCGCAGATCAGGCCCGGCGATGTCGCCTTGGTGTCGGGTGCCGGTCCGATCGGTCTGGTCACCGCCTTGGCCGCCTTGGCGGGTGGCTGTGCGCGGGTCTATGTGACCGACATGGACGACAGCAAACTTGCCATTGCCTCCAGCCTGTCCACCGCGATCACCGCCCTTAACGTGACATCTGACCCGGTGGCCCGGATCATGACCCAGACGGCGGGTTGGGGCGCCGAGGTGGTCTTCGAATGCTCGGGCAGCATGCGCGCGGCCAGCGGCGCCTTCGATGCTTTGGCCCCCGGTGGCCGGGTCGTCTATGTCGGCATCACCGCCGAACCCTTCCCCTATGACCTTGGCAAGGCGATGGTGCGCGAGGCCCGGGTCGAGCATGTGTTCCGCTATGCCCATGTCTTTCCGCGTTGCGTCGGCCTGCTGTCGTCCGGTGCCATCGACATCAAACCCCTGATCACCCGCAGTTTCGACTTCGCCGACAGCGTTCAGGCGTTCGAGATTGCGGCCTCAGCCCCCAAGGGTGAAGTCAAGATGCAGATCGTGTTGCCGCAGTAGGCGGTCGGCCAGATCGGTTTTACCGGCAAAACCGTCTTCCTGAGCGAAGGTTGCAAAGGCACAGGCCGCGGTAAATATCTCATGCCCGGCCTTTTGCCCGGACCGCTCTGCCGGTCAATACGTCGCCCGTCCGCCCGATGCATCAAACACGGCGCCGGTGGTAAACGAGCATTCCGCGCTGGCCATCCAGCAGATCAGCGCGGTGATCTCGGCAATGTCGCCAAAGCGGCCCTTGGGGATCTTTGACAGCATATAATCAATGTGTTCGGGCTTCATCTGGTCGAAGATCGGGGTGCGCACGGCAGCAGGTGTCAGGCAATTGACGGTGATCGGCAACGCAGCCAGTTCCTTGCCCAGCGATTTCGTCAATCCGATCACCCCCGCCTTGGAGGCGCTGTAGGCCGCGGCGTTGGGATTGCCCTCTTTCCCCGCGACCGAGGCGACGTTGACAATGCGCCCATAATTGTTGCGCTTCATCGCCGGGATGACCGCTTTGTTGGTGTGAAACACCCCGTTCAGGTTGACCGCGATCACTTTCTCCCACGCGGCAACATCATAATTTTCAACGGTCTCATTCGGCCCGGTCACACCGGCACAGGCCACCAGAATA
>JBBQGU010000309.1:0-4670 GCA_038323315.1 Rhodobacterales bacterium | reverse complement strand
GCAGACGGCACCGCCACCGCTGACTCGACGACCGGCATGGCCGCAGACGGCACCGCCACCGCTGACTCGACGACCGGCATGGCTGCAGACGGCACCGCCACCGCCGAGACCGATACGACGACTGGCATGGCTGCAGACGGCACCGCCACCGCCGAGAACGACACGACGACCGGCATGGCCGCAGACGGAACCGCTACCGCCGACACCACCACTGGCATGGCAGCAGACGGCACTGCCACGGGTACCGCCGACACCACGACTGGCATGGCCGCAGACACCACGGCGACCGGCACTGCCGACAGCACTGAAATGGCAGCGGCACCCGAGGAGGGCACTTTGGTCGGCAGCGAGATCACCCATGTGGTGGTCGACAGCGGCGGCTTCCTGGGAATGGGCGTGCACACCGTTGCTCTGCCGATCGAGGCCTTGGTGATCTATGCGAACGCCGATAACGACTATCGCATCTATCTGCCTTGGACCAAGGACCAACTGCGCGATCTGCCCAACTACAACAAGGACGACGCGTCGACCCTGAGCCCGATGACCACCACCAACTGATCGAACTCTCGACTATCTTTGATCCGACGCCTCGTGCCCTTGGGCGCGGGGCGTTCGGCTTAGTGCTGGTCTGTGATGCGCAGCCGGGCGACCACCGGCATATGATCCGAGGCGCGGCGCGACAGGGCGCTGACATGGGGTGCGGCGTCGCGCAGCACTGGGCCACCGTAGCTCATGATCCGGTCCAGCCGCAGCATCGGATAACGGGACGGAAAACTGGCGGCCGAGGGCGCGATGGCGAATCTGCCCGCCAGCAATCGCATGGCTTGCGCCGTATTGCGCCATTCGTTCAGATCGCCCATCAACAGGGTAGGGCAGGGCGCCAGCCCGTCCAACCGCGCCAGCACGCTGCGCACCTGTGCCGCGCGTGAGGCAGGCAGCAGGCCCAGATGCGCGTTGACCACCCGCAAGGGCCGCCCCGCCACGGTCAGGTCAGTGATCACTGCGCCGCGCGGCTCGAACCCCGGTAGGTTCATCTGATGAACCTCCCGCACCTGCATGTTGCGGAGCAGCAGCAGATTGCCATGCCAGCCATGCGCGGTCCCTACGCCTTGCATCGGCACCGCCGACAGACCAGCGTCGGCGGCCAGCCGTGGCAGATCCAAAAGACCGGTGCGCGGCCCAATCCGGCTGTCCACCTCTTGCAGGGCCAGGATGTCGGCCCCCAGTTCCGCAATCACCGCCGCGATGCGCCCCAGATCGCGGCGGCGGTCGGTGCCGACGCCCTTGTGGATGTTATAAGTGGCGACGGTCAGATCCCGGTGGGCGGTCATGTCGGATCAGTCCTTTGGCGGCTTCACGGGGCGGGCTTGCGCAGGCGGCCGCGAAACAGTCCGCGCTTGGCAAGGGGTTCAAAGAACTCCTCCGGCCCTTCGGGGTCAAGGATTTCGTTGTCCGCCACCCAGGCCTGCAGAGCCGACAGATCCGGGATTTCATACTGTACCAGCGACCGTCCACTGCCCTGCAAAGCGCGAATGGCGGCCAGCATGCTGCCCTCACGCGCATAGGTTTCGGCCACATGCTCTTGCGTGGTGCCCAGATGTTCGGCAAGCAGATTGTTGCGCAGATCCCGTACCGTTTGCGCCAGGGCACCGCTGGGGTCCTGACCGGCATCCAGTGCCACGTCGCATTCGGTATCCAGCCGCATCGAGCGATTGTTGAAGTTCGCCGAGCCGATCCGCAACAGGCGGTCATCGACGATCATCAGCTTGCCATGCACATAGATCGGCTGTTCCCCCGCCGTCACCGGGTGAAACAGGCCCAGGCGTTTATGCCGGTCCAGCGGACGCAGCGCTGCCATCAGACGGGCGCGAGCGGTGTCCATTGCCAACCCCTCCAGCCAACCGCTGGATTGCGCGGGGTTGACGATCACCACTTCAGGTCCGTTCGGCTCTTCCAGACGTCGCGCGAGGGCCGAGGCGACCCGGCGCGAGGCAAAATAAGGGTTTTCGGCATAGATCAATGTCTGCGCCCGTTCGATCATCTTGACATGCAGTGCCTCGATTTCCCGATGCGGGTCCTGATCGGGCATTTCCGGCCTTGTGCGGGCGATGCCGATCTGGACCGGGCCGGCCAGCGGCGGCACGTTCTGCGGCCATTTCGTCGCTTCGCTTTGCACCGGCGGCAGCACTTCACCGCAAGCGCGGGTCCAGCGCAGGCGGCACAGATCGCCGATGGCGCGCGCCGCGTCGCCGTCAAAGATGCTGGACAGGTCGTGCCACGGCGGCAACTGTGTGCCCCAGGGCGAGACGCGGCCCGGTTCGACATCGGCATGAGCGCGGGTGTCCCAGCGGTGGGTCGTCATGTCGATGCCGCCGCAAAACGCAATGCTGTCATCGACCACCAACAGCTTTTGGTGATGTGCAGCGATGGGTGGATGCACGCTGTCCATCCGCGCAGTGATCCGGCGATGCATCTTCCACCGCAGGAAGTACCAGGCATTCGCACCGCGAAACAGGTTGCGGATGGTGCCGGAATTCCACTGCAGCAGCCGGATTTCCAGCTGCGGCTGTTGTTTGACCAGCCACAGCACAAATTCACCCAGCTTGACCGGCAATTCTTCCGTGTTGTCCGCAGTGGCAAGACGTATGCGGGCATCAAAATCCCAACCCACCAGCATGATGCTTTTGCGCGCCTGCAACATGGCATCGCGGGCGGCCAGAAAGTATTGCTCGGCGTCGATGATCACCGAAAAACGATCGGCAGTCTCGAGGCGCCAACACGTGTGACCGACTTTCAACACATCAGACATCGTGTCCCCCGGGACTGCTGGTACGGCGATATCAATGCGTGGGGACGACCAATGGTTCCCGACCGGCGGAAATCGGCTGAATATATCACACAGGGAAAGGCTGTCGACGTGGCAGGGGTCGGCGTCGCGGCCCGTGAATTATTAAGTAGTAACATGACATTGCCATATCGGTGCCGTCATGGTGAGTGTCTTTTCACGCTGACAGCAGATGCAGCCCGGCCACCTTAAATCAAATCCACGCGATGCCGTGCAAAAAGGTTGGCACCAAAGTCGCATTGGGACGTTGATCAGCACAAATTGCAAATGGAACCCGTGCGATGCCCTATAAAAACCCCAACGATTTGCTGCCCGGACCGATGTCCGGCCCGCTGCGCGCAGCCTATCTGACCAAAGACTCGCCGCTGCCCTCCGAATTGGAGCTTTTGCTGGCGCAACTTCAACACAAATATACTGCGCCGGGCCATCACAGTGGCCTGCACTCCGCCCGGCACTAAGGTTTGGTCGGTTTTGCGGGCTTGGTTGGCGGATGCGACGCGGTTTCCGAACCGTCGGTGCGCAAAAACTCTTCCGGGCTGTGCGGCGACCCCTCGTGGTCACCTTGTGCGTTCTTGCGATCTGCGGGTTGTGACCGCTTCTTTGCGGCAGCTTTGGGATCATTCGCCATCGTTTTCGCCGTCCTCCGGATCCTGCAAACCCTGACCCGTCTGTTTTTGCGACCGTTTCGGACCTGCCCGCCCGACCTTGGGGCTGGCTTCGGGATCCACGCTATAGGGTTGCTCGGCAATCGCCTTGCCGTTGCGGCGCTCGGTCTCGGTCTCGGGTGGAGTTTTGGTTTCGGGTTCGGTCTCGGGTGGGGTCTTGGCCATTGCATTCTCCTCTGCCGCTGTATCAAACCGCGCCGCGTCGTTTTCGTTCCACATCTGCGCGTGGGATCAAACAACAGACAGGCAATCAAGGAACGGATCAACCCTTTGTGTGTTAATGTGAGTCACCCGCGAACTGGAGAGCATGATGATGCCGAAAGACACCGGAAAACCCCTCCAGTTTGACCACCGCGCCGGGCGTGCAACTGCCTTGGGGGCAGAATTCGACGGTGAGGGCGCGAATTTCGGTCTGTATTCCGCCCATGCCACACGGGTCGAACTGGTCTTGTATGATGACAGCGGCAGAACGCCGACCTTTCAGCGGGACCTGCCCGCGATGGAGGGCGGCGTCTTTCACGGCTACCTGCCCGGCATTCAGCCCGGGCAGGTCTATGGCTACCGCGTCCACGGTCCCTATGCGCCCGAAGAGGGCCACCGTTTCAACCCCAACAAACTGCTGCTGGACCCCTATGCCCGCGAATTGCGCGGTGCGCTGCGCTGGGACGACGCGCTGTTCGGCTATTGCGTAGGGCAGGACGACACCTCGTTTGACACCCGCGACAGCGCAGATTTCATGCCCAAGGCCGTGGTGGTCGACCCGCGTTTTGATTGGGACGCCGATTCCACCCTTCAGCACCGCTGGGAAGACACCCTGATTTACGAGGCGCATGTCAAAGGCCTGACCATGCGGCACCCCGGCGTACCGCAGGCCGATCGCGGCACCTTTGCCGGACTTGCCACCGACGCCGTGATCGCCCATCTGCACCGCATCGGTGCAACGGCCATCGAATTGCTGCCGATCCACGGCTTTGCCCAGGACCGGCACCTGCTGGAAAAGGGCCTGTCCAATTACTGGGGCTATAACACCCTGTCTTTCTTTGCCCCCAACATGGCCTATCTGAAAACCGGCCGGGTGCGTGAGGTCAAAGAGGCAGTCCGCAAATTCCACGCGGCAGGGATCGAGGTGATCCTGGACGTCGTCTACAACCACACCGCAG
>JBBQGU010000308.1:0-4678 GCA_038323315.1 Rhodobacterales bacterium | reverse complement strand
TGCACCACCTGCATCGGCAATTCCGGCCCGTTGGACCCCGCGATTTCGGCGGCCATCGGCGAAGGTGACCTTGTCGCCGCCGCCGTCCTGTCCGGGAACCGCAATTTCGAGGGCCGGATTTCCCCCGACGTCCGCGCGAACTATCTGGCCAGCCCGCCCCTTGTGGTCGCCTACGCCCTTGCCGGTGACATGAACATCGACATCACGACCGAGCCTTTGGGCATCGGCACCGCTGGCCCGGTCTATCTGAAAGACGTCTGGCCCACGAACAAGGAAATCTCCGACCTCGTCAATGCCACCGTGACTCGCGCTGCGTTCCAAAAGAAATACGCCGATGTCTTCAAGGGCGACGCCAAATGGCAGGCCGTCAAAGTCACCGATTCCGAGACTTACGATTGGCCGCCAGCATCGACCTATATCCAGAACCCGCCCTATTTCCGCGGCATGGCCAAGGACCCGGGCACCATCAGCAACATCACCGACGCCAGCATCCTCGCCGTGCTGGGCGACATGATCACCACCGACCATATCAGCCCGGCAGGTTCATTCAAGGCATTAACTCCGGCTGGCAAGTATCTGACAGATCGACAAGTTCCGGTATCCGAGTTCAACAGCTACGGCTCGCGACGCGGCAACCACGAGGTGATGATGCGGGGCACCTTCGCCAATATCCGCATCAAGAATGAGATGCTCGATGCCGTCGAAGGCGGCTATACATTCGGCCCCGACGGCATGCAAACCTCGATCTACGACGCCTCGATGGCCTATCAGGCTGCAGGCACCCCCTTGGTGATCTTCGGTGGCATCGAATACGGGGCCGGTTCCAGCCGCGACTGGGCCGCCAAAGGCACCGCCCTGCTTGGCGTCAAGGCCGTCATCGCCGAGTCGTTCGAGCGTATCCACCGCTCCAATCTCGTCGGCATGGGCGTCATCCCGTTCGAGTTTACCGTAGGCGACACCCGCAAATCGCTGGGTCTGAAGGGCGACGAAAAGGTCAGCATCACGGGCCTTGCGGGCGATCTGAAGCCCCTGTCCAGCGTCGCCTGCACGATCACCTATGCCGACGGCTCGGTCAAAACCATCCTGATCAAGTGCCGCATCGATACCGAGATCGAGATCGAATACGTCGAACACGGTGGCGTCCTGCATTATGTCTTGCGCGATCTGGCAAGTCGCTAAACTACGAAATAAACTGTTTCCGCTGGACAAGGCCCGACACCGTCGGGCCTTGTCTTTTTATTAACCTTTGTGACAGACTGTAACAGCACCCCAACAGCCTGGTGCTCGATGTCTGATCGTATTCCACCGCTCCACCCCACCTCCGCCCGCCCCATCTCAGCCCGCCCCATCTCAGCCCGCCCCATCTCAGCTTGCCCCATCTCAGCCCGCCCCGCCTCAGCCCGGCCCACCGCAGCGCAAGCCCGCGTCATCGCCCGCATGGCACCCTCAATCCCGTGGTTCGAAATCACCCTGACGCTGGCGGTGCTGCTGCTGATGCGCCCGATCTAGGGCGGTATGGGTTCAGATAGAACGCTATCCTGACCTTTAACAATCGTTGCCGAATTCTTGCAGCCCCTGTTTGCCGGTCCGGTAAAGTTCCGCTGCGTCACCAAGGACAAAGGTTGAGTTCAGGCCAACAAAAAACCCTAACATCATGATATTGAATGATAATATGCCATGTCATTAAATATGACATTTCAACAGACGCTTGCGGGTCCGTTTGCCCGCCCTGTTATTATAAACCCCGCAGCGTCAGTCGAAACTTACCCCGCCTCAGGCTGTCGCGTCAAAGCCATACAGCCAGTCAAACCGCCGCAACGCCAGGTCCGGGGCCAGCCTGCCCCCCACCCGCAGCGCCGCATGGGCGACTAGGCGCGGCACACCCCTCAGATGATACGCCCGCGCATTCCGCCAAGCCGCATCCACTATCCGCGCCGCCCGCGCCGCCCGCGCCTGCTGATAGGCCGCCAATCCGGCGGCCAGCGTGTCATGCCTGGCCAGGCTGGCTGCCAGAACCCAGGCATCCTCCAATCCCATCGACGCGCCCTGCGCCAGAAACGGCAACGTCGGATGCGCCGCATCCCCCAGAATGGCCACCGCCCCGCCGGGCAAGACCCGCTGCCAGACCGCCGCCACCGGATGGCGGAACAGCCCCCACAGATGCACATCCTGCACCCGATCCAGCCATCCCCGCACCCGTGGCGAAAACCCCTTGAACGCCAGTTGCACCTCCATTGCATCGTCCCGCAGCGACCAGCTTTCGGCAGCCCAGGCCCGCCGCTCCTCGACCGCCACAATGTTGCGCAAGCTTCCCCCGCGCAGGGGATAGCTGACCAGATGCCGCCCCGGCCCCATATGCACCTCGGCCACCGCAGGCCCCCGGTCACCCGGAATAACCGCCCGCCACGCGACCTGTCCGGTAAAGCCCGGCTCCCTGACCCCGTTCAACGCCCCCCGCACTTGCGAATGCAACCCATCCGCCCCGATCAACAACCCTGCTTCAACGACCGAGCCATCCTCCAGCCGCAAAACCGGCCTGTCCCCTCCCAGATCGGCCGACCCGACACGCGACAGCAGCCGCACTTTGACTCCCGCCTCGACCGCCCCCGCCAGCAACAACCCAATCAAATCGGCCCGGTGCAAAAAGTGATAGCCGTGGTCAGGCCGCAGCCGCCCCACCTCCAACCGCGTCACCAGCCGATCATTCAACCCGTCACGCAGCTCAACCGCAACCGCCCGCACCCCGTCCAAGGTGAGCCCCAAGGCCTGCAACACCCGCGCGCCGTTCGGAGACACCTGCAACCCCGCCCCAACCTCACGGATGGCATCGGCCTGTTCCAGCACAGTTACCTCGGCTCCGCGCAGCGCCAAGGCCCGCGCTACCGCCAACCCGGCGATGCCCGCCCCAACCACCGTCACTTGTTGCCCGATCAGCACCCAAACCCCCAAACAAAAAGGCCGGGCCAAACGCCCGACCCCCCTTCACTTTGACTTAAATATCCATCCTGGCAACGCCAGCCCAAGACGCAATCAATCGTCGCGATGGACCTTTTCGCGCCGCTCGTGCTTTTCCTGGGCCTCCAGCGTCATCGTCGCAATCGGCCGCGCGTCCAGCCGCTTCAGGCTGATCGGCTCGCCGGACATCTCGCAGTAACCGTATTCGGCATTGTCGATCCGCCGCAGGGCCGCGTCGATCTTGCTGACCAGCTTGCGCTGCCGGTCCCGCGTCCGCAACTCCAACGCGCGGTCGGTTTCCTCGGACGCGCGGTCGGCAATGTCGGGCACGTTCCGCCCCGAATCCTGCAGGTTGTCGATGGTTTCCGCACTCTGGTCCAGCAATTCCTGCTTCCAGACAATCAATTTGCGGCGGAAATATTCCAACTGCAAATCGTTCATGAATGGATCGCTCTCGGCGGGACGGTAATCGTCAGGCAGGAAAATTTCAGCCTTCATCGCAGCTCACTCCAATGCTTGGTCGCTGGGCGTCAGGTTGGCATCCACGGCAGCAGACCCTTCTCGGGCTGGCATTAGCTGATTGGTAACCCCTTGTCACTAGCGGTTGCGAGAATTTCGCGTGAAGGTTAAAGTCAAACCTGCCTTCACACAGGGTGTTGAGATAGCTATGCAATTTCCATCCAAGGCGCTTGACCTAGCGTCAAACGACATAACAGGCAGACGGATCAAACGCGCATCCGGCACCCGCAAGACCAAACATGCACGTCGGCGCGCTATCATCCTCAACTACAGGTTGAACTACGCGCTCAACAAATCAACTTTAACTGCCCTCACCCTCCTTGAACGCCTTAACCCTGTCCTTCGGTCCCATTGCCTGACCGTCCAGTCACGGAAATAACCCGTGCCGCGCATCGCCGCCAAATCACCCCGGCACCGCCGCATTGCTGTCACGTACACCCTGTCAGGTGCCCGCCATGATCCACCCCGCAACGCAGGCTTTGCGGCTGCCACCGGCCCGTTTCTGCTCGGACGGGTGTGCCGCGCTCTGGGGTGGGTCATCCTCGCCTCCACCTTGACCGCCTGCGCGCCACCTCCGGTCAGCCGCAGTGTGCTGCCCGCAGGCCCCGTGCTGCAATTTGCAAACCTGCCCGCGCTGCCCGCCAGTCGCCCTAACGGTCAGATCGCGCAAGACTTTCTGGACCTGACATTTCGTCTCGAAAGCGGCCAGACCCTGCCCGCCCTGTCGCGGTTTGACGGCCCCATCACCCTGACCCTGATCGGCCAGGTCCCGGCAACCGCCCTGACCGAAACCGCAAACCTCATAACCAGATTGCGCAGCGAGGCCGGGATCGACATCCGGACCACCCAAGGCCCCGCCAACATCACCGTCCAATTTGCCCCCCGCTCGGCCCTGCAACGTCTGGACGCCAGCGCTGCCTGCTTTGTCACCCCCAACGTCTCCTCGCTGTCCGAATACCGGACGAAACGTGGCGCTGACACCCTCGAATGGCAAAATATCCGGATACGTCAGCGCCTTGCGATCTTCATCGCCAGCGACACCAGCCCCCAGGAACAGCGCGATTGTCTGCATGAGGAGGTGGCGCAGGCCCTTGGCCCCCTGAACGATCTGTACCGCCTGCCCGACAGCATCTTCAACGACGACAACTTTCTGTCCACCCTGACCGGCTTCGACATGCTGATCCTGCGTCTGTATTACGACCCC
>JBBQGU010000307.1:0-4700 GCA_038323315.1 Rhodobacterales bacterium | reverse complement strand
TTTATCCTTGGTCGCCTGCTGTCGATCGCACTGACCTTTACAGTGGTGTCGATCATCGTGTTCTTGATGATGCACGCGGTGCCCGGCGGCCCGTTCGACGGCAATGACATGCCGGTGTCTGACGCGGTCAAGGCCAAGCTGAACGCCAGCCTCGGTCTCGATAAGCCGCTCTATGTGCAGTATTTCAAATACATGTGGGGGGTGCTGCATTTCGATTTCGGCGTGCCGTTCCAAAGCCCCGGCGAAACCGTGTTGCAGCTGCTGGCCCGGGCCTGGCCGCCCAGCCTGATCCTGGGTGGCGCAGGCGTATTGATCGGCGCGCCTTTGGGCATCCTGATGGGTATCGCTGCGGCCCTGCACCGCAATACATGGATCGACTATCTGGTGTCGGCCTTTTCGACCCTTGGCCTGACCATCCCGGTGTTCGTGATCTCGATGATCCTGATCATGGTGTTCGCGGTCTGGCTGAACTGGCTGCCCGCCTCGGGTTGGGAAAGACCTAACAGCTGGATCTTGCCGATCACCGCCTATGCCGCGATCCCGATGGCGACCTATGCCCGCTACACACGGTCCTCGATGCTGGATGTGATGAACAAGCCCTTTGTCACCGTGCTGCGTGCCAAGGGCCTGACCGAACGGCGCATCATCTTTCAGCATGTCTTGCGCAACGCCGCGCTGCCAATGGTGACAGTGTTCCTGCCGATGTTCATCGGGACGGCCACCGGGTCGATCTTTGTCGAGGCGATGTTTCGCGTGCCGGGTCTGGGAGCCTATTTCGTGTCGTCGATCAACTTGCGGGATTACCCGCTGGAAATGGCGCTGATCCTGATGATCACCATGATGTTCTGCATCGCTTATCTGCTGTCCGACATCGTCTATGCGCTTTTGAACCCCCGCATTCGATTCGGAAGCAAAGAATGATCCGGCAGCGCAGTCCGCTATACTTTGCCTTTCGCCGCTTTACCGACAACAAGGCAGCGCTGATCAGCGGTTTGATTTTGTTGGTGATCATCCTGATGGCCGTTTTTGCACCGCTGATTGCGCTCACGGGCTATGAGGATCAGGATTATCTGTCCCAGTCGTTGGCCTTCCCCTCCAGCGCGCACTGGTTCGGCATCGACGATCTGGGCCGCGATTTCTTTGCCCGCATCGTTTATGGCGCGCGGGTGTCGCTGTCGATCGGCTTTGCGGCAGCGCTGTTTTCGGTGGTAATCGGCATCCCCCTGGGCGCGATGGCAGGGTTTTATGGTGGCTGGACGGATTGGTTCGTGATGCGCCTGATCGAGCTTTTCTCGGTGGTGCCGCCGCTTTTGGCTGCCATGCTGCTGGGCGCACTGACGAATGGGGGATTTCGGACCATCGTGCTGATCGCGGCGCTGTTTGGCTGGGTGCAGGTTTGCCTTTTGGTGCGCGCACAGGTCAAGGCCTTTCGCGAGAAGGAGTTCGTGCGCGCAGCGCAGGCCCTGGGCGCCACCCCCGGCTACATCATCCGCCGCCATCTGATCCCCAATTCCGTATCCCCGATCATCGTCGGATTCGTGCTGGCGATCCCCTTGGCGATGATGCTGGAGGCCAGCCTGTCCTTTCTTGGCATCGGTGTGCCGCCGCCGGTTCCAAGTTGGGGGCAGATGATCAATGTTGGCATGAATTTCATGTATTTCTACTGGCATCTGGCGGTGTTCCCCACCGCAGCCCTTGCCATAACCGTGCTTGCCACCACGCTGTTCGGCGATGGGTTGCGCGACGCGCTTGACCCCACCCTGAAAGGCCGATGACATGAACCAGAACCTCGCCGCCCTGTTCCTGCTGGACCCGGACATCACCTTTCTGAACCATGGCTCGTTTGGTGCCTGTCCACGCCCGGTGTTCGAGGAATATCATCGCTGGCAAATGAAACTTGAACGTCAGCCGGTGGCTTTCCTTGATCCCACGCGCGGCCTGTCGGCTTGGATGCGTGACGCCCGCGTGGCGCTGGCCGGGGTCGTCGGCGCCTCACCGGACGATCTGGTCGGAATGACCAACGCCACAGCCGCCCTGAATATCGTGGCGCAATCCCTGGACCTGAAGCCGGGCGACGAGATTTTGACGACGGATCACGAATATGCGGCGCTGGAAAAAACGTGGGCTTATGTTTGCCGCCGTAGTGGCGCGGTGGTCAAGGTGGTCACGGTTCCGCTGCCTTTGACCAGCGAGCCGCAGTTTACCGAAGCACTTGTTGCGGGCATGACCGACAGGACAAAGGTGCTGTTTCTCAGCCATATCACCTCGGCCACGGCGTTGCTGTTTCCGGTCAAACGGGTTGTTGACGAGGCCCGCGCGCGCGGTATCTGGTCGGTGATCGACGGCGCACACACGCCGGGCCATATCCCGTTGAACCTGGATGATCTGGGTGCGGATTTTTATGCGGGCAACTGCCACAAATGGATGATGGCGCCCAAGGGTGCCGGGTTCCTGCATGTGCGGCGCGATCTGCAAACCATGCTCAATCCGCTGGTGATCAGCCATGGCTGGACCGAAGATGCCAAGGAGGCAGGGGCAAAGGGCGTGTTCGGCAACTCGCCTTTCATTGATGGTCTGGAAATGCAGGGCACCCGTGATCCGTCGGCATGGCTGACGGTGCCTGCCGCCCTTGCCTTTGCCCGTCAGCACGATTGGGCGCGCGTGGCGACGGAATGCCACCATCTGGTGCAGGCAACGGCCGAACGGGTGTCTGCGCTGACCGGCCTGCCCGGGTTTTGCAGCCCGGAATTCCGCGCGCCGCAAATGGCCGCAATGCCAGTGACGCCTTGCGATCCCTTGGTGTTGCACAATACCTTGATGGAACGGTTCGGCATTGAAATCCCGTGTTTCAAATGGCGCGATCATACCGTGGTGCGGGTGTCGGCGCAGGGCTATAACACTCAAAGCCAGATGGACCTTCTGGTAACAGCCTTGACAGAAATTTTGCCCGAACTGGCAGCCAAAGGCTGATCTTTGCGCATCGTGCAGATCTGCCCCACAGGAGACGATCCTATGAAACGCAGCGCGCTGCATTATCTGGAACCCATCAGTACCCCGTCACGCGGGGTGGCCGTGCTGGATGCCATGGCGGAAATGATCGAGCGTGCCGGTCTGCAGATAGGCGACCGTTTGCCGCCAGAAGTGGCACTTGCAACCGCATTGGGCGTCGGCCGGTCTACCATCCGTGAGGCCCTGAATCGCTGGGAGGGGATGGGGCTGATCCGCAGGCGGCGCGGCGATGGCACCTACCTGACCGCGAAACTGGGCATCTCGGACGGACCCGTGCCGCCGATGGTGCAGCTTGAAGGTGAGGCGATCCTGCGGTTGCTGGATATGCGCCGGGTGATCGAATCCGGCACGGTGCGGCGCGCGGCGATCCATGCGACGCTGGCCCAGCGGCAGGACATCGCCCGGCTTTGCGTTGCCCTGCTGGACGTGGTGGCCGCCGGCCAGTCGTATCGGGCCGCGGATATGGCCTTTCATGCCGCGATCTGCGACGCCACCGGCAACCCGATGTTTGGTCATCTGCTGCAACGCATGGACGAAGCCTTCGAGCGGTCGGCAGGATCGCCCTTTACCGTGCCGGGCTTTGGCCTTGCCTCGTTCCCGCCGCACCGCGACCTGGCTGATGCCATCGTGGCAGGCGATCCCGACGCGGCCGAAGCGGCGCTGGACACCATCATCACCCGGGTCGAGGCCGAAATTCGCGTCATCATCGCTGGCGACCCACCGTCAAACCGCTGACCCGTGCCACGATATTGTCGGCGTCGATGCCATAGTGCCGGTACAGATCGGCAATCGTGCCGGTCTGGCCAAAATGCTCGACGCCCAGCGATATCGTCTGGTGGCCCAGCACCCCGCCCAACCAGGCCAGCGTGGCCGGGTGACCGTCGATCACCGTCACCAATCTGCAATGCGGCGGCAAGTCGGCCAGCAGGGTTTCGATATGCGCCCGTGCGGCCGGGTTGCCTCGCGCCCGCGCGCGTTGCGCGGCGGTCCAGCCCGCGTTCAGCCGATCTGCCGAAGTTACCGCCAGCACCCCGACATCGCGCCGGTTTTCCGCCAACAACCCGGCGGCGCGGATCGCCTCGGGCGCCACCACGCCTTGATAGGCAATCACCACCTCGCAATTCGGCCCCGGTTTGCGCAGCCAGTAGCCGCCGTCGATCGCGCCCTGCCGGAAAGCCTGATCATGGCGCTTGCCCGGTTGCTCGATCGGATTGGTGGACAGCCGCAGATAGACCGAGCCGCCGGTTTCGTCCCGCAGCCAGGTGCGCTCGTCGGGATCGCCCGCGCCGTCCTTTTGCAGATAGGCAAAGGCCCAGCCCATGATCACGGCCAATTCGTCGACAAATGCCGGTTCGAAAGCTGCAAGCCCGTCCTGGCTCATGCCGATCAGCGGTGTGCCGATGGACTGATGCGCGCCGCCCTCCGGGGCAAGCGTCACCCCCGAGGGCGTGCCGACGATGATGAACCGGGCATCCTGGTAGCAGGCATAGTTCAGCGCATCCAATCCGCGCGCGATGAAGGGATCATAGACGGTGCCAATCGGGATCAAGCGCTTGCCGAACAGCGAATGCGACAGACCCGCCGCCGCCAGCAGCAAGAAAAGGTTCATTTCGGCGATGCCCAGTTCGATATGCTGACCTTGCGGAGCAAACTCCCATTTTGCGGTCGAGGCGATGTTTTCGGCCCTGAAG
>JBBQGU010000306.1:0-4705 GCA_038323315.1 Rhodobacterales bacterium | reverse complement strand
CGCCGCCCGCATCGCCCGCGATGAGATGGGCTTTGAAGTGGCCGGCATGGGCTGCTTCAACCGCGAAATGGCCCGCCCGATCCGCGCCTTGGCCAAGGAGTACGGTGTCGAGGCGCTGATCAGCGATGATTATCTGGAGGTCGAGGCGACCATCGCCGCGCTGCAACCCGAACTGATCCTGGGCACCCAGATGGAGCGTCACATCGGCAAGCGTCTTGGCATTCCCTGCGCCGTGATCTCCGCCCCCGTCCACGTTCAGGATTTCCCCGCGCGGTACTCCCCCCAGATGGGCTGGGAAGGCGCAAATGTGATTTTCGACACCTGGGTCCATCCACTGGTGATGGGTCTGGAAGAACACCTTCTGCACATGTTCCGCGACGATTTCGAGTTTCACGACGAGGCAGGTGCCTCTCACCATGGGGCCGCCCACAAGCCCCGCGAAGCTGTCGCTGAAGCCGCTACTGCGGCAGCGGCATCGGCGGGCTCGATGCCCGTCGGGGACGCCCCCCCGCTGGGGCAGGTCGTGCCGGAAAAGACCGTGCCCACCGTCCAACCCTCGGGCGAGGTGGTCTGGCTGACAGACGCCGAAACCGAGTTGAAAAAGATCCCGTTCTTCGTGCGCGGCAAAGCCCGGCGCAACACCGAGAGGTATGCCGAAACCAAGGGCGTGACCTCCATCTCGGTCGAAACCCTGTATGAGGCAAAAGCCCACTATGCACGCTGACATGAACATCACCGGCACACGGGTGTCCTACAACATCGTGGTCGTCACCCTGGACCAACACGCCGCAGGCCCCGCAACCCGCGTCATGCCAAAACTGGCCCGCGACTTTCCCGGGCTGAACATCACGATCCATGCCGCAGCCGAGTGGAGCGAGAACCCCGCCGCGCTAGAACGCTGCAAACTGGCCCTGGAAACCGCCGATATCGTCGTGGCCAACCTGCTGTTCATCGAAGAACACATCACCGCCATTCTGCCCGCGCTGACCGCAGCGCGGCCCCGCGTCGATGCTTTCATCGGTGTCATTGCCGACCCTGCCGTCGTCAAGCTGACCAAGATGGGCGATCTGGACATGTCCAAGCCCGCATCGGCCACGATGGCGCTGCTGAAAAAGCTGAAGCCATCGGCCAAGACATCGGCCAATTCCGGCGAAAAGCAGATGTCGATGCTGCGCCGTCTGCCCAAGATTCTGCGCTGGATCCCCGGCAAGGCGCAGGATCTGCGCGCCTGGTTCCTCTCGATGCAATACTGGCTTGGCGGGTCGGACGACAACATCGAACAGATGGTCCGCTTTCTGCTGGGCCGCTATGCCAATCGCAAGGATTGGCGCGGTGCCGTCGCCAAAGCCCCGATCGATTACCCCGAGGTCGGCCTGTATCACCCCAGCCTGGCCGCCCGCATCACCACCAACATCGCCGACCTGCCCCGCCCCGAGGGTGCCAAACTGACTGTCGGCCTGCTGCTGCTGCGGTCCTATGTCCTCGCCTCGGACACCGCGCATTACGACGCTGTGATTGCCGCGTTCGAGGCCAAGGGCATCGCCTGCATTCCCGCCTTTGCCGGTGGCCTGGACGGTCGCCCCGCGATCAACACCTATTTCAAGACCGCCGGACGGCATGTCGATACCATGGTCTCGCTCAGCGGCTTCTCCCTCGTCGGCGGCCCGGCCTATAATGACAGCCCCGCCGCGGTCGAGGCGCTGAGCGCGCTGGACGTCCCCTATATCGCCGCACACCCGCTGGAGTTTCAGACCCTGGGCCAATGGGCCAATGCCGGCATGGGTCTGGGTCCGATCGAAACCACGATGCTGATCGCCCTGCCCGAGATCGACGGCGCGACCAACCCGACCGTTTTCGCCGGGCGTCACGGGTTGGACGGTTGCAATGGCTGTCAGCATATGTGCAAGGGCAGCGCCGACAGCCGCGCCATGTCGCCGTGCCACGAACGCATCACCTCGCTGGCCGAAAAGACCCAGCGCATGGCCAATCTGCGCCAGTTGAACAATGCCGACAAGAAGGTCGGCATCGTGCTTTTCGGCTTTCCGCCCAATGCCGGGGCTGCCGGAACCGCCGCCTATCTGTCGGTCTTTGAAAGCCTGCACAATACGCTGAACGCCATGAAGGCTGACGGCTATACCCTTGACGTGCCCGCCACAGTGGCCGACCTGCGCGAGGCGGTTCTGGGCGGCAATTCGGCCACCTACGGCCAGCCCGCCAATATCGAGGCGTTCGTCAGCGCCGACCACATCGTCCGCAACACGCCGCCCCTGAAAGTGCTGGAGCAAGTCTGGGGCCCTGCGCCCGGCAAGATCCAGACCGACGGCCAGAACGTGTTTGTGCTGGGCAAGAAGTTCGGCAATGTCTTTGTCGGCCTGCAACCGACCTTCGGCTACGAAGGCGACCCGATGCGCCTGATGTTCGAACGCGGTTTTGCGCCGACCCATGCCTTTGTCCAGTTCTATCTGTGGATGCGCAACACCTGGGGTGTCGATGTCTATCTGCATTTCGGCATGCACGGCGCGCTGGAATTCATGCCCGGCAAACAAGCAGGCCTTGGGGCGCGCGACTGGCCCGACCGCCTGATCAACGAAGTGCCCAACATCTATCTTTACGCCGCCAACAACCCGTCCGAGGCGTCGCTGGCCAAGCGTCGTTCCAACGCCATCACAATCTCGCATCTGACGCCGCCGTTGGCCGCAGCGGGCCTGTACAAGGGTCTGCTTGAGCTGAAGGAAAGCCTGATGCGCTGGCGTTCCATGGCCCCCGACGCCCATGAGCGTGCCGATCTGGAGGAACTGATCGCCGAGCAGGCCACCGCCGTCGACATGACCGGCCAAAAGCCCGCAGCCCTGTGGCTGAAACTGCTGGAGGCGGAAGACGCGCTGATCCCCGACGGGTTGCATATCGTGGGCCGTCCGATGTCTGCCGCCGCCCGCGCCGATTACCTCGATCTGCTGCCGCCGATGGATGACGTCACCCGCGCCCGGATCGACAAGCAGTTGCAGCAAGATACCGAGATTCCGGCGATCCTGCGGGCCATGTCGGCCCGTTTCATCGCCCCGGTGCCGGGCGGCGACCTGATCCGCAGCCCGCAAATCCTGCCGACGGGGCGCAACATCCACGCCTTCGACCCGTTCCGCATGCCGACCGAGTTCGCGCTGCGCGATGGTGCCGCCCAGGCCGACCGCCTGTTGGCCGCCCACCCCAACCTGCCGCGTTCGATCGCGCTGGTCCTGTGGGGCAGCGACAATATCAAATCCGACGGCGGGCCGATAGCGCAGGCGCTTTCGCTGATGGGGGCCAAGCCGCGCTTTGACGCCTATGGCCGTCTGTGCGGGGCCGATCTGATCCCGCTGGCCCAACTTGGCCGCCCGCGTATCGATGTGCTGATGACGCTGTCGGGCATTTTTCGCGACCTGCTGCCGTTGCAGACCAAGATGCTGGCCGAGGCCGCCTATAAATGCGCGATGGCCGATGAGCCTTTGTCGCAAAACTTTATTCGCGCCCATTCGCTGGCCTATGCCGAGCAGATGTCGTGCGACATGGAAACCGCCGCCCTGCGTGTGTTCTCGAATGCCGAGGGGGCTTACGGCTCTAACGTCAACCAGTTGGTGGACAGTTCAGCCTTTGGTGACGAGAACGAGTTGGCCGATGCCTATGAAGCGCGCAAGTCGTTTGCCTATGGCATGAACGGCAAGCCGGTCAAGCAGGCCGCGATGCTGCAAAAGGCGCTGAAAAACGTCGATATGGCCTATCAGAACCTGGAATCGGTCGAACTGGGCGTGACCTCGGTCGATCACTATTTCGACACGCTGGGCGGCATCGCCCGCGCGGTGAAACGCCAGCGCGGCACCGATACGCCGGTCTATATCAGCGACCAGACCCGCGGCACCGGCAAGATCCGTACCCTGCGCGACCAGATCGCGCTGGAAAGCCGCTCGCGGGCGCTGAACCCCAAGTTTTATGAGGGTTTGCTGAAGCATGGCGCGGAAGGTGTTCGTCAGTTGGAAGCGCAAGTGACCAATACGATGGGTTGGTCGGCGACTGCCGAGGCCGTTGACCCTTGGGTCTATCAGCGCCTGTCGGAAACCTTTGTGCTGGATGAGGCGATGCGCAAGCGTCTGGCCGCGTTGAACCCGCAGGCATCGGCCCGGATGGCGAACCGGCTGATCGAGGCGTCCGAGCGCAGCTATTGGTCGCCGGATGCGGCCACCCTGGCCGCCTTGCAAGGGGCTGCGGATGAGTTGGAAGACCGGTTGGAAGGGATTGCTGCCGAATGAGCGTCCTTTGCAACCTTTACTTGGTGCCAACCACCGGAGCCTCCGGCCCACCTGAATGCCGTCGGCATACAGGTTTGGATATTTTTATCAGAATGAAAGGGCAAAAAGCATGAGCCTGGATGTGATACCAAATCTGCGGGGCCTGGACGGTGAGGGCTCGGTTCAGGTTCATCAGGACAATGATACCAAGATCGAAGGGGCCAAGGTCTTCTCGGTCTATGGCAAGGGCGGGATTGGCAAGTCTACGACCAGTTCGAACCTGTCGGCGGCGTTTTCGATGATGGGCAAGCGGGTGCTGCAGATCGGTTGCGATCCAAAGCATGACAGCACGTTCACCCTGACGGGGCGGCTGCAATCGACGGTGATCGACATCCTGAAAGACGTCGATTTCCATGCCGAGGAACTGCGGCCAGAGGATTACGTCG
>JBBQGU010000305.1:0-4721 GCA_038323315.1 Rhodobacterales bacterium | reverse complement strand
CAAGGATAAAGCGGATCATGCGCGCCTGCCTTTCATTCCACGATCGCCTCGACCCGGTGATCCGGCCCGACACTGACAAGTTGCGGATGCGGCGATGCGGCGGCGGTCCCTGCGGGCTGGCGCGGGATTGCCGCCTCGATCTCGGCCCGGCTCAGGAAGGTTCGGGCACGGCGTTCGCGCGGGTTCAACACCGGGATCGCCGCCAGCAGACCTTGGGTATAGGGGTGGCGGGCGTCGGAAAATATCGCCTCGGTCGTGGCCTCTTCGACGATGCGGCCGTTGAACATCACCGCCACCCGATCCGTCAGCGAGCGCACCACCGACAGATCGTGGCTGATGAACAGGATCGACAGGCCCATTTCCTGCTGCACGTCCAACAGCAGGTTGATGATCTGTGCCTTGACCGACACATCCAGCGCCGAGGTCGGCTCGTCGGCCACCAGCACGCTCGGTTTCAGGATCAAAGCGCGGGCGATGGCGACGCGCTGGCGCTGGCCACCCGACAGTTCATGCGGATAGCGCCGGCCATAGCTGCGGTCCAACCCGACACGGGTCAGCATCGCAAGCGCCTGCTCGGTCTGCGCCGTTGACGTGCCAAGCCCATGGATGTGCAGCGGCTCTGCCACGATCTGCGCCAGTGTCATCATCGGATCAAGCGCGGAATAACTGTCCTGAAACACCACCTGCATCTTGCGGCGATAGGGTTTCAGCGCGGCATGGCCAAGACCGGTGATATCAGCGCCGTCGATCAGGATCTGGCCCGAGGTCGGCTCCAGCAACCGCATCGCCATCATGCCGGTGGTGGTCTTGCCCGAGCCGGATTCGCCGACCAACCCCAGAATGGCGTTCTGCGGCAAGGTCAGATTGACATCGCGCACCGCCGGATGGTCGGTATGGCTGGCGAACAGCCCGCCGCGCCTGCGCAGTTGAAAGGTCTTGCAAAGGTTGCGCAATTCCAGCGCCGGTGCGGTCATTGCAATCTCCAGCAGGCCGCAGATCGGTCGGCGGCGATGGGGGCGAATTCAGGCGCTTCTGCCGCGCATTTGTCATCGGCCAACCCGCATCTGGGGTGAAACGGGCAGCCGCTGGGCGGGTTGACCGGATTGGGCGAGGCGCCGGGGATTTCCACCAGACGCTTTTTTCCCGGCGTGCGTCCGGGGATCGACGACAAAAGCGCCTTGGTATACGGGTGTTGCGGCGCGTCAAAAATCTGCTGCACCGGGCCTTCCTCCATCACACGGCCGCCATACATGACGACGACCCGGTCCACGGTTTCGGCTACTACCCCCAGATCATGAGTGACCATGATCAGACCCATCCCGAGTTCGGCCTGCAATTCCTTGATCAACTCCAGTATTTGCGCCTGAATGGTGACATCCAGGGCTGTGGTGGGTTCGTCGGCAAACAGGATCTTGGGCCGGCATGACAACGCCATGGCGATCATTGCCCGTTGCAACATGCCCCCAGACAACTGATGTGGATAGCTGTTCAGGATCGCATCGGGCGACTTGATCTTGACACGGTCCAGCAAAGCCAAAGCCTCGGCCTTGGCATCGCTGACACTGACCGCCCGGTGGGCGCGGATGGTTTCGACGATCTGATGGCCGATGGTGAAGACGGGATCAAAGGCGGTCATCGGGTCCTGAAACACCATCGCGGCCACACGGCCCCGAATCGAGGCAAGGTCGCGGCGCGACGCGTTCAGCATGTCGATGCCGTCCAGCGTCAATCGATCGGCGGTGATTTTGCTGGGCGGTTGGCGCAACAGGCGCAACACGGCCATGCAGGTCACGGATTTACCTGACCCCGACTCGCCGACGATGCCGACGCTTTCACCCGCCGCGACCCGCAAGGTCATGCCGCGTACTGCCTGCACAATACCTTCGTGCTGCGGAAAACTGACATTGAGGTTCTTTATGTCGACGAGGTGCATGTCGCATCCGAAGGGCAAAAGGGAAACCTCCCCCGACAAGCGCCGGGAGAGGCCAATTTTGATGTGTTACTTGGTCACATGCGTGTAGAAGTACAGCCCAAGCTGACGCAGCGGTGTGAAGCCAAGGTCGTTGGGCTGGGTGCCGTCGCCTTTCAGATCCTTGCTGACCACGGCATTTGTGATCGGATGCACCAGCGGCACAAAGGAGGCGTTGTCGATCAGGACCTGCTCGGCCTCTTGGTACAGCTTTTCACGATCTTCCCATTTGGGGCTGCTGTCGGCTTTGGCCACCAGGTCGTCATAGGCCTTGATGCGGTGGTCATGCCGCCCGCCATTGAAGAAGATGCCGTAGAAGTTAGACGGATCAAGATAGTCGTACTCATAGGGCGCAAGGAACAGGTTGTTCTTCTTCTCCATCAGGCCCGCCATCCAGTCCTTCATCGGCATCACCTTGATATTCATGGTGATGCCGAGGACATCCTTGAACTGCGCTTGCAGGTATTGCAGCATCGGTGCGGTGATCGCCCCGTTATAGCCACCCTGATCGCGGTACCAGATTTCCACCTCGGGGAAGCCCTTGCCGTCAGGATAGCCCGCATCGGCCATGAATTGCTTGGCTTTGGCCGGATCGAACACCGCCTGCGAGGTGATCACGTCATTGTATCCAGGATATCCCGGCGGCAGCAGCGATTTGCCGGGGATGGCCAGATCTTTCAGCACGGTCGCAGTCATCTCGTCGCGGTTGATGGCGTATTGAAACGCTTTGCGGACATTGACGTTGTCAAATGGCGCCGAGTCGAGACCAAACGAAATGTAACTGGTCGCAAACACCGCGTTCCTTGCGATCTGGTCGGGGAATCGCTGTTCCACAAAGGGAATTTGTCCTGCGTTCAGATACGAAAAGTCCGACTCGCCCGCCATGAAGGCCGGCAGGCCCACTTCGGGTGCGCCCAAGGACGGGTCGATCACCAGACGGTCGACCTGTGCTTGCCACGGCCCGGTGTATTTCGGGTTCTTGACGAAGGTCATCTTGTTGTTGGACTTTTCCCAGCTTTCCAGCAGGAATGGCCCTGATGTGACCAGCGTATCGACGTTGGCTGCATATTCGTCGCCCAGTTTGTCCACAACATGCTTGGGCACCGGATACCACAGCGACACCACGCCCGGCAGATAGGGTTTCGGCGCCGCCGTCGTCACTTCAATCGTTGTGTCATCCACCGCCTTGATGCCCAGAGTCGAGACATCCGCCTCGCCTTTGGTCACAGCGTCCCAGTTGGCGATGCCGCCTGCATAACCCCAGTACCAGGCAAAATCATATCCGGTCGTGGCAGCGCGTTGCAAAGCAAAGATGTAGTCGCCCGCCGTCAAGGGCGTGCCGTCGCTCCAGACCAGGCCATCACGCAGCTTGAAGGTCCAGGTCAGACCGTCCTCGGACTGGCTCCAGCTTTCGGCGCCCATGGCGCTCAATTCAAAGTTGTTGTCGAAACTGGTCAGGGGAAGCATGACGATTTCGGGGTTTCCGGCCCGTGCATAGACCGTCTTCATATAGTCCATGTAAGTGCCGCTGGTGCTGTCGCCAGCACTGTAGACAGTGGTTTCGGCCATCAGCGGAGCGCTCGACAACAGTGTCGCTGTTGCGATTGCCCCGGCAATCTTGAAGAATTGTTTCATTGGTTCCTCCGTGCTGACGTTTTTTCGTTGGGTGGCGCCGCATGCACAAAGATCGTCGCGCAATGTGCACTGGCATTTGATCCGGGAACGGTTGATTCTCGTATCAATGTCATATGTCTGACAAATTCAAGCGCTTCGCGCAAGGCTCCGGTCGCGTCGACAATTTTTGACCGCATTTACAAGTCTGCTCATTCCGAGAGATGGTCGAAGTCAGTAACCGTCGGGCTTTGACGCCGGGCGTGGCCGGCGTGACGCGAACGAAGACCCACCTTGTGGCGCGGTCGTTTGGCAAATCGCCCAGCACTATTTACTTTCGCGGTTCTGGCGTTTTAGGTGGCAGAGACGGGCCGTGCCATCGCGGTCAAGCAATAGAAAAGAGACCGCCATGACCAACCCAAACATTGTTCTGATCGACCGCCATCCTGGCCGTTCGACCCAGACCATCGGCCTCGCGCGCGAGATCGGCACCGACCCGGCGTTGATCCACGAGCCTTCTGTCGGGGTGGTTGGTACCAAAGGCGACAGCCAGTGCTATCTAGGTGTCATGGCCAAGGTCGAAGCGATTCACCTGGCCCTCAAGGGTCGCATCGGCACCGGTCCGGGGCAACTCAGGTTTCGCCTCGTGCAGCCCGAATACACGATTGCAACCTCGGACGGCATCCGCAACGGCACGCCCGAGATGCGCTATTCCCTGATCGGGCGCGAAGTTACCCAAAGCTCTTTGTCCGAACATCTGAGCGCCACGGGGCTTGCCGGCACGATCGCCGTGGTGGCTTGTGACAAACCGCCGGTCGGTGCCCTCGCCGCCCTGCTGGAGCACAATTTGCCAAGCATCATCATGTCGGATGGTCCGATTCATCCGGGCACCGACCCCAAGACGAACGAAAAGCTCGACATCGTCAGCGCCTTTCAGGTCGCGGGCCATCCGGACCCCGAATACCGCGAGCACATCGCCTTTCACGCCTGCCCCGGCATTGGCAGCTGCGGCGGCATGTTCACTTACAACACGATGCAGACCTTCATCGGCGTACTGGGCATGCAGCCGTTGCACATGGTGGCGCCCCCATCAGACGATCCCCGCCGTTTGAACGAGTTCCCCGCCGAATTGGTCACGCTG
>JBBQGU010000304.1:0-4732 GCA_038323315.1 Rhodobacterales bacterium | reverse complement strand
GGGCTGTGGCGTTGGTGCTGGGGGCCGAGGGGCCAGGCTTGCGCGAAAAGACCCGCGAAACCTGTGATGTCGTGGCGAAAATCCCGTTTCAGGGGGCGTTTGGGTCGCTGAACGTGTCGAACGCGGCGGCGGTGGGGCTGTACGCGGCGGCGACACGGTGATGTGAAGCGGGATGGTCTGGAATTGCAGGCCGTTATCCCCATGTTCAGGGGGAAGGCCGGCCCGGAACGCCGCCTTCACTTGCACTGTCCCTCGTTCCATCCTGCGCCCGTGCGGTTGCGTACGGGCGCTTTTTTTCGGGGACTTGCACGATTGCACTGGTTTTGCCAAGGTTGCCATCATGAACCCGACCGATGACATGATCCGCGCCATTCTGACCCAGACCAAAGTGATCGTTTTGGTCGGTTGGTCGGCCAACCCTGCACGTCCGAGCCATGGCGTGGCGGCCTATCTCGCGCGGCGGGGTTACCGGGTCATTCCGGTCAATCCCGGTCATGCGGGTCTGTTGACGGACTGGGGCGAGACGGTGCGGGCCAGCCTGACCAACATCACCGAACAGGTTGATATGCTGGACATCTTCCGTGCTCCTGACGCGGTGGAACTGCTGGTTGATGAGGCTTTGGCTGCGCTGCCGGGGTTGCGTACGATCTGGATGCAGTTGGGTGTCGTAAACGAGGCCGCTGCCGCCAAGGCCAGGGCCGCGGGGGTTAATGTCGTGATGGACCGTTGCCCGGCCATCGAGTTTCCACGTCTGATCGGCTGATCCCGACGATTTTTCTGCGAAAAATCTTGAACGCCCGAGGGCCCCGCGACAGCAATCAGGGTGGCATCAATGCCGGCGTTGCAGTAAGTGCAGCTATCCGCTGAAAGGATCGCCATGAAGGCCGCTGTCGTCACATTCCCCGGCTCCAACTGCGACCGCGATCTTGCGGTGGCCTTTGACAAGGCGGGGTACGATGTCGTGCGGGTCTGGCACAAGGACCGCGATCTGCCGCATGGCGTGGATGTGGTCGGTCTGCCGGGCGGCTTCAGCTTTGGCGACTATCTGCGCTGCGGGGCCATTGCGGCGCACTCGCCCATTGCGGCGGCGGTCAAGACCCATGCGGCGCGCGGCGGCTATGTGCTGGGCATCTGCAACGGCTTTCAGGTGCTGACCGAGATGGGGTTGCTGCCCGGTGCCCTGATGCGAAATGCCGGGCTGAAATTCATCTGCAAAACCGTGCATCTGCGGGTCGAAACCACCGGGTCCGCCTATACCTGCGGCTATGGACGGGGGCAGGAGATTGCGGTGCCGGTCGCCCATCACGACGGCAACTATACGCTGGACGCCGAGGGGCTGAAGCGCCTGCAGTCCGAGGATCTGATCGCCTTCACTTATTGCGCCAATCCCAACGGCGCGATTGCCGATATCGCAGGCGTCCTGTCGCCCAACCGGCGCGTGCTGGGGATGATGCCGCATCCCGAACGGGTGATCGACCCGGTGCTAGGCGGGTCGGATGGCGCAATGCTGTTTGTCAGCCTGATGGGCGGGATGGCGCTGGCCTGAGCCGCGCCTGCTTGAGGTGATGTGCCGGGGCTCGTAAACTTTGCCCATGGAAGCCGTACCCCGCCCCAAACCGGACCGCATGCAACGCACCTCCCCTTGGGTCAAACTGGCGGTGGCGGGGTTGGTGGTTGTGGCGATAGCCGTCGTGCTGGTGACCAACAGCTTTCTGACGGATCGGTTTACCGAAACCACACGCAACCGGGCCGAACTGCGGCTTGCGCTGTATTCCGGCAACATGATTTCCGAATTGCAACGCACTTCGGTGGTGCCACTGCTGTTGTCGCGCGACCCGGCCATTTCGGAATCGCTGTCGAAGGGTGATTTTTCGCGCACCACGGCGCGACTGGTGCAGGTGCAGGCCGATATCGGTGTCGCCTCGATCCTGCTGGTCGACAATTCCGGGCGCACTGTGGGGGCAACCAACCGCAACCTTCTGGGCACCAATTACCGTGCCGCAAGCTTTTTCATGGATGCGCAGCGGTCGATGGATACGGTGTTCTCGTCCTCGGTCAAACCCGGTGGCGGGTACGAGTTTACCTACAGTCAGGCCATCATGTCCGAAGGTCGACTGCTGGGGGTCATCGCCGTCTCGGTCGATCTGATGAAATACGAACGGGCCTGGGCCGGGTTGCAGGATGTGGTGCTGGTAACCGATTCCGAAGGTTCGGTGATCTTGTCGACCGAACCACGCTGGCGCGGTTATCCGATGGACGAGGCGATTTCCAGCCCGCAGGACCCGTCCTCGCTGGACAGGGCGCTGACGCAGGCCTTGAACGTCACCGCCGACTGGACCCGGAACAGACCGGACGCCTATCTGAAGGGCATCGCCTTTCTCAGAACCGACGCGCGGGTGCCGTTCCGGGGCTGGCGGATGGTGACCTTCACCGCCTACGATTCGGTGCGCGAGCGGGTGAATGGGATTTTGGCGCTTGAAATCATGGGCTTTGCCATCCTGATGGCGTTGACCTTCTATGCCCTGTCGCGCCGGGCCTGGTCACAAACCCTGTCGTTCCGCCGCGAATCCGCCGAACTGCGCGAATTGAACGCCAGATTGCAGCGCGAGATCGCCGAGCGGGAAAAGGTTCAGAAAAGCCTTGCCGTGGCCGAATTGACTCTGGCCCAATCGTCTAAACTGGCCGCCCTGGGTGAGATGTCGGCGGCGGTCAGCCACGAGTTGAACCAACCCCTCGCCGCGATGAAAACCTACCTCGCCGGCGCCCGCCTGCTGTTGCAGCGCAAACGGCCCGAAGAGGCGCTGTCGTCGTTCCAACGCATCGACGACCTGATCGACCGCATGGGCGCCATCACCCGGCAACTGAAAAGCTATGCCCGCAAGGGCGGCGAGGCATTCGAGCCGGTTGATCTGCGCAACTGCCTCTCCTCGGCGCTGGCAATGATGGAACCACAATTGAAGCTGCGGGTTGTAAAGATAACCCGTGCTCTGCCGCGTCAGCCGGTGATGGTAATGGCGGACCGGTTGCGACTGGAACAAGTATTGATCAATTTGCTCCGCAATGCACTGGATGCCACAAAAGACTCGGCGCAGCCGCAGATCGACCTGATATTGTCCACCGGTGAAACCGCAACCCTTACCGTGCGCGACAATGGCCACGGAATAACCAATCTGGATAACCTTTTCGAACCCTTTTACACCACCAAGACCCCGGGTGAGGGTGTCGGGCTGGGCCTGGCGATTTCCTCGGGAATTGTCACCGATCTGGGTGGCAGGCTCACCGCGCGCAATTCCGATCAGGGTGGCGCGGTATTTGAAATGCAACTGCCGATACTCGGCGAAGACGTTAAAGCAGCGGAATGAGGTTTTTATGGCGCGGGCAATGAAAGTGGCGATCGTCGATGACGAAGCCGATATGCGGCAATCGATCAGCCAGTGGCTTGCCTTGTCGGGGTTCGACACAGAAACTTACCCATCGGCCGAGGAGGCGTTGAAATCCATTGGCCCGGAATTTCCGGGCGTGGTGGTCAGCGACATCAAGATGCCGGGCATGGACGGCATGGCCTTTCTGAAACGCCTGATGGGAATGGATTCCGGTCTGCCCGTGATCCTGATCACCGGCCATGGCGACGTGCCGATGGCGGTCGAGGCGATGCGGGTCGGGGCCTATGACTTCCTGGAAAAACCCTTCAACCCCGACCGTATGACCGAACTTGCCAAAAAAGCCACCCAAGCCCGCCGGATGACGCTGGACAACCGCGCCCTGCGCAAGGAGTTGTCGGATGGCACGGTGTTGATGAAAAAGCTGATCGGCACCAGCCCTGTGATGGAACGCCTGCGCGAAGATATCCTCGACCTCGGACAAGCCGACAGCCATGTCCTGATCGACGGCGAAACCGGCACCGGCAAGACTCTGGTTGCCCATGCGCTGCACGCCGTCGGCTCGCGGGCGGGCAAAAGGTTCGTCTCGATCTCCTGCGCCGCCTGGTCCGAGGATCAGTTGGCCGCCCGCATTTTCGGCCCCGGCGAAGACGGCGCGATTCCGCTGGTCGAAGAGGCCCGTGGCGGCACGATCTGCCTGGAGGATATCGAGGCCCTCAGCGGCGGCCTTCAGGCTCGCCTGTTGACGGTGATCAACGATCAGGGCACCCCACCCGAAACCCGCATCATCGCGATCTGCAATGACCACGCCCCGGACAAGACGGTCGAGGACGCGCTGCGCCCCGACCTGTATTACCGCCTCGGTGCCATGACTATCGTCCTGCCCCCGCTGCGATCACGCGGCGAGGATATCCTGACCCTGTTCAACCGCATGTCCGAACTGTTCGCCGAAGAATACGGCTGCGACGCCCCCCAAGTCACCGCGCAAGAGGCCGCTCAACTGCTGCAAGCGCCCTGGCCCGGCAATGTCCGCCAACTGGTCAACATCGCCGAACGCGCGGTCTTGCAAAACCGCCGCGGCTCCGGGTCCATTGCGTCCCTGCTGATGGCCGATAACGAGGCGGCAGGGCCAACCCTGACGACCGAAGGCAAGCCCCTGAAAGACTATGTCGAGGCATTCGAGCGGATGTTGATCGAAAACACCATGCGCCGCCACAAAGGCTCCATCGTCGCGGTGATGGATGAATTGTGCCTGCCACGCCGCACGCTGAATGAAAAGATGGCCAAATACAGCCTGACGCGATCTGAATATACATGATCGCACGATATGTGTTTCGGAGGGCCGCGGTCTT
>JBBQGU010000303.1:0-4744 GCA_038323315.1 Rhodobacterales bacterium | reverse complement strand
GGTTGGCCGCCGTTCTGGTGGTGATACCGGTCATGGGTTGGGCGCAGAGTGCTGCGAACCCGCGTGATTTCACATTTCACAGGATGTCCGTCGACGATATCCAGCCCGGCAAACGCATCAGGGTTCAAATTGATCCGGTCGAGCAGGCGGCGTTGCTGGCTGCCGCCCCCAAGGTCAACCCCTATCCGCAGCCCAGTGACCCGCAAGCTGGCACACCGCAGCCCGACGCCGCCGCGTTGGCCCCGGTTCAGCCTGCGGGCGGGCGATATGATTGGTACTGGAACACGGTGCCGGTCGCGCGAGAGGCGTCGGACGGGCGGTTCCCCCTGGCTTTGGCGGCGCTGAACCAAGGGCCTGGCGGCAGCAGCGTCACCGCACCGCGCCTGCAATCGATGCAGAATCTGGCCGAGAAATATGGCACCGAGATCTTGATTGCCACAATCGGCACCAATGTCTCGCCTGCTTTTGCGCTGGCGGTGATGGGGATCGAATCGATGGGCAACCCCGAGGCCGTCAGTTCGGCAGGGGCGACCGGGCTGATGCAGCTGATCCCCGCAACGGCGGAACGATTCGGGGTGATCGACATCACCGACCCCGCGCAGAACATAAAGGGCGGCGTCGCCTATCTGAACCTGCTGATGAGCATGTTCAACCGCGATCCTGTGCTGGTTCTGGCCGCCTATAATGCCGGGGAAGGTGCGGTGGCCGCCAACAACGGCGTGCCGCCCTATTCCGAGACGCGCGATTATGTGCCCAAGGTGCTGGCCGCCTGGACCGTGGCGCAGGGGCTGTGCATGTCGCCGCCGGAACTGGTCAGCGATCCTTGTGTGTTCCGGATCATCTCGGCCAGCAATTAGGTTGCAGCCGCTGGGGCGTTCCTACCCAAGCATCGCGCCACAAGCCCACCCGTGCCGAAATGAACAGGTCAGGGGACCAGTGTGGCCTCGGTGGCGGCACGAAGCTCGGCCTCGGTCACACCCTCGGCGCATTCGACGATGCGCAGGCCACCAGGGACCACGTCCAGCACGCCAAGGTTGGTGATGATCCGGTTGACGACGCCCTGGCCGGTCAGGGGCAAGGTGCAAGCCTTCAGCACCTTGGACTCGCCGTGTTTTGAGGTGTGGTCCATCACCACGACCACGCGGCCCACGCCTGCGACCAGGTCCATCGCACCGCCCATGCCTTTGACCAGCTTGCCGGGGATCATCCAGTTGGCCAGATCGCCGTTTTCGGCCACCTCCATCGCGCCAAGGATGGCCATGGCGATCTTGCCGCCGCGGATCATGGCAAAGGATTGGGCGCTGTCGAAATAGGCGGTTTGCGGCAGTTCGGTGATGGTCTGTTTGCCGGCGTTGATCAGGTCGGGGTCCTCGTCGCCGTCAAAGGGGAATGGTCCCATCCCCAGCATGCCGTTTTCGGATTGCAGCGTCACCTCGATCCCAGCAGGGATATGATTGGCGACCAGCGTCGGAATGCCGATGCCAAGATTGACGTACCAGCCATCTTGCAGTTCCAGTCCGGCGCGCTTGGCCATTTGATTGCGGTCCCAGGGCATGGTTGTTCCTTTAGCTTTCTTGCAAGGCTGTGAGCAGTTCTGCGATACAGGCCGCACCATAGCTGATGTTCATATGGGCGTGGTCGCCGCGTTTCTTGTCTTCACCTGCCTTGATGCCGCCGCCGGGGGCGAGCAGATGTCCTGCGGTCAGGCCAATGGCGGTGCGGGTTCTGGCGGGTTGCGGAATGTAGACCAGGTTACATTCGGCCATGACGGCTTTCAACCCGTCGTCGAACCGCCCAAAGGCGGCGGACACACCGCCCGGCGCAGCGGCAAGTCTGTGCCAAGCGCGGTAACCCGGAAAGGTGCTGCCAAGGCAGGTCTCAGCCGGCGCAGGGCGGGGCAGCATCAGCACGGTTTCATCGCGGTTTTGCCAGCCCGATGGGGGCAACTGTGCCTCGGCCAGACTTTGGCAGGCTTTGGCGAACAGCGTATCGGACAATAGCGTGGCGGCACCGGTTTCGCGCAGACCTGTCACATCGCAGTCGGCCAGCAGGATTGCGAGGGGGTCGGCGGCGGGAAAGCTGCCGACAATCACAAGGATATCGCGATGATCGAGCGAGACGGCGGGCTTGCCATTGGCCTTTTCCGTCATCTCGCGTTGCCGTTTGGTGGCGCCGTCAACCGTCAGGCCAAACAGGTTGCCCGGCAACAGTGCCATACGTGCCCAATCGCGCTGGGGCGCGCCGAAAAATTCCGCTTCGTAACCTTTGGGTTGTGCCGCCTGCCATGCCGCCTGGACCGCGACCAGATGGGAGTTGCCAAGAAACAGCAGGCGCTTCATCTGGCGAACCCTTCCAGCATGGCGTCGTCGCAGCGCGGGTCATGGTCGTGGCCCGTTGTGGTCACACGGGGGGTGAGGGTGTGGGCACCGTGAAACATTTTCATCGCCTGCGCGATACCGGCGGCCGAGACGCTGCGTTTGTTCGGCTCGAAATAGACGCCACGGTTGTTGGTCGAGGTGATCAGTTCGTAGGAGGGGAAATAATCGACGCCGTCATCGTCGGCATGAAGCTTGCCGCAGACAGCGCGCAGGACGGCTTTGGAATAGGCCGTTGCCACCTCGACATGCTGGCCGCTGGCGGTGGCGGTCAGGGGCACGGGCGACACGGTGATCAGGAAGCGGACCTTGCGGTTGGCCTTGCGCAGGCGTTTCATGAAGGTGGTGAAGGCGTTCAGAACCTCGACCATGTCGTAGTTCTTGAAGGCATACAGGTCAGGGTCGAAACTGCCCGCGATGGTGCCGGGGGCGGTGGGGAAGACGGTGCCGGTGGCCTTGTGGATCCACGCCTCGGTCAGACCGAAGGTGAAGACGAACAGGTCGGCAGAGTCGAAGGCGTCTTTGACGCGGGCCAGGTGGTGGGCGCGGTGTTCAAGGACGTCTGCGGCCGTGGCAAGGCCGCCGGGGTCCAGGCCGGGGCGTTGGGCGTCATAGAATCGGGTGTTCTTTTGCCAGACCGGGTCGGCAGGGCTCAGGCGGCCACAGGCCTCGTCATACAGTTGCAGCAGTTGGGCGGTGGTATAGATATTGCCGTAGCGGGCGGAATACAGGCGATAGCCGTGGTCATGGGCCAGCGCGTCGGGAATGACGGCGGGCAGGGGTTCGGCATCGGTGACGCGAAAGCCGGATTGGCGCAGTTCCCGGCCGATATGCTGGGCAAAGCAGCTGCCCGCCGTGACGATGCGCATGTTGCGGGTGACGGGGAATCGGGGCGTGTACAGCGCGCCGGGGTCCAGAGCGGCACGGTCTTGTACGGCGCTTTTCCAAAAAGCAAAGGGCGGCAGACCTTCGTAAGGCGAGGGCATTTCAGGCCGCCCGGGGCCGCGTGGTGCGGTTTTCGATGCGCTTTTCATGGGTGCCCGCAATCAGGCGGTGAACATAAATGCCCGGCAGGTGGATCTTGTCGGGGTCAAGCGCGCCCATTGGCACGATTTCTTCGACCTCTGCGACGCAGATCTTGCCCGAGGTGGCGGCAGGCGGGTTGAAGTTGCGCGAGGTCTTGCGGAATTCGAGATTGCCCGAGGGGTCGGCACGCCAGGCCTTGACGATGGCAAGGTCGGACACGATGCCGCGTTCCAGGATATAGGTCTTGCCATCGAAGTCTTTGTGCTCTTTGCCCTCGGCGATCACGGTGCCCACGCCGGTACGGGTGTAAAAGCCGGGGATGCCAGCACCACCGGCGCGCAGGCGTTCTGCGAGGGTGCCTTGGGGGTTGAACTCCAGTTCCAGCTCGCCCGACAGATACTGCCGCATGAATTCAGCGTTTTCGCCGACATAGGAGGCGATCATCTTCTTGACCTGACGGGTGGCAAGCAGGATGCCAAGGCCGAAATTGTCTACCCCGGCATTGTTGCTGGCGATGGTCAGGTCCCGGGTGCCTGCGTCGCGGATGCCGGCGATCAGCAGTTCCGGGATGCCGCACAGACCGAAACCGCCGGCCGCGATGGTCATGCCATCGAACAAAACCCCATCCAAAGCCGCCTGAGCGGACGGATACACCTTTTTCATGGCCTGACCCCTGCCTTGCTGCGCGCGTCGTTATGGGGCGCTTGGCCCCCGACTGTCAATTGCCGCAGCGCAGCACATCTTGCCAGTGCCGCTGCCTGCGCTATGTTGCCCGAACCCCGCGCCCGCGTGGTGAAATGGTAGACACAGGAGACTAAAAGCCTGCCTTCTGGCCTGAGAAATACATTGTTTTCATAGCGTTAACGCGATAAGCAGAACTCTGGGCCTGAATTAGACCCAACGCACGTCTTTGCGGGCGTGGTGGAACGGTAGACACAAGCGACTTAAAATCGCTAGAGCCAAGCTCGTGCGGGTTCGACTCCCGCCGCCCGCACCATATATCAACCGCCTCTTAAGTCCTGTCGCCATACAGCGATGCTTCCTGCAAGGTAAGCAGGACCAATGCGTTAAGATCGTCGCCACCCATACCCTGATCGAAAACGGCCCTTTTGCAATTTCACCTGAATGGAAAGCGATGCATCACTAGGTCCATGCCGCAATCAGGGCGGCAGAGTGACCCATTGGATCGGGTAGCTTGACGATTCGTCCTCAAAGTCGTTGACACATTCCGCGCCTCGATCAAGACGGTGACGAATACACCGGAAGGTTGCGGAAGGGATTATGACGTGTTTTCAAGCACTTTCGAACCACGAAACAGGGGCCAGAATATTCCACTCCGAGTT
>JBBQGU010000302.1:0-4779 GCA_038323315.1 Rhodobacterales bacterium | reverse complement strand
AACAAAACAGGCATTTGTCCCATTGGCACCCGCGGCCGGTCATCATCGGCACGATCCGGCCCGGATAGCGGTCCCAAGGGAAATCGGTAAAGTCGGGGACCGGGGTTTCGTCCAACCGGCGCAAGGGCGCAGCCGCAACGGACCGGCGCCCGTCAGGCAGCACCACACCCGGAAAGGCCAGCGCGTCGGTCTTTCGGCACAAGGCCTCGATCAGATCTGGCAGATCACGGTCCACCTCGGCGCCGACCACCGCCGAGACCCCAGCGATCTGGCGCCACTCATCGGCCACTTCGGGCAGGTTGAACATCGGACCACCCAGCACAACGGGCACGCCCCGAGCTTGTGCCAATCTGGCAATTGCGGCAACGCTGTTGAAATGTTGCAGATAGGCCGAGATCAGGATGGCATCCGGTGGATCGGCCAGAACCTTGCCGATCTCACGCAATACAGTGGGATGCGCGCGTTCGACCCGCGTCGTTTCCAGCCGTCGCAACACGTCGCGCACCTCAAGAAATGGCGGCCAGTCCGACAGATGTATCCGTCGCTTGGTATGATCGATCCATGTCTCTTGCCGCTCGCGTTGCGTGGCAGGCACATCATGGGCCAGTGGGCACATCACATCAACCCGGTGCCCGCGCGCGCGCAAGGATGCCACCAGCAGCCCGATGGCAAGAGTGGGAAAACTGGCAAAGTTGTTCAGATCGACGATCAGCAGCCGAAGCCCGGAAGAGGATGCAACCTGATGTGCCGGATCGGAGGCACCTATGCGAGCAGGTTGCAATGCACGCTGTTTTGATACACTCATGGGAAATCTGCCCCAAGAAAAAACACCAACAAAATAATCATTAACGATTTTCCGGTGTCATGCAAAGCAATTGAGTCCTCAGAGTCGGGCCTAACTGACGGTAGGCTGCGTGAAATATCCCCGGTCTTGGGTCATCACATGCTCGCAGTGCTTGACCTTGGCCTCTTTGGCCAGTCTTGCTGGCACATCATTCAGCCAGATATACGAGGGTGGCCTTGGCCCACGTCACAAGCACAACCGCATATCCGCCAGATCCTCCTGCCCCGGTGTGTCGGACAGAAGGTCCGGCGCACAGTGACATGACCATCTGGCCCGCCTGCGGGATCAGCCCGACAACGAACTGTCGCCTTGACCGTGATCAACCGATCCATGCGCAATCCATCCCTGCCGGGGATACTGTCACAAGGTCCGATGCCTGGATCGCGGGCAGAGCCATTGCTGGCCGCCCGATCAAAAACGGCGCCGCGATCGGGGCGGGTGCGGTGGTCACCCGGAAGGTGCCACCGTTCGCGATCATGACGGATGTTCCGACGCTGATCACCGGGCAGCGCAAGGCCCCAGGTCTTACCCGCAATCAGACCGCCCGCATCATCAGTGATAAAGAGGCTGCGGGGACGTGACCGATGATGATGGAGCAAGCACGCCCACCTTGAGCGTGATCATCATCAGCTATCAGACCTGTGCACTGACCTTGCGCGCGATTCAGTCGGCCTTGGACCAGCACGGGCCCAGTCTTGAGGTGATTGTGGTGGACAACGCCTCGACGGACGGAAGTGCGGCTGCCATCGCCCGAACTTTGCCGCAGGTCCACCTGATGGCGCAAGAGACCAATCTGGGCTTTGCGCAGGCTAACAATCTGGCGGGCGCAGTGGCACGGGGCCGGTACCTTCTCCTTTTGAACCCCGACGCGGTGGCATTGCCCGGCGCTTTTGCAGAGATCACGGATTTTGCCGATCTTTGGCCCCATGCCATGATCTGGGGCGGGCGTGTGGTTGGCGCCGATGGCAGAACGAATCCCCGCTCTTGCGGGTGCCGACCGACCCTCTGGTCGGTGATCGCGGTGGCTGCAGGGTTAAGTACGATCTGGCCCAATTCACCTTTCTGCAATGGCGAAGCGATGCCCGGTTGGGACCGCGACGAGATGCGGCATGTCGACATCGTTATCGGCTGCTTCCTTCTGATCCGTCGGCAAGACTGGAGGCGGCTTGGCGGCTTTGACCCGGCTTATTTCATGTACGGCGAAGACGTCGATCTCAGTCTGCGCGCGGCCAGGTTGGGCGGGCGTCCAGCCATCACCCCCCGAGCGATGATCGTGCATGAGGAGGGTGCCTCGCAGCGGCTAACGCCCCGCGAAATTCAACTGTTGGCCGCCCGTATCCGCTATGTTCGGGAACATCTGCCCCGTTTGCACAGGGCTCCGGCCGTCTGGGCCATACGGATTGGTGTGATCCTGCGTCTGGCGGTCTATCTTTGTGCTGCCACATTATCCAAACATCGACCCAGCTCGGATCGGATCAGGCACGTCTGGGCCCAGCGCAACCTGTGGTGGAACGGCTATCCCGATCCGCCAGCGACCTCATGCAAGGCCCGCGGGGTGAGCCACCCCCCGAAAATCGGACAGTGACGGACGCTACGATCTGACGTCTGCTGTGCAATGCAGCATCCAGCAGAAATATATTTATTTCTCTGAAACTTTCTACCCGCCTGGTCCGTTGAACAAGCAGCGAAAAGAACGACGATTCTGGCCTTTGTTCGGAGACCAAACAAGAGGAAGTCCCTGATCAAATTCATGCTGACCAGCGTGATACCACTTATACAATCCGTCGCTTTTGCCTTGGACGACCGGGGGATTCCCGTTGAGCGTTTACAGGTCCCCGGACACGGCTACAGCGAGTTGGAGGTCAACACCGGAAATGACGCGCCCAACGCAGAAAATCGGTCGGTTTCGATCACCTGAAGATAGCCATCGCTTGGCGGTCGCTGCTCTTTTGATAACCTTGTCACTCGCATGTCCGGCGCGCGCAGAGCAGTTTTCCGACGGTGTCGCAGCATTTGCCGCCAAGGAGTATACGACGGCGGCAATCCTCTGGAAGCAAGAGGCTGGCAAGGGATCGGCGGATGCCTTGCTGCAGTTGGGCCTGCTTTATGACCTTGGCCTCGGGATGCCGCGCGATCAAGCGGTCGCATTCGACTACTATCTGAAAGCCGCGCAGCTTGGTCTTGCCGATGCTGAATTCAACGTCGCAGTGATGCTGGAAGCAGGAACGGGCGTCGACCGCGACACCCAGGCGGCGGCCATCTGGTATGCGCGTTCCGCGTTGGCGGGCAACCAGCGCGCTGCGTTCAACCTCGGGCTGATGTACCGTGACGGCAGTGGCGTTCCCGTCAACTCCAATCTGGCGTCGTATTGGCTAGGCCGCGTCAGCGCCTCGATCCCTGCGGCCGCTACGGCCTTGAACGGCTTGAAACCTGCAGACGTCAGCGAATTTGCAGCCCCCTTTCCATCACCGGCGCTTGTTTTACCAAAGGGCTCAGGTTTTGCCGCCGATCTGGTCTGGACTGCCGGACCTGACCCTATCGGCTCGATATTTTCCGTGCAGGTGGTCGGGGTCGACGCAACGTTCGTCCAGTACGAGACGTCGGGGTCCGCCATCTCGGTTCCGGTGTCGATCGATGGTGGGCTGTGGCGCGTGGCCACTGTCGATCCTCGCGGCCCTCGCTACTTCGCAAGTCCGTGGCAGCACCCGATTGCAGCAACCAAAGACCGCGAGCCCAAGGGACTTGTCAAGATCGTCGTAAATTCAACCGATCCGCGCGCGGCCGAACTTGCCGCCAATCTGACGACTTTCGCACAATCCAGCGGGTTGGTCTTCAGCATTTCGTCGACCCTGGTGCCTGGCCAAGCCAGCGGGGTTCAGTACCGCTTTCGTCAAGACGCAAGCCTTGCCAAAGATGTTGCAGCTTTCCTGCCCGGCTATTTAGCGACAGTGCCCGAATTGTCCGAGGACCTGCAGTCCGGCCCCGGTGAAATCGTGGTCAACCTCGTCGTCGCTCCGGTCAATCCTTGAGGTAGATATCCACTGTGCCGTCCTTGGGGGGCGGATAGACACCACTCATATCCATGGCTTCACCGTTCAAAAGCGTTGCCATAAGCTGGGCAGTGGCGGCATCGCGCGCGTGGTAATACGCCACTGTCGTCTGACCCATGGCGAAGTCGTTGACAACCGCAGTGGTATTCATCAAGCCAAGATCGCGCAGCTGAGCCACGACTTTCTGGCCCGAATTGCGCTGCGTCACATGCAGATTGACCCGGTAGCTGTCGGCGGCAGCAATTGGCGACAGCCCGGGCAAGATCGGCGGCTGATCGGCCTCAGGGGGGGATAAAGACGCCAGACCTGCGCCGATCTGTATCCTCGGTGCAGAAAACGGAGGCTGCACTGTCGGCATGGTGGCACGGTCGGAAGGTCCGTCAGGAAAGTTCTGCGGTGCAGCCTGAACAGCGGCCAGTACCCTGCCCGGTGGAGTTTGAGCAGTCGGCGAGCGGTCCGCCAGGTCCTGCGGCACCTGCGGCACCTGCGGCCGCTCGGACATGGGTTTCCCCGCGTCAATGGCAGGATCGGCGGCCCTGATCGTCAGGGCAGTTTGTTCTTTCGCGATAAGATCGTTCACGATCTGGCTGGGCCCACGAAACTGAACATCCGGTGCTGGCAAACTTTCCTGCGCCGCGTTCGTATCCGTGCCAGGATCAAGGGCAATCGGAACTTGCGGTGTCATGCGCATGCCTGGCACTACGGAAAGGGGTATGACACCAGCCGCGCCCACGTTTAGGCCGGCTTTGCCAACAATGTCAGTCTTTTCCTCAGAGAACCGGTTTGGCGGAAAAGCAGCAACTTCACTCATCGCCTCAGGATGGTCCTGCCGGGCCTGATCCAAACTTAAAAAAGGTACAATCAAAAGACCTGCCGCCAACCCAA
>JBBQGU010000301.1:0-4795 GCA_038323315.1 Rhodobacterales bacterium | reverse complement strand
AACCCGATCAGCAGATAGGACGCGACGCCGACACCCTCCCACCCAAAGAACATCTGCACCAGATTGTCTGCGGTCACCAGCATCAGCATGGCAAAGGTAAAGAACGACAGATAGGCAAAGAACCGCGCGCGGTACGGCTCCTCCGGCCCCCAGTTTTCGTCATGTGCCATATAGCCAAAACTGTAGAGGTGAACGAGCGCCGAGACGGTGGTCACCACCACCAGCATGATCGCCGTCAATCGGTCCAGCCTGATTCCCCAATCCGTGGTCAAGGCCCCACTTTCGATCCAGCGCATCAAGGTGATGTGCTGGGTCGGTCCGTCAAAGGTCAGGAACACATACCAGCTGAGGATCGCCGCCAGAAACAACAGCCCGGTGGCGATGATCTGGCCGACCTTTTCGCCCAAAAGGGTCCAGAAGAACCCGCAGATCAGCGCCCCGACCAGTGGTGCCAGCAGAATGATCGTTACCATGGGTCAGCCCTTCATCACATTGGCGTCTTCGACTTCGATGGTGCCGCGCGTGCGGAAGAACACCACCAGGATCGCCAGTCCAATCGCCGCCTCGGCCGCCGCCACGGTCAGGATGAACATGGTGAACACCTGCCCCACCAAATCGCCCGACATCGACGAAAACGCGACGAAGTTGATATTGACCGCCAACAGCATCACCTCGATCGACATCAGGATGACGATGACATTCTTGCGATTCAGAAAGATGCCAAAGATCCCGATGACGAACAATGCTGCCGCCACAATCAGGTAATGTTCCAGTCCGATCATCTTACGTCCCTCCGGGTCTTGGCCCGTTTTGTTCAGCAGCCTGAACCTCAGCACAACTTGGTCAGTTCAAAGCCCCTGCCCCGGTTTCACGTCGACCAGTTCCATCGCCTTTTCCGGGTCGCGCCACATCTGGTGCAACACGTTCTGACGCTTGATATCGCGGCGGTGGCGCAGGGTCAGGACGATGGCGCCGATCATGGCGGTCAGCAGGATCAGGCCAGACAGTTGAAACAGCAGCAGGTATTTGTCATAAATCAGCATCCCCAAGGCGCGGGTGTTTTCGACCTGTGCCGCGTCGGGCGTCACCGCCCCGCGCAGGTTGGCCGCGCCGTCCGATGATACCCAGGCACCGACCCCCAAAGCCAGTTGCATCAACACGACGACCCCGACCAGCAACCCAAGGGGCATGTATTTCGCCATCTCACCCTTCAACTTGGCAAAGTCGATGTCCAGCATCATGACGACGAACAGGAACAGCACGGCGACCGCACCGACATAGACGATGATCAGCAGCATCGCCACGAACTCGGCCCCCAGCAGCACGAACAGCCCGGCCGAGGACAGGAAGGCCAGGATCAGCCACAGCACCGAATGGACCGGGTTGCGCGACATTGTGACCATCAGCGCCGAGGCGACGGTCACGATGGCAAAAGCGTAAAACGCCAGATCTGCGACAGTCATGCCCATGCCTCCTCGGGTTGGACGACGCGGCGTTGGGGGATTGCCAAGGCCGTCTGCACGGGCCGACGGCTGCCCAAGATCGGCATTTGCCAGCAGACTGTCGTGAATGCGGTGCTGATCATATCCTGTTCCTGCGGCTTGTCGTCTGCATCATGGCTGCGAAATCGTCACTCATCTGTAGGGCGCGTCCAGTTCGAGGTTGCGGGCAATCTCGGATTCCCAACGCGCGCCGTTGTCCAGCAGCTTGGCCTTGTCGTAAAACAGTTCTTCGCGGGTTTCGGTGGCAAACTCGAAATTCGGCCCTTCGACGATCGCATCGACGGGACAGGCCTCCTGGCAAAAGCCGCAATAGATGCATTTGGTCATGTCGATGTCATATCGCGTGGTGCGGCGACTGCCGTCGTCGCGCGGTTCGGCGTCGATGGTGATGGCCTGGGCCGGGCAGATCGCCTCGCACAGTTTGCAGGCGATGCAGCGTTCCTCGCCGTTTGCATAGCGGCGCAGCGCGTGTTCGCCGCGAAAACGCGGGCTTAACGGCCCCTTTTCGTGGGGATAGTTCAGCGTGACCTTGGGGGCGAAGAAATACCTCATCCCAAGCCCGAACCCCTTGATGAAGTCGAACAGCAGAAAGTATTTGACGGCCCGCCCATAGTCGGTTGTCTGTTCCGGTCCCATACCTTATCCCCCTATCGTCCAGCGGGCCCAAAAGCCGCCGAACACTTCGAATTTTGCCAGGAACGCGACAAGCACAACCCAGGCCAGCGACATCGGCAGAAACACCTTCCAGCCGATCCGCATCAACTGATCATAGCGGTAACGCGGCACGATAGCCTTCACCATGGCGAACATGAAAAAGAAGAAGGCCATCTTGCCGATCATCCACAATACGCCATCGGGCAGGCCGGGGATAGGCGACAACCAGCCGCCAAAGAACAACAGGCTCATCAAGGCGCACATCAGGAAGATGGCGATGTATTCGCCCGCCATGAACAAAAGGTACGGGGTCGAGGAGTATTCGACCATAAAGCCTGCGACCAGTTCCGATTCCGCCTCGGGCAGATCGAACGGCGGGCGGTTGGTTTCGGCGAGGGCAGAGACGAAGAACAGCACCACCATCGGCAGATGCGGCAGCCAGTACCAGTTCAGCAGGCCAAGCGACCCGCGCTGCGCCTCGACAATCGCGGAAAAGCTCATCGAGCCGGTCGACAGGATGATGCCGATGATGATCAGACCCAGCGACACCTCATAGGAAATCATCTGTGCTGCGGACCGCAGCGAGCCGAGAAAGTCGTATTTCGAGTTCGACGCCCAGCCGCCCATGATCACGCCATAGACCTCCAACGACGAAACGGCAAAGACGAACAGGATGGCGACATTGATGTCGGCCAGAACCCAGCCGGAATTGAACGGGATCACCGCCCAGGCAAGGATGGCCAGCACGAAAGACAGCATCGGCGCCAGCAGGAACACCACGCGGTCAGCCCCGGCCGGGATCACGATTTCCTTGACCACATATTTCAACGCGTCGGCGACGGATTGCAGCAGGCCCCAGGGCCCCACCACATTCGGGCCGCGCCGCATCTGCACGGCCGCCCAGATCTTGCGGTCGCCATAGACCAGGAACAGCAGGCTGATCATCACAAAGCCCACCACGAGCAGACTTTGCAGCGCCATCAGAACCGCCGTTCCCAGCCCGGTTTGAAAGAAATCAGCCATTCGTCGCCCTCATCACCAAACTTCAGACCGTCGGAATTCCCAAAGACCCGCAATTGCGCACGGTGACTTCGGCATCAATCGTGCGCAGCCCGTTCGGCAGCGCCGCCGAAACGGTGTAAACTGCATCCCCGCGCCAAGTGCCACCGCTTTGTGCGATATTCGTCCGCAAGTGCCGTGCAAATCCATAGCCCCGGATCAGGGCATATTGCGCCGCCGCACATTCGGCATAGTTCGAGACATCCTGATTGTTGCGCGCCCCGGTCATCGCCACATTGAACTGAACCAGATTGCCGTCCAGCAGGGTTGTGGCGATGCCCTTGTAGACCGGCTTGAAACCGGAGTCTTCCAGCATGGCGATGGGATCGGGCCGCTCGGCGGCGCGCTGCGTGCAAGCCGAAACCACCGTCGCGGCGGCTGTCAGGCCGGCAAGAAGCACGAGGGTCTGCATCATTCGGCAGCCAGTTTCATCTTGGCGCGGCCGGCTTCCAAAGCCGCCAATTCACCCATCACCATGGAGGCGCGGGCGATCGGGTTGGTCAGATAGAAGCTTTGTATGGTGTTGCGGAAGGTCGCGACCCCCATCTCGCGGGCCTCAAGCGGGGTCCATGCGTTCTCGGGCACTTGGTCCAAGGCCCCCAGATGTGGCACCTCCGCGATCATCTTGGCACGCAGTGTGGTCAGGGTATCCCACGGCAGCGTCATGCCCAGTTCGGCGGACAAGGCGCGCAGGATGGCCCAGTTTTCCTTGGCCTCACCCGGCGCAAAACCGGCACGCAAGGCCAGTTGCGGGCGACCTTCGGTGTTGACGAAGATGCCGCTTTCCTCGGTATAGGCGGCACCCGGCAGGATGATGTCGGCGCGGTTGGCACCCCGGTCGCCATGGCTGCCCTGATAGATCACGAACGGACCTGCTGCGATGTCAACCTCATCCGCGCCGAGGTTATAGATCACTTCTGCCTCATCGACCGCCGCAGTCAGACCGCCTTCGGTCACGGCACCAAGATCCATTGCACCGACCCGCGAAGCGGCCGTATGCAGGATCAGCAATTTGGAGTTGCTGTTTTCGGCCAGCCGCATGGCATGGGCCAGTACCGCAGCGCCATCCGCCTCGTTGATCGCCCCTTGGCCGACGATAACCAACGTGGGTTTGGCCTTGGTTTCCTCGGAGATCGTCATCGACGACAAGCGCTCCAACGCGGCACGGTCCGAGCCTGCATGCGCATAGTCATAGGTCAGATCGACCGCCTGCCCCACCAGCCCGATTTGCGCGCCCTGTGTCCACGCCTTGCGGATGCGGGCGTTCAGAACCGGGCTTTCAACACGCGGATTGCAGCCGATCAGTTGGATCATCCTGGCCGAGTCGATATCTTCGATCCGCGCCGTCCCGACATAGGCCGAGCGGTTGCCGGCGGGCAGTTTGGCACCATCCGTACGGCATTCGATGCGGCCACCGAGGCCAAGGGTCAGGGCTTTCAGGCTGTAAATCGCCTCAACCGGGGCCAGATCGCCAACCAACGCTGCCACCTTGCGGCCCTTCAGGGCGGCGGCGGCGGCGGCCAAAGCCTCGCCCCAGCCGGCTTTGCGCAGGCGGCCGTTTTCGCGGATATAGGGCGTGT
>JBBQGU010000300.1:0-4819 GCA_038323315.1 Rhodobacterales bacterium | reverse complement strand
TTCAGGGCGGCACGGATCAGGGCGAGGGATTGGTCGAGGGCGTCGGCATGCGCAAGGCTCCAATCGTCTTTGACGCGGGCGCGGGCCTGCAGGGCGGCGTCGTGGATCACCTCACGCGGGGTGCGGCCGTTCGCGTCGCGTTCGGTCGGGCTGGCCCCGTGGGCAAGCAGCAGGCGCACGAGGTCGGGCTTGGGCGCGGCCAGCATCAGGGGCGTGGCCCCGGCGAGATCGGGCAGTTGAAAATCGTCGGGTGCGGTGACGGCAAGGTCGGCCCCGGCCTGCAATAGCGCCGCGACCTGCGGCACGCCGCCCATGATGATGGCGGCGACCAGGTTGGTGCCGAAATCGTCGGAATGGCCGTTGGCCTCGGCCCCTTTGGCAATCAACAGGTCGAACAGGGCCTTTTCGCTGTCGGCGGTGACGGTGTCGTAATGGTCATACATCAGCGCCCAGGACAGGACCGAACTGCCATCATCCAGAACCTCTCCCGCATCGGCTCCGGCGTCCAGCAGGCGTTGCATGGTTTCGGCGGTGCGGCCCGGAGCCTCGACTGCGGCAAAAAGGGCGGGGCGGTCTTCGTCGCCGGACAGGTTTTGCAGGTCGATGCCACTGGCCAGCAGCGCGTCGACCGCGCCGGGTTCGCCCAACGCCAGATCGGCATACAGGTCGGCGGCGGCGAAGTAATCCTCCAGATCGGGGTCGTCGTCCTCCTCAGGCGCGCCGTCAAGCGGCAGGTCGGCCTGTTCCAACTGTTGCACGCGTTTCATGTCGCCCACCCACAGCGCGGCTTGCACATCGGCAGCAATGGCGATGGAGCCGACCAGTTCGGCCCGCATCTCGGCCAGATGGGCGAAGAAATCGGCGTTCAGGGTGGTGTCGCGGGCGGCTTGCTGGCGCAGGGCGGTCAGGGTTGCGTCAAAGCTGTCGAGGTCGCCGGAATTCATCGCAAGGCTCATGTCGTCCAGCAATTCTTCGGTCAGGGATTTCTTGGGGGGTGCGGGGCGGGCACCTTTGCCTTTGCGGGGCTTTTTGCTGGTCGGCATCGGGTGGCCTTTCGGGTGGTCAGCCCCACAGGGCGGCGTTTGGCGGATGAACACCCGCAGCGTCATAGTCGAGCGGCGTAGCACGATCCTGAGACAGCAGCAAAGGGCCGTCAAGGTCGCAAAAGCGTGCGCCCTGGGCCAGCAGCACGGCGGGGGCCATCGCGAGCGAGGAACCGACCATGCAGCCGACCATCAGGCCGAGGCCGAGGCGTTGCGCCTCGGTCCGGGCTTTCAAGCCCTCGGTCAGGCCGCCGGTCTTGTCCAGTTTCAGGTTCACGAGGTCGTATTTGGGTTTGAGGGCGGCAAGGCTGGCGGCATCGTGGGCGGATTCGTCGGCGCAGACGGGCAGGGGCCGGGCGATCTCGGCCAGCATGTCGTCGTTGCCTGCGGGAAAGGGTTGTTCGACCATCGCCACGCCAAGGCGGATCAGGTGGGGGGCGAGGTCTGTATAGACCTCGGGCGTCCAGCCTTCGTTGGCGTCGATGATCAGGGTGGCGCGGGGCGCGCCGGCGCGGACGGCTTCGAGGCGGGGCATGTCGTCGGGGGTGCCGAGTTTTATTTTCAGCAATGTGCGGTGGGCGTTTTCGGCGGCCTGTTGACGCATTTGGTCGGGTGAGTCGAGGGAGAGGGTGAAGGCGACCGGGACTGGGCCGGGTTCGGGCAGGCCTGCCAGTTGCCAGACGCGGCGGCCGGTGGTTTTCGCCGCAAGATCCCACAGGGCGCAGTCGACGGCATTGCGGGCGGTGCCGGGCGGCACGGCGTGTTGCAGATCGTCGCGGGTGATGTCTGGGGGCAGGGCGTTGATCAGGGCGGTGTCGCTGTCCAGCGTGCTGCCATAGCGGGCATAGGGCACGCATTCGCCCCAGCCGGTAATGCCGTCGCGGGTAATGCGGACCGTCAGGACCTGCGCCTCGGTCTTTGAGCCGCGTGAGATGGTAAAGGTACGGGCGAGGGCAAAGCTGTCGCGGGTGACGGTGATCGTTGAGGGGATCATGAGGAGCCTTTTTTGCGATCTTTGCGGATTTGTCTTGCGGGGGGAAGGGGGTGATTGGGAGATGAAGTTTTCTGACTGCCCAAGCGATGGGCGGTCTGGCCGCGCCAAAGGAAACAATTGACACAGAATTGCAAAAGGTGGACAATTTGACGCAGGGTCAATCGACTCGGCGACATACCCGGCTGCCAAGGGAGGGGAGGCCCGACGCAGCGTTAAGGGGAGGATGCACGCCCTGAAGCGCCCGCTTCAGGGCGCTGCTGTTTTTGGGGTTTGGCGCGGGCTTGTTGCATCTTGGACGTGGCTTGGCCATATAGGGCCCCAAGTCAGGTCCAAGGAGTGTCGTCCATGCAGTATCTGGAATTCGAAAAGCCGCTGGCCGAGATCGAGGGCAAGGCCGAAGAACTGCGCGCGATGGCGCGGGGCAATGCCGGGATGGACGTCTCGAACGAGGCGGCGGCACTGGACCGCAAGGCGGATCAGATTCTGAAAGATCTGTATAAGGGGCTGACGGCGTGGCAACGGTGTCAGGTCGCACGGCATCCGGACCGGCCGCATTGCAAGGAATATATCGAGACGCTGTTCACGGAATACACGCCCTTGGCGGGCGACCGAAACTTTGCCGATGATCATGCCGTGATGGGCGGGTTGGCGCGGTTCAACGATGCGCCGGTGATCGTGATCGGCCACGAAAAGGGCAACGACACCAAAAGCCGGATCGAGCGCAATTTTGGCATGGCGCGGCCCGAGGGCTATCGCAAGGCGATCCGGTTGATGGATATGGCCGACAAGTTCCGCCTGCCGGTGATCACGCTGGTGGACACGCCCGGCGCCTATCCGGGCAAGGGGGCCGAGGAGCGGGGGCAGTCCGAAGCCATCGCGAAAGCGACGGAGCGGTCGCTGGGTTTGGGCGTGCCGGTCATCAGTGTGATCATTGGTGAGGGTGGTTCGGGCGGGGCGGTGGCCTTTGCAACGGCCAACCGGATCGCGATGCTGGAGCATTCGATATACTCGGTGATCAGCCCGGAGGGGTGCGCATCGATCCTGTGGAAGGATGCCGAGAAGATGCGGGAGGCGGCCGAGGCTTTGCGGTTGACGGCGCAGGATCTGCAAAAGCTGGGCGTGATCGACCGGATCGTGAAGGAGCCTTTGGGGGGGGCCCAGCGGGGCCGCAAGGAAGCGATGGAGGCGGTCGGCAAGGCGATCGAGGCGATGCTGAAGGAATTGTCGGGCAAGAAACCCGCGACGCTGATCAGTGACCGGCGGGAGAAGTTTCTGGATATGGGGGCCAAGGGGCTGGCGGCGTGAGGGGCTTCCACATGTGAGAATATATTTAAGCCATTGAAAAGTATATATTTTTGAGAAATTGAATATTTGTGGCCTGGGTTTGCGGGTCGGGATGGTTACGGCCATTCAGGGCGCGGCAGTTTGTAAATGCTGGTCGGAGGTCGCCATGGGGTCTGCATGTCGCCTGCGCGTTGCGCCGGGATGCGGCCGTCATAAAATCAGGTCGGCGGCCACGAGTGCGGTGCCTGCGCCAACGGCGATCTGCCAATCGGCTGTGCCATTGCCGTCGATGTCACCCGACAGGATACCCATAATCTTGTCATAGCGGACCTTGGCTATGCCATCTGCGTTGAAGGCGACCGCTTTGATATAGATTTGGGCGTTGGCGATCCCCTGCAGGTCAATCTGGTCCGCGCCACTGCGGAAGTCGTTGATCACGTCGCGCTGCCTGCCGACCACCGTTTCTGCGGCAGAGTTGAAGACGAAGATATCGGCATTGCCGCCACCGACCAGCGTATCACGGCCGGTGCCGCCCTGCAGAACATCGTTCTGGGCGCCGCCAAAAAGCCGGTCATCGTCAACCCCGCCGATCAGGATGTCATTGCCGGCCTCGCCATAAAGCACATCGTTCTGTGAGCCGCCGATCAGGCTGTCATCGTCGGTGCCGCCATAGAGGCTGTCGTTGCCAGATCCGCCGCGCAGGGTGTCGTTCGCCGCAAACCCCATGGCATGGTCGTGGCCGGACAGGCCGTTCAGATCATTGCCGAAAAGGTTGCCTTCAAAGAAATTGTCCGAGGCATTGCCAATACCGTTCAGCGCGGTCGGCGAGAAGGGGGCAAGGGTCAGCTTTTCGATGTTGGTGGGCAAAGTATAGCTGACGTTGGAGACGACAAAATCGAAACCTTGGGTGGCCGCCTCGATAATCAGAGTGTCAGCGTAGAAGACCGTGTAATAATCATTGCCATCGCCGCCATTCATCAGGTCAACGCCGCTGCGTATCGCGGTTTGGCCGGAAAAATCGGACAGCGTGTCGTCGCCGTCGCCGCCGAACAGCGCGTCGACACCTGGACCGCCCCACAGGGTATCGCGACCCGCACCGCCGTAAATCGCGTTGCCGCCAAAGTCGCCGGGGGTAAAAGTGGTCTGAGCCTCGATCCGGTCGTCGCCATTGCTGCCGATCACGACCTCGATATTGGTGAGGGTATCGGTTGCGACCACGAACTCGGTTCGGTCGATCAGATCATAGGCATAAACGGTGGTGGTTCCTGCGGCGAGATTAGCGAATATCCGGTAAGTGTAATTCCCGAAATCATCAAGGAAGCCGGAATAATCGGCAGTGTCATAGCCCTCGCCGCCATGAAGGCTGTTGGTGCCCTGACCGCCGAACAATGTGTCATTGCCCTGATCGCCGCTGAGCACGTCCTCCCCGGGAGCCCGAATGCCGGTACGCTGGAAGGGAATGACGTGCTAAGCGGCGATCAGGGGATCGTCGCCGCCA
>JBBQGU010000299.1:0-4846 GCA_038323315.1 Rhodobacterales bacterium | reverse complement strand
TTGCCGGTGGCGATCTGCGCAAAGGCCTGTTCGCCGGTCAACGAAAAGTAATCGGGGCCGAAATAGCCTGCCTGCCACCATTTGCTGAGCGTCTCGATGGCCACAACGAAGGGCTCCGAGGTCCATGGAATCTCGCCGTTCAACGCCTTGGCCATGTTGTCCGGGCCGGCGATCGAGTTCAGAACGATGGAGACGTAATGCTCGTTGGTGGGGCGCCAGTCGGCGTTGCCGGCGGCGAAGGGCACCATGCCTTCGGCCAGCATCTTGGCGGCAAGGGCTTCCAGTTCGGGAATTGTCTTGGGCGCTGTCCAGCCTTTTTCGGCAAACAGCGTCTTGTTGTAGAACAGGCCCAGCGTCTCATAGGTCTTGGGCACTGCATACAGCTTGCCGTCATATTTCCCCAGGTCCAGGAAAACCGGCAGAATGCGGTCATTCCACCCCAGCGACGCGGCATAGCCATCCAGCGGCAGCAATTGCCCCGCTTGCGCCATCGAGGCCACATAGCTTGGACCTGGCGTATAAACCACATCCGGGCCCGACCCCGACAGCATCGCAACACGCAACTGCTTGTCCAACTCGCTGCCGCGGAAGTCGATGGTCAGCTGTTCCCCGGGGTTGGCGTCGTTGAACGCCTTTTCGACCAACGATTTCAGGAAATCCTGATTGGCAGGCGAGGCGTTTTCATACCACCAGCTGATCGGTGCCTTATCCTGCGCGACGGCGTAGCCTGTCGTCATGGCAAGGGCTGCGGCCCCCGCGAGATATCGTGCGAAAGTCTTCATGTTTTTGCTCCTCCAAGGGTTGATTGGGTCACGGACCGGGTTGATCCGCGTTCGATCAGACGGAATGGCATTTCGGTTGCCGTTCCGGGTCTGGGTGTCTTGTCTTGCAGCCGCTGCATCAGGATTTCGGCGGCCCGCACCCCTAAGTCGTTCTGAAATTGCGCTACCGTGGTCAGCCCTGGGCTGACCAGATTTGCGGCGGAAATGTCATCGAACCCTGCAATGGCAAGGTCTTCGGGCACGGACAGTCCGGCCTCCCGCGCGGCCTGCATCACGCCGATGGCCATCAGGTCATTGGCGGCAAAAATGGCAGTGGGGCGCGGATTGCGTGCGAAAAGGACCTGCGCCGCACGGTAGCCGCCTTCCTCGTTGAACGTGTCGTCCAACACGACGTCGGGCTCGGCACCCGCTTCGCTGATTGCGGTGATGTAACCAGCCACCCGCACCGCCTGTGGCCCGCCCCGGCCCGCCACCATTCCAATGGACCGGTGACCCGCGCCGACAAGGTGGCGCACCATCGCATAGGACGCAGCGAGGTTATCGACATAGATGTTGTCGAGTGGGATTTCGCCGACGTTCTTGCGCGTCGGTTCGATCCGGACGACTGGCACGCCAGCCTTCAGCACATCCTCGAAATCCTGCGCCCGCAGTGTCCAGAAGACGCCGATCACACCATCCACGCGCCCCTCGCGCGACCAATTCAGAAAGTGCCGCTCGCGCTCGGCCAGCCCGTCCGTATTCACCGCGATCACATCATAGCTGTGGCCTTCGGCAACCGATTGAATGCCCCGGATCAGGGCCGGATAATAGGGGTTGGTGATGTCCGGCACGATGCAGGCGATCGTCATCGTCCGCCTGGTCTTCAGCGCCTGTGCAAAGCGGTTGGGCACGTATCCAAGTTCTTTCGCCGCCGCAGCGATCCGCGCCAGCGTTTCCGCCGGAACCGCGTCAGTGCCGCCGCTGAGCGCGATCGAGACCATGGCCTGTGACAACCCAGCTAGTTGGGCCACATCCTTTTGCGTTGCGCGGCGGCGGCTCATGACGGCTCCTGATACGTATTAATGATACGTATAAGGCGATAAATACGCGATTGTCAAACATTCCTTGCGGCGTCAGTGGAGTTTCGGGGATCGTCCAGCAGCCGCCTGCAATCGCCGCCGGTTTGCCAGGTTCAAGATGGCTTTGTACGTGGCCAAGTCAGCCGATGCAGATGCCTGTGCTGAGCCACAAACGCTGAGCGATAAGGGGAAGGCTGTTCTTTCAGCCCGCAGTCATCTGGGAAGGATGGCCATCTGGTCCAGCATCCAATCCCATGTGGCTTTGGCGGTCCGCGCAGCAGGTGGCGGGGGCAGGGTGGCGGGAAGTTGCACAGGCTTGCCGCGCCAGTGGTCGGCGATCCTGCGGAAGGTGCGGCCCTGTTCCTTGATCTGGTTGTCACTGGTGATCAGGCCCAGCCCATATTCGAATGGGTGAAAGTCAAAGGTTCGGCTGACGTCGTGGCTGGCCCACCATGTAAACCAGCTTGCCCCGGCGCCGATGGCTGCCTCGGTGAAGGTTTCCATCCAGCGCGGGATGTCGTGTTCGGGCATCTCGGTGGCACAGACGCCGAATTCCTGCACCCAGATCGGCTTGTCCGGCACGTTGGCCAGACTGCGGGCAAGGGTGGCCATGTTGGCCCCCAGATCAGTGTAGGGCCGGTCCAATGGCCCGCCATGCGCCCCGGCCCCGGTCCAGAACGGCCAGCAATGCATCGCCACGATGTCTTGCCGGGCCACCAGTTGGCGCGGGGAAAACGTGTGGGGTTGAAACCACGGTTTGTTGTCCACGCCGTTGACATGGATCTTGCCGGGGTTCGACTTGTGCATCTGGTCAAGCACCGCACGCATCCACCGATCGCCTTTGGCGACGGATGTAGTCCAGGCGCAGTTGATCTCATTGCCAATGTCGAAGCCCAGGAAGTTCGGATGTGCGATCATCCGGGCTGAAACCGCATTCAGAAACAGTTCCTGTGCCGTCAGCCATTCGGGCGCGGTGTAGAATGGCAGGTCCTGATAGAACGGCGGATCGAAGCGATAGCCGCTGAGCCAGCCGGTATACAGCGTGGGCATCACGTCCATCCCGAAACGGGCTGCACAGCGGATCAGGTCATCCAGCCGGTCAAGGTGCAGGTTGCTGACATAGCCCGGGTTGGGCTGAAACCACGGCCAAACCACCATCACCCGCAGATGATCGGAACCCGTTGCGGCGATGGCGGCAAAGTCGCGAATGATGTCATCCCGGTTCCAGTCGTTATAGCAGAAGTACCACGCCTTGGACGGCACGTAATTCAGCCCGAAACGGTGCGTCATCAACGGGTTCAGGGTCATGTTTTCATGTTCCGGGATGGCCTCAGTCGCAGGGTTGTTGAACAGGGCACGGGTTTGTGTCAACCATCCCGATACCTTGCCTTTTTTGCCCCATGTTTATCGTGATGAACCGGCGGTGGCCTGAAGCTGTGCTATGATCGATCAGTCGATCAGCCGATAGTGAACCTCGGTTGGCTGACAGGCGGCACCGTTGATCGGGATCATGTCTTGCGGGCAGGTCGACATGACAACAATGCAGTCGATGCAGGCGCGGAGCGTCACGAAATCCCCCGGCTTGCTGAGCGGCTCTCCCCAGGCGATCTTGCCGTCGGCGCCGACGGGAATGTTCATCCACAAGTTCAGCGGTGCGGGGCAGTTTGCTGCGCGCAGGTTCAATTGCCCGAGGGCTGCATGCAGGTTGTCCGTGCAATTGTCGTGATACCCGGTACAGCCGAGCGCCGCATAGCGGTGAACATCACAGGCTGCAATGATCGTGTCATGGCGGCCCGGCGAGGTGTCTTCCTCCAGCATCAGGATCGGCCGCCGCCGGTTTGTCACCAATCCATCGCCATATGTCGGGAAAATACCTTGAAGGTTGGCGTGGAGGTGTTCCATCGACATGAATTCGGAAAGATCATCGGCATTGAAACACCAGGTGTCGACGACCTGATGACCATGCGTATTGATGATCTGGATTGCTTGCCCTTTGGCCAGACGGACTGCGCGGCCGCGTCGCGCAGGGACAACATTTAGTTTCGTCGTCATCTTGCGAATTCCTCTGACCTGGGTGCGTGGGGACATGCCATTTCTCTACGCAAATTGACTGGGGGGACATGCGGGATCAAGAGGTATTCGCGTCGCAGCACTGGGGGAAATTCATTTGTCCACACTCAAACCCAATGATTCTCGCTATGAACGAGGGGCGGCTGGGGGGTAGGTCAGCGTCATCCGTGCGACCACGCCAGCCCGCCGCAACAGTTGCCGAATCCATGCGTCAGGTCGTGCCCGGCAGAAGCTTTGCCGTCATGACGGGGGGCAACGCGCGCCCCTGCGTAATAAGCAAGTCCCCTGCAGAATGAAGTGCAAAACCAGTCATTCGCGGGGGTTGACTTCTGTTTGGTAGGACCATAGTGGGGTTCCAGCCAGAAAAGTGCCGCTGTAGCTCAGCTGGTAGAGCACGTCATTCGTAATGATGGGGTCGGGAGTTCGAGTCTCTTCAGCGGCACCACTACTAGCCTATTTTTCCAAGAAAACAGTTGGTTGGGGCAATTCGATTTTTTTGTATCCCCCTATTTGACGATTTTTATCTTGGTGATGTCCATCGGCGCTTGGGTTGAGGTGCTGGCTATGACACAGCCGCGAGTCGGAGGTCGCGCACAACAGCGACGACCCGCTGCACGTCCTCGTCGGGAAAAACGCCGCTGATGCCTTGGTCGCTGAGATCGGTGAAGGGGCTGTCATAAAATCGCGCTGGGTCGATGGTGCCGCGCTCGGTCAGAAAGTTGATTGTCAGGTCCAGAAATTCGGTTTGGGCGCTTGTCAGCCTGCGCCCCTCGATCAGGCTGCTGAACGCTTGCTTGGCGGCCTTGCGGTCGAGGCCGATGAGGCTGCGCAGGAGCAGGCCGAGGCCACCGGCAGAGGGGATCTCGTTGTTCAACGACAACGCCCTCGGCCTGAAACATCTTTTCCAGTTCGACAAGGTCAGTCGGCGTGAGCTGC
>JBBQGU010000298.1:0-4868 GCA_038323315.1 Rhodobacterales bacterium | reverse complement strand
CTTAGCCCTGACCTCAGCCGGCGTGATCACCCGCGCGCCCATATTGCTGATGATCGAAACCGCCCGCTCAACCAGTTGTGCATTGGTCGCCAGAACCCCTTTGTCCAGCCAAAGATTATCCTCCAGCCCGACACGCACATTCCCGCCCGCCAGCACAGACGCCGCCACATAAGCCATCTGGTTGCGCCCAATCGAGAACGCCGACCACAGCCAATCCGGCGGCACATTGTTGACCATCGCCATAAAGGTATTCAAATCATCCGGCGCGCCCCACGGCACCCCCATGCACAGTTGCACCAACGTCGGCGCAGGAATAACACCCTCGCGCGCCAGTTCCTTGGCCAGCCAGAGATGCCCGGTGTCAAACGCCTCGATCTCGATCCGCGCGCCAGATGCCACCATCCGCCGCGCCATATCCCGCAGCAGACCGGGCGTGTTGACCATCACATAATCGGCCTCGTTGAAATTCATCGTGCCACAGTCGAGCGTGCAAATCTCGGGCCGGCAATCCACCACATGCGCCACGCGCTCTGTCGCCCCCGCCATATCCGAGCGCGGCCCTATCTCGTTCATCCTTTCCGTGCCGTCAAACAACAAGTCGCCGCCCATCCCCGCCGTCAGGTTCAGCACCACATCCGTGCCGCTGTCCCTGATCCGCTCGGTCACCTCCCGGTACAAAGCCCGATCGCGTGAAGGCTTCCCCGTCGCCGGGTCCCGCACATGGCAATGCACAATCGCCGCCCCGGCCTTGGCCGCCGCAATCGCACTCTCCGCAATCTGCATAGGCGAACGCGGTACATGCGATGAACGGTCCTGCGACCCCCCGGACCCGGTGACAGCACAGGTGATGAAAACTTCACGGTTCATGGCAAGCGGCATGGCATCCTCCAACAGGTTCCTCCACCTTACCCCACTTGCATCGCCACGCTTGACGATTTACGAAATCCACATGGCACAAACCGCAACAATCTTCGCCCCCTCCACTGGCCCCCTGACCCTCACCGCCCTCGTCCTGCCCCAGGCCTCGATCCTCGAAGTCGCCTCCGTGCTCGACCCGCTGCGTTCCGCCAACCGCCACCTCGGCGCCGATAAATTCCGCTGGCGCATTGTCTCTCCTGACGGCGCACCCGTCCCCCTTACTTGCGGAATAGAACTCCCCTCATCAGGCCCCTTCGCGCAAACCGACCAAGCCGACGCCCTCGTCGTCATCGCCGGTTTCCGCCAGTCCCAGGTCGCCACAGCGCCGCTGATCCGCGACCTCTCTCGCATGGCCCACCGCTTCACCGCCATCGGCGGCATCGACGCAGGCGCGTGGGTACTGGCTCGCGCAGGCCTGCTGAACGACCACAAAGCGACCGTGCATTGGGAGGATCTGGAGGACCTGACCACCGCCCACCCCCAGATCGACGTCCTGCCCGATCGCTATGTCATTGACCGTAATCGATTTACCGCCGGTGGGGCCGCGCCCGCCGCCGACCTGATGCTACACCTGATCCGCGCCCGCCACGGCCCCGCCTTGGCACTGCAAGTCGCAGCCAGCTTCATCACCACCGCCCGCAACGGGGCCGAGCCGCAAATCGCCCCCCAGCAAAACCGCCGCCTCGACCCGCGCGTCGCCCTGACCATCGCGCGGATGGAGGCGACGCTCGACGCGCCGGAAGCTGCGACCGTGCTGGCCGACCGGGCCGGCCTGTCGCCGCGCCGATTGGAAATGCTGTTCCGCGCCTGTGTCGCCATGACCCCGGCCGCCTATGCACTGGATCTGCGCCTGTCAGCCGCACGCCGCATGATCACCGATACGCGCCACCCGCTGTCAGAAGTGGCACTGCGGACCGGCTTCTCTTCGCCCTCGACCCTGTCACGTGCCTTCCGGGCAAAGTTCGGCACAGCCCCCAGCAGATTGCGCTAGTATTCGTTGGCGCCCTTGCCAGCGATGACCTTGCTGCGAAATTTCTCTGTGCGCGCAAGTCGGGTGGCCGCTGTCTTGGTACTGCTCAGGGCGACAACATAGCTGCGCTGCCGGCCCGGCGTCAGGCCATGAAACGCCTCGGCAAACTCCGGATCAACGTCCATCGCCTCGACCAACTCATCGGCAATTTCGATCTCCGCAGCCACATTCTCCGCCTTAATTCCTGCCGCGGCACAAGACTTCGCTTCGGCAAGGTAGGCGCGCAGGCTGGCCTGCCGCGCGACCACCTGCGCCACATCGGTAAACCGTATCGAATCCGGGTTCCGTGTGTTCGGTCCCTGCCGTTCCATCAACCCATCGGGGTCTGTCATCACCGCGGCATTGAAGAAACTCAGCCGAAAATCCCCCCGCAGCGCCCCGATCATTGCCATATTTCGCCCGGCATGGGTGTAGCAGGGATGCCCCCATTTCACCGCCTCAGTCAGCCCCATCTCAAGGCAAATCCGCCGCAGCGCCAACAGCCCGTCACCCCAGACCCGCGCCGAACACTGATCCGTCGCAAACCGCGCGCACCGCCCGCAGCCCATGTCAAAGAAATCCTCGATCTGGGTGATCATCGCCATGATCAGACCACCTCCAACAGCCCCCGCCCCTTCAACAACGGCTCCACCCCGGGCATCCGACCCCGGAATTTGGTGTACAACACATCCGCCTCCTCGGACCCGCCCGCCGACAAGATGTACTTTTCCAACCGGGCTGCGGTGGCCGGATCAAAGGGATCGCCCGCCTCCTCAAAGGCGGCAAAGGCGTCGGCATCCATCACCTCGGACCACATATAGCTGTAATAACCGCTGGAATATCCGTCGCCAGAAAAGACATGGGCAAAATGCGGCGTGGCATGGCGCATCCGGATTGCATGCGGCATCCCCAAAGCCTCCAACACCTCGGCCTGTTTTTGCATCGGGTCGGCGGGGGCGTCGCCCTCGTGGAAGGCCAGATCGACCATGGCGGAACTGATGAATTCGACCGTCGCAAAGCCCTGCCCATAGGTCGCGGCGGCCAGCAGGCGAGCCAGCATATCGGCCGGCATCGCCTCACCGGTCTGATAATGCCGCGCGTGTTTTTGCAAGACCTCGGGCACCTGCATCCAGTGTTCGTACAACTGGCTGGGCAATTCGACGAAATCGCGCGCAACATTGGTGCCAGAGATGAAACCATAGGTCACATCGGACAACATCTGATGCAGCGCATGGCCAAATTCGTGGAACAGCGTGCGGGCGTCGTCATAGGACAGCAAGGCCGGGTCGCCCTTGGCAAAGTTGCACACATTCACCACGATAGGCCGCTGATCGCCGCCCAACCGTTGCTGGCCACGGATGTCGGAACACCATGCGCCGGACCGTTTGGACCCGCGTGCAAAGTAATCTCCGATGAACACCGCGATATGCGCGCCGCCTCGCGACACCTCCCAGACCCGCGCATCGGGGTGATACAGCGGCACGTCAAGCGGCTTGAACTCCAACCCGAACAGCCGGGTCGAACAGTCGAACATCGCCCCCAGCATTGCCTCCAACCCCAGATAAGGCTTCAGCACCGCCTCATCCAGATCATGCTCGGCCTTGCGACGCCGTTCGGAGTAGTAGCGCCAATCCCAAGGTTCCAGTGGTCCCTGGATACTGTCCGCATGTAACATCTCCTCGAGCACCGCGGCGTCCGCCAATGCCTTGCGCTTGGCAGGCTCCCACACCCGGGTCAACAGGCCACGGACCGCTGCCGGGGTCTTGGCCATTTCCGGCTCCAGCTTATAATCGGCAAAGCTGGCATAGCCGAGCAGGCTCGCCCGCTCCTGCCGCAGTTTCAGGGTTTCGGCGGCGATGGCACGGTTGTCCGACAGCCCGCCATTGGCCCCCCGAGCGACCCAAGCCTCATAGGCCTTTTCGCGCAAGGCCCTGCGGGGGCTGAACTGCAGGAACGGCACGATCAACGACCGGCTGAGGGTCACAATTGGCCCCATCGCCTTCTCTGCCCCCGCAGCATGGGCTGACGCCACCACGAAATCCGGCAAACCTGCCAGATCCGCCGCGCTCAGCGGCATGAACCATTCCCGCTCATCGGCCAGCAGGTTCTGGCTGAATTTGGTGCCCAGCACGGCCAGCCGCGACTTGACCTCGGTCAACCGCTGGGCAGCCTCGCCGTCCAGCAACGCCCCAGACCGGACGAACATCCGCCGATACAGGTCCAGCACCCGCGCCTGTTCCGGATCCAGACCCAGATCGGCGCGCCGTTGCCAAACGTCCTCAATTCGGGCGAACAGCGCCTTATTGTTGGTCACTTCCGAAGCATAGATGCTCAGCTTCGGGGCCATTTCGCTTTGCAGGTCTTCCCGCGCCGGCGTGCTGTCCGCGCCGACAAGGTTGTAGAACACGCCCCCAACCCGGGTCAGCGCCTGCTCGGACAGTTCCAACGCCTCGATGGTGTTGGCAAAGGTCGCGGCCCCAGCCTGTTCTGCAATCGCAGCGACAGTCGCCCGTGCCTCGGCCAAAGCCGTATCAAACGCCGGGCCGAAATCCGCATCCCGTATGTCCTCGAACGGCGGCAACCCAAAGGGAGTCTTCCATTCAGCCAACAGTGCATTGCTCATCACGTGCCCTTTCATTCTGACAACAATATCCCCGCCGGAGGCTACTTCTCTTTCCGCCGCAACCGCGCTTCCAGCCGCCGCAGGATCAACGACAACCCTATTGTCATCGTCAGATAGACCAGCGCCACCACATTATAAGTCTCGAAATACCGAAAATTTCCCGCCGCCGTTACCTTGCCCAGTTGCGTGATGTCCGACACCCCCAGAACCGAAACCAAGGAGGAATCCTTGACCATCGCCACAAAATCATTGCCCAAGGGCGGCAGGATGATGCGAAAGGCTTGCGGAAACACCACCAGCCGAAACCGCTGCCACCCC
>JBBQGU010000297.1:0-4875 GCA_038323315.1 Rhodobacterales bacterium | reverse complement strand
TGGGCGTAAAGCCTGCCGCATAGCCGGTCATGGTCAGCCAGACGCCGGGCAGATTGTAGAACTTGCGTTCGACCCCCCAGAAACAGCCCATGCCGAACATCGCCTCGGCCATCCCCTCGGGCACCGGCGATTTCAGCGGGCGGCCCGACAGGAAATGCGTCTCGGCAGTCGGCAACGGCGTGGCGCGGCCCGGCAGAGCATCAGCAGCGCGGACCATTGCGGTCTTCTTGCGGTCAAACAGGAACATGTGCGGCCTCCTTCTATGGCCTGCACGATATAGGGCGTCCGGGGCACTCTGCACAGGGGTCTGGCGCGGCTGTGATCGGGTGACACATCGCAACCCGCCCGACCCTGCGCATTTTCACCGGTGGCATGGGCAAGAAATCGCTTGATCGATACAGGTATTCGGGGACATTTCTGTCTTGACGCCGTTCCGGATTGAGATTGCCGTCACGGACCCATCAGACATTGGAGAGGACATGGCCATTATTCCCGGCGCCACAACGGGCGCGGACTTTCTGCTCGGCACGGGCGGGAACGACACATATCTCGCTCTCGCCGGGGACGATATACTGGCTGATTTCGGCGGCGGAGACCGATTTGACGGTGGACCCGGTCGGGATACGATCCTTCTGGATGCACCAGGACGCATTACGGGTGTTTTTCTGACGGACATTATCTTCGACGTCGTGGTTGACCTCGAACTTCGCACGCAAAGTGATGGTGGGATTGCGGGGGACGCTGACGTTGTAATCTCGATCGAAAATTACACGCATATCGGCAGTTTCAACTATACGATCTTCGGCACCGACATCCCCAATGTTCTGAAGACGGATCGCGGAACAGACGTATTGGTGGGGCGCGGCGGGGCCGACAGGCTTTTTTCCGGCGGCAACGCTGACACCGTCGAGGGTGGTGGCGGCAATGATCTGATCGACGGGGGGCGGGGCAACGACGTGTTGACCGGCGGGACTGGCAGCGACCGCTTTGTGTTTCATGCAGGCGACGGCAATGACCGCATTCGGGATTTTTCCGACACAAATGCGGCCAATGACGATCAGATCGTGATATCGCGCGCGCTGTATCAAAGCGTGCAGATCACGTCGGACGCACGCGGCACGCTGCTGGATTTCGGCGCGTCAGGCTCGATTTTCCTGACCGGCGTGGATTCGGATACCATCGGCCGCAGCGACTTTCTGCTGACCTAGTTTCAGGTCAGCAGATTACCAAACCGCAGCGAAAAGACGCGGCTCACTTGCGCCGCGCTTCTTTCACATCCGCACCGGCCGCAACCCAATGGCCCGCGCGTTTGGCATTGACCGCCTCTTGCAACGTCAGCGCGGCATTTCGCACTTCGTTCTGCATGTCCTTATCGGCGTCCAGTTCCTCATGATTGGTGGCATAAGGTTTCCAGTAGCCGATATATCGGTCCAGTTCTGCCAACTTGCCCGCAGATTCCAGATGCATGAATCGCAGCCAATCGGATACGGACCGCCGGACACCCTCGGCACCCTCGACATCTCCATGCACGATGACGGAAAAGATCCGGCCTTCCAGATGGCGCGGATAATCCCAGCCCTTCAATTCGGTTTCTTTGGCCAATTTGGCCTTCTTGCCTTGGGTCAAGGTCGGATCAGGATTACCGCCATCCGCGCAGACCAGCCGGTCCATCATCAGCTTCAACGGCGAGGTAACCTGATACCAATTCACCGGCGTGACAATCATGATCCCGTCCGCCGCCACCCACATCGGATAAATGTCATTCATCCAGTCCTGGGTCTGACCCAGCGAGTAATTCGGATAGCACGAACACGGCCAGTGACATAACGGGGCCGCCGTCGAGAAACAGGCTTTGCACGGATGAATGTTGCGGCCATATTCCGATGCCAGCCGAGACAGGTCGAGGATTTCGGTTTCCGCCCCACCCGTCGCCAGCACATCGCGGGCGATTTCGGTCAGCCGAAAGGATTTCGACATCTCGCCCGGACAGGTATGTTCGGACCGGCTCGATGCGTTGATCAACAAATAGCGCGCGGGCCGGTCGGGCGCGTCATGGCGCTGCCGGGCTGCCATGATGGCGTTTCGCGCGGCGACCCAGTCCACCGACAGATCGTAATCGGGGTCGGCAAAGCCCGGCCCGGCCTTGACGGTCCGCGGGCTTTTCCGGCCGTCCTCGTACCCCTCCCACGCTACCGCAGCGATGGCCCCAAGTTCCGCATCCAGCTTGTCGAACGCCGGATCGGTAAAGGCCGACCGGAACCGCGTTGTAAACTCGGCACGGTCCAACTTCACATCCGGCATGCCTTTTCTGGGCTCGGGGGGGCGGATTTCTTCGGTCAAGATCATCTCCAATGCAAGTATGAGTGGAAACAACAGCGCGGTGGCACCGTTGGCCGTCAGAAACACATCCCGGCAGTGTCGCCACGCTGGATGACATTCTGCGTCTGATCCAATGCCGTGGCTGGCCTTTGGTTCCAGTCGCGCGCCTGGGCACCACCGCTCAATAAAAACTCTGCGGATCGATATCCACCGCCAGCCGCATCCCCGTCGGCAGCTTGACCTGCCCCAACCACTCGGCCAACGCCGCCTGCAACGGCGCCGCCTTATCCGCCTTCACCAGCAACCGCACCCGGTGCCGCCCCCTGACCCGCGCAATCGGAGCAGGCGCAGGCCCGAAAACCTGCGCCCCGATCGCCAGCAAAGGCTCCACCCGCCGCGCCAGTTCCGCGCCGAAGTCGAACACCTGCCCCACATCCACGCCCGACAGGATGATCCCCGCCATCCGCCCATAAGGCGGCACCCCCGCCATCCGCCGCTCGCCCGCCTCGGCCCGCCAGAACGCCTCTTCGTCCCCGCCCAGGATCGCCCTTATCACCGGATGGTCCGGCTGAAACGTCTGCAACAACGCCAGCCCCGGCTTGTCCGCCCGCCCCGCCCGCCCCGCCACCTGCCGCATCAGTTGAAACGTCCGCTCCGCCGCCCGCAGGTCCGCCCCCTGCAACCCCAGATCCGCGTCGATCACGCCCACCAGCGTCAACAAGGGAAAGTTATGCCCCTTGGCCACGATCTGCGTCCCGATGATGATATCCGCCGCCCCCGCCGCAATCGCCGCAATCTGCTCCTTCAACGCCCGCGCCGACCCGAACAAGTCCGACGACAGCACCGCCACCCGCGCCCCCGGAAACCGCGCCACAACCTCCTCGCCCAGCCGCTCCACCCCCGGCCCGACCGCCGCCATCTTGCCCTCGACCGCGCAGGCAGGACACGCCACCGGCACCGGCTTGGTCGCCCCGCACTGATGGCAGACCAGCCGCTTCTGGAACCGGTGCTCGACCATCCGCGCATCGCAATCGTCGCAGCCCACCTGATGCCCGCACGCCCTGCACAACGTCACCGGAGCGTACCCCCGCCGGTTCAGGAACAGCAGCGCCTGCTCGCCCCGCGCCACCCGCGCCTCGACCTGCACCGCCAGCGGCTCGGATATCCACCGCCCCGGCGCCAGCCCGACCGCCCGCATATCCAAGGCCCGCATCACCGGCATCACCGCCGGCCCGAACCGCGCCGTCAGGTCCGCCCTCGCATACTTCCCCGCCTCGGCATTGGCCCAGCTTTCCAGACTGGGCGTGGCCGAGGACAGAACCACCCCAAACCCCGCAATACTGGCCCGCAGCACCGCCATATCCCGCGCATGATACAGCACCCCCTCCTCTTGTTTATAGCTGGTGTCATGCTCCTCATCGACCACGATCAGCCCCAGATCGCGGAACGGCAAGAACAGCGCCGACCGCGCCCCCACGACCAGCCCGGCCTCGCCCTGCCCCACCATCCGCCACAACCGCCGCCGTTCCGTGCTGGTCACGCCCGAGTGCCATTCGGCAGCCTTGGCCCCGAACCGCCCCTCGACCCGCGCCAGAAAATCCCCGGTCAGCGCAATTTCCGGCAGCAAAACCAGGGCCTGCCGCCCCGCCCGCAGACACTGCGCCACCGCCTCCAGGTAAACCTCGGTCTTGCCCGACCCCGTCACCCCCTTCAACAGCGTGGTCGCATAGCCCCCCCGCGCCACCATGGCGACCAGCGCGTCCGCCGCCGCAATCTGATCCCCCACCAGCCCCTGCACCGCCCCGGGGTTCATCGCAGGATAAGCCAGATCGCGTGGAGCCTCCGCCTCCAGCACCACCCCCAGCTTGACCAGCCCCTTGACGACCGAAGGCCCACACCCCGCCGCCGCCGCCAGTTCCGCCAAGGTCGCATCCGCCCCGCGCAGACCCCGCAACGCCTCGACCACCCGGTGCCGCGCATCGGTCAGCGTGTTCGGCACCGTAGGCCCCAACCGGTACACCCGCCGTGTTGCTGCCGGATCGCCCAGCCCCGGCGCCCGCGTCGCCAACCGCAGCATCGCCGACAGCGGGGTCAGCGTATACTCCGCCGCCCGTATCAGAAACTGGCGCAACTCTGCCCGCATGGGTGCGGCATCCATAACCCGCTGAACCTGCTTGATCTTTGCGGGATCGAACTTCCCCTCCCCCGGCCCCCAAACCACCCCCAGAACCCGCCTCGGCCCCAACGGCACCTCGACAAAATCCCCATCCCCACACCCCCCTTCCGGAGCCTTATAGTCCAGAATCCGCCCCAAAGGCTCGGCCGTCAGCACCCCGACCAGCTCCCCCGCCTCATAGTGCCGCTCTGCCATCGGTGCCTCATATGTGGTGCGGGACCGGGGTAAACCGGGGGGGAGGGAGGTGCAACGGGGGAGGTGGATTCAGCGTCCACAGAAGCGAACCTAAGTCGAAAAAAACATTGGGGAAGAAGGTGAACATGCACCCTTGAAATCAACCGTTAGTTACGCTACGTTAAGCATGCTCTAGGCGTAAGGTC
>JBBQGU010000296.1:0-4890 GCA_038323315.1 Rhodobacterales bacterium | reverse complement strand
GAACAACGATCTGTTGTCCCTGAAAGCCACGACCGGCTGCACGGTGATCTTCGTCACTCATTCCGTGTTCGAATCCGTGTTCCTGTCCGACCGCATTCTGGTCATGGCCCCCCGCCCGGGCCGCGTGATCCAGGAATTCATCGTGGACCAACCCTATCCGCGCGACACCACCTTTCGCACCTCGCCGGAATATGCCGCCATCGCCCGCAAAACCTCGGACAGTCTGATGGCCGCGATGGACAACATGGCGATGGAGTCCGAGACATGACCATGGTGCAGGACCCCACAACGGCACCGGCTGCCGGACTGAACCGCGATTCGGTGGCGGTGCAAGACAGCCTTTATGACGCCGAAGAGGCGCGTTACGCCCGCAACAAGCAGATCGAGGCGGTGGCCAAATGGCTTTTGCCCTGCGTTGTGATGGCGCTCGCCATCTTTGGCTGGGACAGGGTCGTCGTGTGGAACGACATCCCCAAATATATCCTGCCCTCGCCCGGTCTGGTCATAAGAACCCTGATCGCGGATTGGGCGATCCTGTTCCCCGCCATGCTGGTGACCCTGAAAATCACCTTGCTGGCGCTCGCCGTGGCTGTGACAGGCGGCGTCTTTCTGGCCATCCTGTTCACCCAAAGCAAATTCGCCGAGATGTCGTTCTTTCCCTTTGCGGTGATCATGCAGGTCACACCGATCGTGTCGGTCGCGCCGCTGATCTTCATCTATGTCGACAACCGCTATGTCGCCCTGATCCTGTGCGCCTGGATCGTGGCGTTCTTCCCGATCCTCGCCAACACCACCCTTGGTCTGAAATCTGCCGACCACAACCTGCGCGACCTGATGACGATCTACCGTTCCAGCCGCTGGCAACGCCTGCGCTACCTGCAACTGCCCTCGGCCTTGCCCTATTTCCTGGGTGGTCTGCGCATTGCGGGTGGCCTTGCGCTGATCGGCGCTGTCGTTGCCGAATATGTGGCCGGAACCGGCGGCATCGGATCGGGTCTGGCGTTCCGCATCCTTGAAGCAGGGTATCGCCTGAACATCCCCCGCATGTACGCCGCGCTGCTGCTGATCGCGCTGATGGGCGTCGTGATCTTCATGGCGACGGCGGGGTTGAACCACCTTTTGCTGCGCAAATGGCACGAAAGCGCCTTGAAACGGGAAACATGACCGATTTTCTGACCCTGCCCGACGCGCCCGTTGTGCGCCTTGAAAACCTGACGGTTCCTGCCTGCCTGATGGGTTGGCCGGGCGACACCGCGCGCATCAACCTGACCATCGCGGGCGGCCGGATCGTTGCCGATGACCCTGCGGCCCACAGCGTCGACATGAAGGGCGCGATGGTCTTTCCGACCTTCACCGACATGCACACCCATCTGGACAAAGGCCACATCTGGCCCCGCACCCCCAATCCTGACGGGTCTTTCATGGGTGCGCTGACCGCCGTGGGTGGCGACCGCGAAGCGTCGTGGAGCGCACAAGACGTCCGCACCAGAATGACTTTTGCCCTGCACTGCGCCTATGCTCACGGCACCAGCGCCATCCGCACCCATCTGGACAGCATCCCGCCGCAAGATGCGATCTCGTGGGGCGTTTTCGATCAGGTCCGCGCCGAATGGGCCGACAGGATCGCCCTGCAAGCCGCCTGTCTGGTGGGCTGTGAAGGTGTCAGCAAAGATGGCCCATTCGCCGAAACTGCCCGGATCGTCGGGACGTATGGCGGTATCCTTGGCATGGTCACGTATCCTTTGCCCGGCCTGCAAACCTATATCGACACCTTTTTTGACCACGCCATAGCGGGGGGGCTTGATGTCGATTTCCATGTCGACGAAACCATGGACCCCACCTGCAACACCCTGAAAACCATTGCCCAGACCGTGCTGGCCCGCCGCTTCGACAAGCTGGTGGTCGTGGGCCATGTCTGCAGCCTGTCCACCATGCCCGAAACCGAAGCGCTTGAAACCCTCGATCTGGTGGCCAAGGCGGGCATCAATGTGGTCAGCCTGCCGCTGTGCAACCTGTACCTGCAAGACCGTCACCCGAACCGTACCCCGCGCAACCGCGGCGTGACGCTGGTGCATGAAATGCAGGCGCGTGGCATCCGCGTCAGCTTTGCTTCGGACAACACCCGCGACCCGTTCTACGCATACGGTGATCTGGATATGCTGGAGGTGATGCGCGAGGCGACCCGTATCGCGCATCTGGATCATGCCGGCCCCGACTGGACCCATGCCTTCCTGACCAATCCCGCCGCCGCTTGCGGCTTTCCCCTGCCCAGCCTGACCCCCGGCAACCCGGCCGATCTGGTCATTTGCAAGGCCCGCACATGGACGGAACTGTTCTCTCGCCCGCAGCATAACCGCATCGTTTTGCGCAAGGGCCGCGCCATTGACCGCACCCTGCCCGACTATGCCGACCTTGACCATTTGATGGGGACCCCATGACCAACGCCAACATCGCCGCCGCCAAAGCCGCCCTGTCCCATCTGGACCTTGACGTGAACCCCGTCTCGGTCCGCGCCAAAAGCCGTGATTTCTTCTGGTATTCCCCTGTGTTGAAGGCCCGCCTTGACCATATCACCGCCGATTTCGTCGTCTCGCCCAAATCCGAGGCCGAGGTGATCGAGGTGCTGCGGGTCTGCTATGCCCATGACGTGCCTGTGACCACGCGCGGCACCGGCACCGGCAACTATGGTCAGGCCATGCCGTTGGCCGGCGGCTGCATCCTGCACCTGCACCAGTTCAACAAGGTCAGGCAGATCCACCCCGGCCGCGTCATCACCGAACCCGGCGCGCTGCTGAAAGAGATTGACGAGGCTTGCATCGCCCATTCCGGTCAGGAATTGCGCATGTTTTCGTCAACCTGGGCCACCGCCACCATCGGCGGCTTTGTCGCGGGCGGGTCGGGCGGCGTGGGGTCGGTCCGCTGGGGCGGCCTGCGCGACCTTGGCAACATCCTGCGCCTGCGTGTCGTGACGATGGAGGCAGAGCCGCGCGTGCTGGAATTCACCGGCGAGGAACTGCACCGGGTGTCGCACGCCTACGGCACCAATGGCATCATCACCGAGTTGGAAATGCCCCTCGCCCCGGCCTATGACTGGACACAACTGTTCGTCACCCTGCCCGATTTCCCCGCCGCCAACCGTTTCGGATATGACCTTGCCTGCGAAGACGGCATCCTGCTGAAGCTTGTCACCGTCTTTGAACCGCCCATCGCGCAGGACTATTTCCAGCGCGTCGCCCCCCACATGCAGCCAGGGCAGGCCCTGCTGGCGCTGATGATCGCCCCGCATTCGATGCCGGGTTTCGCCACCTTCATGGCCCGGCGGCCGGGGGCGCAGGTAATCTGGCGGTCCGACGCCGACACGTGGGAGCGTGAGCCGGGCCGCGTGTTTGAATATGGCTGGAACCACACCACCCTGCGCGCACTGAAAGTTGACCCGGCGATGACCTATTTGCAGGTCGGTTATGGCCCGAACGACCCTGCGGCGCTTGTCGAGCGCATCCGCGAGAAATTCTCGCCCGAGGTGTTGCAGCATATCGAGGTGACGCGCAACCAGGGCCGCATCCAGATGTCCGGCCTGTCGCTGGTCAGGTTCACCGCCGAAGCGCGGCTGGATGAGATCGTCCGCGTGCATGAGGCGATGGGGGCGATGGTCTTCAACCCCCACCGCTATACCTTGGAGGAGGGGGGGCGCCAATCTGTCGACACCCAACAGCTTGATTTCAAACGCGAGGCTGACCCCAAGGGCCTGCTGAACCCCGGCAAGATGATAACCTGGGATGATCCCGACTGGTCCTATGACCGCATGTACACCTGGCCCGGCCTGATGAAAGCCGCAGAATGATCACGGCCCGCAGATGACCAAAGCGCTTGTCCTGTTTGCTCATCCGGTGCCTGAAAGCTTTTCCGCCGCGCTGCACCGCAAGGTGGTCGATACGCTGACCACGCGCGGCTGGCAGGTCGACAACTGCGATCTGTATGCCGAGGGGTTCAACCCCATCCTGACGACCGAGGAACGTCGCGGCTATCACGACACCGCCACCAACTGCGCGCCCGTCCAAAGCTATGTCGACCGTTTGCGCGCCGCCGATGCGCTGATCATGGTGTTTCCGGTGTGGAACTATGGCTATCCGGCCATCCTGAAAGGCTTCTTCGACCGTGTGTTTTTGCCCGGTGTCAGCTTTGACCTGAAAGGCGGCGGGGTGCAGCCCGCCTTGCAGAACATTCGGAAACTCGCCGCCGTCACCACCTATGGCGGTACGAGGTTTCGCAGCTTCCTGGCGGGCGACCCGCCGCGCAAGATCGTGACCCGCGCCGTCGCCCATCTGTCGCGCGCGGGCAAAACCCGCTATCTGGCCATGTACGACATGAACAACGCCACCCAAACCGGGACCAACGCCTTTCTGACCCGTGTGGGGTCCGAGATGGAGCGGTTCTGATGCGCGCCCTTGTCGTCTATTGCCACCCCCAGCAGGGCAGCTTCAACGCCGCCGTCCGCGACACGATCCTGACCAAGCTGCAGGCCGCCAGCGCCGAAATCCGCCTGCGCGACCTGTATGCCGAGGGGTTTTCGCCCATCCTGCAACCTGATGAACATGCAAGCTATCTGAACTGCCCCGCCAACCGTGTTCCGGTCGAGGATCACTGCCGCGATGTCGAATGGGCGGATACGCTGATTTTCGTCTATCCAACCTGGTGGTACGGCCTGCCTGCCATGCTGAAGGGCTGGCTCGAGCGCGTGCTGGTCCCTGGTTTCGCCTTCGAGATTCCGACGGCCGAGCGCGGACCGGCGCCAAAGCTGAAGCACATCACCCGCGTGATCGTGTTGACCACTTGCGGAGCCACCCCCTTCATCTCGTGGATCATGGGGCAGCCCGGCCGCCGCACCCTGCT
>JBBQGU010000295.1:0-4912 GCA_038323315.1 Rhodobacterales bacterium | reverse complement strand
TGCAGCATTTCGTTGTGCATCCAGACGGTGGCAAAGGTCTCGTGCGGGTGGGCGCAGGTGGATTGGGCCAGTTCGTTTTCGTGGTGGGGGAATTGCAGGTCCAAGCCGCCGCCGTGGATGTCGAACGAGCCGCCCAGCAGTTCGTAGGACATGGCCGAGCATTCGATGTGCCAGCCGGGGCGACCTTTGCCCCAGGGGCTGGGCCAGCCGGGCAGGTCGGCGTCGGAGGGTTTCCACAGGACGAAATCCATCGGGTCCTCTTTGAAGGGGGCGACCTCGACGCGGGCGCCTGCGATCATGTCATCCACGGAACGGCCAGACAGGGCACCGTAGGCGGTGTAGGAACGGACGCGGAACAGGACATGGCCCTGTTTCTGGTAGGCGTGATCCTTGGCGATCAGGTCTGCGATCATGGTGATCATCGCGCCGATGTAGTCGGTGGCGCGGGGTTCAAAAGTCGGGCGGAGCGCGCCCAAGGCGTCCATGTCGGCATGGTACCAGCCGATCGTTTCGACCGTGCGTTCGTGGATCAGCGCCTCCAACGGGCGGGGGTCGCCGGCGGCTTTGCGGGATTGCGCCGTCGCGTTGATCTTGTCATCCACATCGGTGAAATTGCGGGCGTATGTGACGTGATCCGGGCCGTAGACATGGCGCAGCAGGCGATAAAGAGTGTCGAACACGACCACGGGGCGGGCGTTGCCAAGATGGGCGCGGTCATAGACGGTCGGGCCGCAGACATACATCCGCACGTTGGACGCATCCAGCGGGGTGAAGATTTCCTTCGACCGGGATTTGGTGTTGTGCAGGCGGATCGTGACCATCGTAGTGACCTCATCTTGGCGCAAACGGACGCCGCGGCGGGTCTGGCAACTTCGTTCGAGTTAGGGAACCGAAGACCGCCCGCGCGACAAGGTGTCAGCGGGTAATACAGCACATCAGCAGGGAGCCTGTGATCTTCATGGGCCGTAATTAGCGCAAAAGTGCCGTCGGGGCAAGGGGACTGAGGCTGCCACGCACAGGGGTTTGTATTATTTAATGAAATCAATGGCTTGGTCGATCCGGTTAACCGTATCTTTACGGTTGTCTGATGGCAGGGGATGCCTCAAACTGCGGTCATGATACGCGCCATCGTCAATGCCCATGCGGCCAGCCTGCCCGGTGCCACCCATTCCGACCCATGGGGCGGCGGGCATGATGCGTGGAAGGTTGGCGGCAAGTTGTTTGCTGTGGTCGGGGCATCGGCGGATCACGGGGTCAGCGTCAAATGCGACAGTGCCGAGACGGCTCTGTTGCTGATCGAGTTGCGCCGGGCGCATCCCGCCCCCTATTTCCACAAAAACCGGGTCCGGCTGTCTGAAGGGCTGGTCGGTGAGGCGGAACGGCGCGAGCGGATCGCGACTTCCTATGCGATCATCCGCGCGGCATTGCCGAAAAAGGTGCAGGCGGGGTTGGCGGGATAGCCTCGTCCGGCGTTTGTGCGTCGGCAGCGACAAATGAGCATTTCAACCGGTACGAAGTTGATGATTCGGCCGTAAGCTCAATCTGTGAGTATTGTGTTTATTTTAAGCAATGGCTTCCACGTTTGTTAAAAATTGAGAAGAATTGTGGTGAAATTTTATAAAATATCCAGCAATTTCAACGCAAAGGCGTGATGCGCAGAAAAGCAGCTCGTTGGCTGGTCATAAACTGAGGTTTATTCGCATAGGATTTGGGTGGTATGGACCCAATTTAGGCAATGGGATGACTCGCCATGCCACATATCAGCCGCAATGATGATGATGCTGAACGTAAGCCGCGCCGCATTGGGCGGCTCGAAAATGAGGGATCAAAAATGAAATCCATTCTGAAATCTACGACTGCCATAGTGACTTTGATGGGCGCGATGGCTTTGCTGACCGGCGCTGCCGAGGCCAAGCATGCCGGGGTAAAGCACGAAATCAGCCAGGTCAAGCAGGACAAGGCCGAAGCCAAGCAAGCTAAGCAGGACGCCCGGGATGTCGCCAAGCAGGCACGCGACGATGCCAAGGATGCCAGGGATGCTGCCAAGCAGGCCAGGAAGGATGCCAAGGATCTGGCAGAGGATGACGATGATGTCGTCGACGAAATTGATGGCGACGATGACGTGGACGGCATCGATGACGACGGCGATGACGAAATCGACGGCGATGACGACGGCGATGACGTGGATGGCATCGATGACAACAGCGATGACGAAATCGACGGCGACGATGACGGCGACGATGACGGCGACGGCGTAGACGGCGATGGCGATGCGGACGAAGATGACGTGGACGGCGACGAAGACTGATCCTTTCGGACCGTCACAGGATTACCGCCTGCCGGGTTTCATCGAAATCCCGGCAGGCAACGCTTGATTTGCTTTGTCACCGACCAGCCCGAGCCACGACAAAGGCATCAGGCCGGGCTTTGGTGGCGGCGCTCAAACTCAGAAACGGATGCCGGCCTTCATGCCGATCGACGTATCTTCAAGGGCCACCCCCGAATTGCGGAAGTCGTTGTATTTGCTGGACACCAGTTCGCCCCCGACGGTATATTTGTCGTTCAGCATAAAATCGGCACCAAGTCCGATAGTATAGCCGGTGCCAACCCCGGTCGAGCCTGACACAGAGGCATTGGCACGCGCGATACCACTGCTGACATAGATCAGCGTCTGGCCCAGATCGGCACCCAACATGACCTGGGCGGCCGAACTGCTGTTGATCTGGTCACTGTTGCCGTCGACGCCGAGATCGTTCTTGGTCAGGCTGATCTCGCCCCCCAGCACAACCATGCCGAAATCCCTGCGATAGCCGAGGTCGAGCGCGATGTAGGTGCCTTTGGCATCGTCGTTGCCGCCGGGGGCGTTCACACCGCCAAAGCCCAACGCGGCACCGGCATAGGACCCTGTCCAGTCGTTGCCGTCCGCCAGGATCACCGGCAGCGCCGTGTCAAACCCAGGTTCGGGGATCGGTCGGTTCATTCCAACCGCCGTCGCAGTCATGGGAAGACTGCTGGCCAACAGGGTCAGGTATATGATTTTTTTCAACTTATCCTCCAGATAACGCAACCGTTGGGGGTAAGTCCGGCCGACCCCTCTGCGGTGAATGGCGGATGCCGGGGCATGATGCCAACAAATTGCAGTCCAAGGCCCTTTTCAGGCGACGGGGCGGCCAATCCTTGCGCAAATGGTCCGAATCGACGGCGCTTTATCGCCGATCAGGTGGCATCGCGTTCGGCAAGGGCCATCCATTCCGCCTCGGCTGTCGTCAACTGGGCCTGGCGGTCGGCCATGCCCTCGGACGCCTTGCGGAATTTGGCGGGCTGGCCGGTGAACAGATCGGGGGTTTCGAGGTATTCGGCCAGCTTGCCGATCTCGGCCTCCAGCCGGTCGATCAGGCCCGGCAGTTCATCGAGACGCTTACGCTCGGTGAAGGACAGGGGGAGTTTGGGTTTGGCCTTGGGTTCGGCTTTCAGGCTGGTTTTGGTGGGGGTGCGGTCGGCGGTTTCGACCCCATCCTCGGGGCGTTGGCGGATATAGTCGGACCAGCCGCCGGGATAGACGCTTGCCGTGCCGTTGCCCTCCAGCGCGATGGTCGAGGTGGCGACACGGTCGATGAAGTCGCGGTCGTGACTGACCAGAAGGACAGTGCCGTCGAAATCGCCGACGATATCTTGCAGCAGGTCAAGGGTTTCGACATCGAGGTCGTTGGTCGGTTCGTCGAGGATCAAGAGGTTGGAAGGCTTGGCCATCAGTTTGGCAAGCAAGAGGCGGGCTTTCTCGCCGCCGGACAGGGATTTGACCGGGGCGCGGGCCTGACGTTCGTCGAACAGGAAGTCCTTGAGGTAGGCCACAACATGCTTTGGCGTGCCACGGACCATGACCTGATCCGAGTTGCCCGAGACGGACATGGTGGGGTCGCCGGTCAGATTGTCCCACAGCGTCGCCTCCAGGTCCAACTGGGCGCGGGTCTGGTCGAAGGTGGCGATTTCAAGGTTGGTGCCAAGGGTAATCGACCCTGAATCTGCGGGCTCCTGACCCAGCAGCATTTTCAGCAGGGTGGTTTTGCCGGTGCCGTTGGGGCCTACGAACGCAACGCGGTCGCCGCGCAACACGCGCAGGTCAAAGTTCTTGACGATGGATTTATCGCCAAAGGCTTTGAAGACGCCCTTCGCCTCGATCACGCGCTTGCCCGAGGTGGTGGAGCCATCCAGTTCTAGCATCGCGGTGCCTTGGCGCCGAATCTGGGCGCCGCGTTCATCGCGCAGCGCGTTCAGCGCACGGACCCGACCCTGATTGCGTTTGCGGCGGGCCGAGATGCCCTCGACCGCCCATTTCGCCTCATGCTTGATCTTGCGGTCCAGTTTGTGGCGGGCGTCGTCTTCTTCGGCCCAGACGGTGTCGCGCCAATCCTCGAAGCCGTCAAAGCCGGATTCGCGGCGGCGGACCTGCGCGCGGTCGATCCACAGGGTGGCGCGAGACAGCGAGCGCAGGAAGGCGCGGTCGTGGCTGATCATCACAAAGGCGGCGCGGGTGGATTGCAGTTCCGCCTCGAGCCAGAGGATGGCCTGGATGTCGAGGTGGTTGGTGGGTTCGTCCAGCAGCATCAATTCGGGCGCCTCGGCCATCAGTTTGGCGAGGGCGGCGCGGCGGCGTTCGCCACCAGAGGCGGTGCTGACCGGCGTGTCGGGGTTGAAGCGCAGGCCCTCGGCGGCCATCATCACACGGTAGGTTTCATCCTCGGGCAGGCGGGAGGCGGCATAATCGCCCAAGGTGACAAAGCCCGACAGGTCGGGGTCCTGTTCCATATAGCCCACCGTGACGCCCGGCGAGACGACGCGGAGGCCCGTGCCGGCCTCCACACTGCCAGCCATGACCTTCATGAGGGTGGATTTGCCCGAGCCGTTGCGGCCC
>JBBQGU010000294.1:0-4912 GCA_038323315.1 Rhodobacterales bacterium | reverse complement strand
GTTGATGAACATCCGTACCGATGTCCCGGCCGAGGTGATCTGCGTGGTCACCGGGATCATCATCCTGCTGGTCTCCTCCTCCTTCACGCTGCCCGCGCGGTCGTGGCTCGCAGGCCGGTTCAAACGCGCGCCCCAGACAATCGAGGTGCGCAAATGATGGAACTTCTGGCGACCATCCTGTCCTCGGCCTTTTTCGTCACGGTCATTCGCACCACCACGCCCCTGCTGCTGGCCACGCTGGGCGGGCTGATCGCCGATCTGTCCGGCGCGTTGAATGTCGCATTGGAGGGGCAGATGCTGGTCGGCTGCCTGACCGCCGTCGTCGTGTCGGTCTATGCGCCCTGGTATGTTGCGGTAGTCGCCGGGCTTGGCGCGGGGGCCTTGCTGGGGCTGGTGATGGCGGTCTTTGCCCTGCACCTGAAGGCGGATATCATTCTGGTCGGTTTCGCCATCAACATCATGGCCGCTGGCGGCACGGTCTTTGCCTTGGCGCTGGCCACCGGCGGCGACAAGGGCACTTCGATCAACCTGACCTCCAAAGCCATCCCACAGGTCGATCTGTCGTTTCTGAACATGGTCCCCGGCGTCGGCCCTACGCTGACATCCCTGCTGTCGGGCCATTCCGTGCTGTCCTGGGTCGCGGCCTTTCTGGTCTTCGCCATCTGGTATGTCCTGTACCGCACGCCTTGGGGCCTGTGGCTGCGCGCCGTCGGCGAATACCCCGCAGCGCCCGAGGCTGGCGGCATCCCGGTCAACGCGGTGCGGATGTGGAGCCTCGTCGTCTCGGGCGGTTTGGCCGGTCTTGGCGGCGCGCAACTCGCCATGTTCAATTATGTGGGCTTTGCCCGCGACATGACGGCGGGTCGCGGCTTCATCGCCTTGGGTGCCGTGCTGCTGGGCGCGCGCCACCCCGTCGGCGCGCTGCTGGCCGCCCTGCTGTTCGGCGCGTTCGAGGGGTTGGCGGTGGTCCTGCCCGGCCTGTTCGCCGACGTCCCGTCCGAGTTGATCCGCATGATCCCCTTCATCGTGACCATCCTGGCCCTGGTGCTGTTCAGCTACCGCGCCCTACGCGCCCTGAAACTCCGCAGGAAACCGACATGACCCAACCTGACGACCTGATCCTGCCCGACGACCTGATCCTGCCCGACGACCTTATCCTGCCCGACGACCTGATCCTGAATGCGGCTGACGAGGTCACGATCCGCCAACGGCTGCTGCTGGTAGCCTTGGGCAAGCAGCCCGCCGACAGCGTGATCGAGGTTGGCCGCCTGCTGGCTGTCCATGCCAATCACTGGCTGACCGACCAGGAGGTTGTCATTTCCGGCCGCCGCATCGCCTATGTCGGCCCGATCGGCTCCTATCGTGGTCAGGTCACGGGCGCGCGCGTCAAATACCCGCATTTGTCCGCCGTGCCGGGTCTGGGCGAGGTTCACAAGCACATCGAATCCAGCCACATCACCCCGGAATTCGAGGCGGCACTGGTCATCCCGCGCGGCAACACCTGGACCTGCGAGGCGAGCCATGAATTCGCCAACGTCAACGGCGCCCGCAACACCGAGTTCTGGCAAAAGGCACGCCGCGCCGGATCACCCCTGAAGATATTCATCCAGCCCGGTTCCGCCGTACCGCCCAGCGCTTGGGAGGAAAGCGGCGGCTATTATGGCTATACCGAACAAAAGCAGTTCCTGACCCAAGACCTCAGCGTGACAGGTCTGGATGAGGTGATGGACTGGCCCTCGGTCTGGGACCCGACCAATCCGGGCTATGCGCGGATGTGGGGCATGATCCGCGCCACGTTCGAGATGCGCGGCGTGGTCGAGGGGCATGGATCGGGCCTGACCGACCCGCACGACATCTCGGCCTTTGCAGCGGCGGGCCTCACGTCCGACCATGAGGTCTGGGCGCTGGACGAGGCTTGGGACCGGCTGATGCGCGGGCTGTTCACCGAACTGAGGCCGTTTTCCTATGACGCCATCCTGCCCGGCCTGATCGCGCGCGGGTTGCAGGATTGGTCCAACATCGCCTTGACCACCGATGATCGCAGCGCAACCGATGCCCTGCGCGACGGTGCGACCGACTATAACGTCCGCCACGCCATTCATTATGGCCTGTCCCCCGAAATCGCCATCCAGTGTGCCACGATCAACCCCGCCCGTCACATGCGCATCGACCAATGGGTCGGGTCCATCACACCGGGCCGCTATGCCGATCTGGTCTTGCTGGACGACGTGGCGACCTTTTCCATCGCTCATGTTTATGCCGACGGCATCCTGTGTTCCGACGGCCCCCGCTTCATCGGCCCGATGCCAGCGTTGCGTTGGCCCGATTGGGTGACCCGAACCATGAATATCGGCCGCACCCTGACCGCCGCAGATTTTGCCATCTCCGCCGCAGCAGGACGCACGACCATGACCGCGGCGATCCTGCGCCCCTTCCACTGGAACGAGGAGTTCCTGACCATGGACCTGCCCGTCGCAGACGGCCAGGTCCAGCGCGACCCCGACGCCCAGATCACCAAATGGTCCGTCGTCGACCGCTATCGCGGTGACGGTGCCGTGTCAGCCATGTTCTGGATCGGCTGCGGGCCACAAGACCCCGATACCGCTCTGGCCTGTTCGGTCGCGCATGACAGCCACAATGTGTGGTGCGTCGGGTCATCCGACGCCGCGATGGCCACGGCCGTCAACCATCTGCAAACCACGGATGGCGGCTGGGTGCTGGTCCACAAGGGCGCGGTGGTGGCCGAGGTGCGGTTGGAGGTTGCGGGCCTGATGACCGCCCGCCCGGCCGAGGTATTCGACGCCGATATGCAGACCTTCCTGCACCGCGCAGGTCAGGTCAAATGGTTCTACCAACCTGCCGCGATGAACCGCTGGAAACCGGGCTTCCCCGAATTCCTGATCTTTGCGACGCTGACCTGCTCGCCCTGGCGCTGGGTGCTGGTGGCACCCTCGAAACTGGCCCCCAACGGGTTCGTCAACGTGCAGACCGGGTTGTCACACCCGATTGTCTGGTAATCGCGCTGCATGGCCCTGATCAAAGCCACACGAACCGGCGAAAAATTTGTGCACACATCCGCCGGGCGCGCGGAAACAGGGCGAATACACGTCGACCTTTCCCGAATACATCGCTAAGGCGAGTGCGTGAGCCACTTTGTTCGATAACATGGTTGAATTAGGCAAGTTACTGCGGCAAAGTGCGAAGGGTGTTTTTTAAAAGCAAGTTTGGGAACCAGCATACGATGCCAAAGCTGACTTGTATCACGACGACCTTCAACGATGGCACGACCGCCCTGACGGCAATCGAGTCCATCCTGACGCAAAGCTTCGGTGACTTTCAGTATCTGATCGTCGATGACGGCTCGACTGACGACACATCGAAGGTGCTGGCTTCGTTGACAGATCCCCGGATCAAGGTGATCCGGCAGGCCAATGACGGCCTGTCCTCGGCCCGCAACAAGGCTTTCCCGCACATCAGGGGCGACTATGTCTGTTTTCTGGATTCCGATGATGTGCGGCCCAACTGGTCCTTTGCCGCAATGGCCGAGGTGATCGACCGCGACCAGCCCGATCTGATCCTGTGCCGTGGCAATCTGTCCGAAGTGCGCGGTGATTTTTCGGGATTTTACGATGACGGTATCTTCTTTCAGCTGGAAGGTAGCTGCCCGGATTGTCATGTGAACCGCAATGACACCGCCTTCATGCAGTTTCGCCCCCTGATGCAACGGATCGAGCCGCAATCTGCCAACAAGGCCATTCGTACAGATTTTCTGCGAAAATCGGGCGTCACCTTCCCAAATGGTCACTTTTTTGAAGACATCTTCTTCCACACAGCCCTTTTGTCCGAGGCACATTCGGTGTCTTTCGTGAACGCCCCCTGTTTCACCTATTACCGGCGCTATCTGCGGCAACAGATCACCTCGACCGCAGGGGACCGCCGCTTTGACGCGATTGCAGTGTCGAAACTGACGCTGGAACGGTTTTCGCGGACGCTGGAATTTCACGATGCGGCCACCCGGGCGGCGGTGCTCGCGTCCTGTATGCGCATCCTGTCGTGGTGCGGCGATTCCATCAGCCACCAGCACCGCCAGGCGTTTCGGCAAACGGTCCGGGCGCTGCTGGCCTCGATTGATCCACTTTATATGAATTTCCCGACCAATTTGTCGGTCGACACCGGGCCTTTGGACCAGATTCAACACTATATGCGGGGTATTCTCGATGCAGCTTGATGACGGTTTGACTGACCCCGAAAGCACGTTGATGGCAAAAGTTGCAAAACCGGCCCGCAAACCCCTTGCCCCGCTGACCGTGCGGGCCTTTGGCCAGAAGCTGGTGCTGTCGGTCACCTCGGACCCCTATCTGCGCGAAGACAGCTATTGGCGGCTGCGGTCGATTTACGAACCGGCTCTGGCATCGCAAAGTCTGGCAGCGCGGGGCGTGGCGGTGGATGTCGGCGCAGGTTATGGCTGCTTTACGGTGCCGTTTGCCGCTGCGTTTTCGGGTTGGACGATCTGGGCGTTTGAACCTGACGCCGAAGCCTTTGCCGTCCTGTTGAAAAACGTCCAGTCCCATAAATTGACCAATGTGGTCGCGGTCAACGCGGCCGTGGCGGGTGGCGGTACAGCATCGGACAACGACCTGACAGAGGCTTTGATGGCGGTGGCCGCCAAGCGTGGCCATGACGTCTTGGCGATGGCCAATCTGCATGCCAAGCTTCCACAGCGCAACTTTCGCCGCCATCTGGACATGAACGGAATTCTGGAACTGGATCAGCCCGCCCATGATGATTTCGAATCTTGCGCCTTCCCCACAATCCCCTCGACCATCCTCGCCGCCCTGAACCCCGGCTTGTTGAAACTGACCGCCCCATTTGCCGAAACCGAAGTGCTGGCCGGGTTGGGGCAGGTCGAAAT
>JBBQGU010000293.1:0-4916 GCA_038323315.1 Rhodobacterales bacterium | reverse complement strand
ATGGGTCCGGAAACGCCGTTGTCGGGCGCGCGACGCAAGGTTACGGTGCAGAAATTCGCCCGGCATGCGGCCTTGAGGTTGCAAGCATTGCGCGATCCGGGGCTGGTATTAACGGGCTGACGTCGCGCCGCTACGATTTTTCGACGAAAAATCAGTGGCGGAGACGGATTTTTCGCAGGAAAATCGTGGGCGCTCACCGTTTTCCTTTGGGCACGGGTTTGCTGCCCATTGCGCGGGCGGCTTCTGCGGCTGTCCGCAGTTCTTCAGCGATTTCATCCGCCTCATCGGGGTCAAAATCCAGTGGCAGGTCGACGCCATCGCCTTCGATATAAATGCGTACCATGCCCTGATCCGTGGGCCCGATCTGGATATTCGCCGCAGTGTCGCTTTGCTTGTCGATGCCCATTGTCGCCTCCTGCGCAAGATTGCGGCGGTTTGGGCGAGGGCGGTCCTTATGTCAAGCCGGACTTGAGCATTTTCCGGTTGACCCTCCGCGCGCTTGGCACTAATCCCACCCTTGTTGTAGTGGCACAGATATGCCGACATAGCTCAGTTGGTTAGAGCGCTAGATTGTGGATCTAGAGGTCCCCCGTTCAAGCCGGGGTGTCGGTACCATCTAACAGTTTGCATACGAATCGCATCAACCCAGATAGTTGCTTCGGACAGCATTGGGGGAGGTGCCGTACGCCATCTTGAACTGATGGTAGAACTGGCTGATCGAGGTGAAACCCGACGCCTCGGCGACCGAGGTGATCGCCAGTGAGCTTTCCAACAGCAAGGCCCGCGCCCGCATCAGGCGCATGCGCAGCACGAACTGCTTCAGCGGCACCTGCATGATTTGGGTGAACAGGCCAAGGGCATAGTTTTCGTGCAAGCCGGTCACGGCGGTGATGTCGGCATTGCGCAACGGCGATTCAAGGTTTTCAAGAACGAGTCGCACCATCGCGATGACGTGGCGGATGTGGACGGAGCTGAGCGCCCGGTCACCGGCGGCATCGTTGCGGGGCGGGCGCAGGAAGTCGGGCGTGTCGATGAAGGCGCGGCGGAACAGGGCGTTCAGCTCCATTTTCAGGACCTCGGTCCGTTCAAAGTCGCCGGAGCGGTAGTCGGCATACCAGCGGCGAACCATATCTTCGTTGCACAGCGCCTCGGGCACCAGCAGCATACCACCGCCGAGCAGCGCCACCTGCATCGGCATGATGTGGTTCATCATCAAAAACGCATCCAGTGGCAGGTAAACGTTGCACAGGCGCGGCGGCTGATGGCCCTCGGGCGTCACGGCGCGCAACTGGTGCGGGATCCCGGCCCAGAACACGGCCAGCCGTCCTGCGGGCACATGGACCGGTTGGTTGTCCACATCATAGACCATCGCATGATGCAGCGCGAAATTCGCCTCGACATGGCCGTGCCAGTGCGGGGCCTGCATCGTCTGCGGTTCAAAGATACGCATCCCGAACCGGCCAAAGGCGCGGTTGCCGGCGTAAAAGTGCCGCTCATGCGCGGGGGCGGCATGGACCTTTCGCGGTGCGGCGGGGCGGCGTTCGGTCATCACTTCACCTCTGAACTTAGAAAGCCGGAATATAATCTTGTAAACCGCTATTGTTGTACTGTTCAATACTCCGCAATGTGAAGCGGCTACGTGGCAGAGTCGCAGCAAGCGGCCGCGTCCGCGCAGCATCAGGATAACCCGGCCCAAGGGCCAAGGGAGGAAACATGACCATGCATATCAAGCGCGCCGCAGTTGCGGCGCTGTTGCTGGGTGTGTCTGCTGTGGCGCTGCGTGCCGAAGTGATGGCACCTACGACCCCACCAGACGCCCCGAAATTCGACGCACAAGGCGAGCCGACATTCGTCAACCGCGCAGACATCTACGAATACAAGGCGCTGCCCGCCTACAACGAACCGGCCTGGGTCAAGGCCTTTGTCGATGCCGGCAAACTGCCACCCGTCGCCGAGCGTCTGCCGAAAGAACCGCTGGTCTACAAGACCGCGAACCAGCCCGATGGCACCGGCGTCTATGGCGACGTGATGCGCCATGTCATCGGCGGCCGTCCGGAAGGCTGGAACTTTTGGGCCGGGCAATCCTATGGCTGGGGCGGCATCGATATCGGTCTGGTCGAATGTCTGACCCGCACCGGCCCGCTGTTTCAGGTCAATGCTGCCGACCTGCAACCGCTGCCGAACCTCGCCAAGTCGTGGGAATGGTCGGAAGATGGCAAGATCCTGACCGTTCACCTGATCGAAGGGGCCAAATGGTCGGACGGCGCGCCGTTCAGCAGTGCCGACACTGAGTTCTACTACAATGACGTCGTGAATGACGCCGAAGTTACGCCTTTGATGGGCGCCTCGGTCGATACCTATGCCGGTGGCGTCTATGCCAATGTCGACGACAACACCTTTACCCTGACCTTCCCGACCGCCTTTCCGGAATCAGTTCTGTACAACATGGCCTATGGCAACTTTTGCCCCGGCCCAAGCCATATCCTGAAGCCTTTGCACCCCAAATACGGCGGCAAGGATTACCAAAGCTTCCGGGACGCCATTCCTGCCGAGTACATGAACTTTCCGGTCATGGGTGGCTGGGTCGTGGCCGAGTACCGCCCCGACGACATCGTCGTGCTGCGCCGCAACCCGTTCTACTGGAAGGTTGACGAAGCAGGCAACCAACTGCCCTATCTGGACGAGATGCAGTACCGCCTGTCGACCTGGGGTGATCGCGACGTGCAGGCTGTGGCAGGGACCGGCGACTTTTCAAACCTGGAACAGGCCGAAAACTATGTCGAAAGCCTGAAGAAGGCCGCCGATCCGGCCAGCCCGGCCAAGCTGGCCTTTGGCCCGCGCACCATCGGCTACAGCCTGTATCCGAACATGTCCGGCAATGGCTGGGGTGAACCCAATGCCAGCCAGCAGGCCGTGCGCGAGTTGAACCGCAATCTCGACTTCCGCAAGGCCATCAGCTACGGCCTGGACCGGCAGCGTCTGGGCGACAGCCTTGTCAAAGGTCCGTTCACCTCGATCTATCCGGGCGGGATCTATGCGGGCACCTCGTTCTATGACAAGGACAGTACGGTTTACTATCCCTTCGACACCGCATCCGCCAAAGCCAGCCTTGAAGCGGCGGGCCTGACGGACAGCGATGGCGACGGCTTTGTGAATGTGGCCGGCGGCGGCAATCTGAACGTCACGCTGCTGACCCAGGTCGACTATGCCACCGACAAGAACCTGGCCGAAGGCGTCATCGCCATGATGGCGGATGTCGGCGTCAAAGTCTCGCTGAACGCTTTGGGCGGCAAGGATTTCGACAATGCCCGCGACAGTGGCAAGTTCGACTGGATCATCATCCGCAACAGCACGGAACTGATCACCGTCGTGCAGAATACCACGGCCCTGGCCCCGGTCGGCCCGACGACCGATGCCAATCACCGCGCCAATCCCGCTGGCGAGTTGGACCTGCAACCCTATGAGGAGGAGTTGGTCGGCATCGTCAACGCCTTTAGCGCCAGCCGCGATTTGGCCGAAAAGATCGAGTTGATGAAGCGTTACCAGAACGTCTACACCACCAATCTGGACGGTATCGGCCTTACGGCCTATCCGGGTGCGCTGATCATCAACAAGCGTTTTGCCAATATCCCGGCGGGCGCACCGATCTTCATGTACAACTGGGCCGAGGATAACATCATCCGCGAGCGTGTCTTTGTGCCGGCAGACAAGCAGATTGGCGCCGAACTGCATCCGAACACGCTGCCGGGTGCGCCCGGCTCGGCAGGTCCGGTCGCGGTGAACTGAACCCCTTCCGGCGGGCATGATCTGCCCGCCGGTTCCCCCCATTATCAACAGGTGCGCTATGTTGCGTTTTCTTGGCGTCCGCCTGTTGCAGGCGATCCCGGTGCTATTGGTGATGGCGATCATCACCTTTGCCATCATTCAGGCCCCGCCGGGCGACTATGGCGATTTCATCAAATCCAACATGATGACCCAAGGCAACGCGACCAACGAGGCCGCGCAGGCCGCCGCCGACAAGTACCGCGAAGAGAACGGGTTGAACGAGCCCTTGCCGCTGCAATTTGTCTACTGGATCTGGGGCATCGTAACGCGGGGGGATTTCGGCCAAAGCTATCTGTACAACAAACCCGTGCTGGAGGTTATTCAGGCCCGGCTGCCCGCCACCATCGGCATCGCCTTGACCTGCCATCTCCTCGCCTCGGTCCTTGGCATCGGCTTTGGCATTCTGGCGGCAACCCGGCAGTACAGCTGGGTCGATACGCTGCTGTCCTTTGTGTCATTCCTTGGCATGACCGTGCCGCGTTTCCTGATGGCCTTGGTGATCCTGTATCTGCTGGCCTACAAGTTCAACGTGCAAGAGATCGGGTCGTTCTATTCGTCGAAATTCGGCGGGCAGGCGTACTGGCAAGGCTGGTTCGATTTCAACTGGGCCAAGCTGTGGAACCTGATCCAGCATATCTGGCCGGTCGTTGCCGTGGCGACGATTGGCGGGCTGGCCTATAACATGCGCGTCATGCGGGCGAACCTGTTGGACACGCTGAACATGCAATATGTCGAGACCGCCCGCGCCAAAGGTCTGTCCGAGGGCAGTGTGATCCTGCGCCATGCCGTCCCCAACGCCCTGCATCCGCTGATTGCGTATCAGGGCGTCGTGCTGCCCTATATGCTGACCGGTGAGATCGAGGTGGCCATCGTCTTTGGTCTGGCCACCATCGGCCCGGCCATCGTGAGTTCGATGAACATCGGTGATGTCTATGTGACGGCGACGTTGCTGCTGGTTCTGGGTGCCACGCTGATTGTCGGCAACATCATTGCGGACCTGCTGCTGGTCGCGCTTGATCCGCGCATCCGGGTGGGTGACGGCACATGAGCGCCCCCGCACAATACGAGGGCGAGGCGGCGGATGCCCGCAC
>JBBQGU010000292.1:0-4924 GCA_038323315.1 Rhodobacterales bacterium | reverse complement strand
ATCACTGTGCACCTCCCAGAAGGTCCAGCAACTTCGCCGCATCCGAAAGGTTGCGGATCAGCCCGTTAGCTTGGTCTTGTGACAGGTCCACAGACCATTCGGGATCGTAGAATGGGGCATCATCTTCCGGTGTCTGTTTGCAGATCGCAACTTGGTGTTGCATCATGCGTTCCGATGACCGCAGAACCTCAGCCGCCCCACGGCAATATTCTTCCAGGGTCATCACTGCATCCCCCGCACATAGCCGAGGAAGGCCAGTTGATCGGGTCTAGACAGGCGGTTGTAGCAGGCCAGCACATAGGCTTTCAGTTCCGGCACCGGCGCGAAGTCAGCCCAGAATGCCGCCTGATCCATGTAGCCGAACAGGGGCGGGATAGGCTGGCCCGCCGATAAATCCTCGAGCGCCGCCGACATGATTTCGCAGGCGTCGTCGGCGTCACAGTCCGCAATCGCGTGGCACAAAACTGTTGCCGCCTCGGCCCGGTTGCGGTAGTGTTCTGTTTTGAAGACATGACCAATGTCATTGACGCCGCTGTCCTTTGCCGAGGACGCGGCGTTTTCTTTTCCGGTGTTTTCAGTCGTTGAAACTTTCCCGGAATGTTCTTGCTTTGTCGGGGTGTGTTTTGAAACGACTACACGTTGATTTTCTTCATTTTTCGACTGGATTGCAAATCCGTGAAGATCGGTTCGATTCCGATACCCGCCTCCACTTTGATCAGGATGGTGTCATGGCCGATGTGACGGACCTGCTGCGCCGCGCGCCGTTTGATCTGGATGAGGCGGGCATCGACTGGGTCAAGGCGACCAAAGCCACCATGACGACCGCGCAGAGGGTGGGGCAGTTGTTCGTGTTCCACTCGATGGGGCGCGATTCGGGTGATCCGGATTCGTTGGCCAAGTTGCAACCGGCTGGGATCACGCGCAATTTCTTTGCCGATGCGGGGTTTGAAGCGGGGTTTGTCACGGACTTGCAGGTTTGGGCCAAGGTGCCGCTGTTCATCTCGGTCGATCTGGCGGGCAGCCGGATGAGCCTGTCCTTTAAGACGGCGGTGCCGAATCCGCTGGCATTGGCAGCACTCGACGATGTGCAGGCCAGCCGCAGTATTGCCCGGGGCGAGGCGCGGATCACCGGGCATTTTGGCGCGGCGATGGCGCGGTATTGGCATGACATTCCGACGCTGATGGTGTCGTTCGGTTATCCCTATTACCGGTACGACGCCCCGCGCGCGCCGACCTCTGTCAACGCCTATACCACCATGGTGCCCATGCAGCAGGCGGTGGTGGAGTGTCTGATGGGCCGCGCGCCGTGGAACCACAACAGCCCGGTTGGCGCCTTTTGCGGCCTGCCCGATGCGCGGTTTTAGGGGCGGCGATGCGTCTTTCGCCCGATCTTTTGCTGCAGGCCTACGGCGCGGGCGTCTTTCCCATGGCCGAGGGGCGCGAGGCGGCCGATATTCACTGGGTTGACCCGCAGCGCCGTGCGATCTTTCCGATGGACGGCTTTCACGTCTCGCGGTCGCTGGCGCGGCACATCCGCCGCTTGCAGCCGCAGGTTACCGTGGATCAGGATTTTGCCGGCGTCGTGCGGGCCTGTGCGGATCGGCCGGAAACCTGGATCAATCAGGAAATCTTTGACGCCTATACCGCACTACACCGCCTCGGTCACGCCCATTCGGTCGAGGTCTGGGATCAGGGGCAGTTGATCGGCGGCACCTATGGTGTGGTTCTGGGCGCGGCCTGGTTCGGCGAGAGCATGTTTTCGCGCGCCACGGGTGGGTCCAAGATAGCGCTGACCTATCTGATCCAGCGCCTGAGCGATGGTGGGTTCCAATTGTTCGATGTGCAGTTCCTGACGGCGCATCTGGCCAGTCTTGGTGCCGTGGAAATCCCGCGTGCGGCCTATCGGCGTCAACTGGCCACGGCCATCCGGGCCGAGGCGCGGTTCTTTCAGCCCGGCACGTCGCAGCGCAGCACCCAGACGTCATAGCGCGGGTGGTCCAGTGCCGACAATGCGGGCGAGGAGGCGACCATCCAACCTTTGAAGGCTGGTTCGGCGCGGTCGCTGTCCAGAATGGTCAGATGTGCATAAGCTTCGCCCGTGGGCAGGTCAGAGGGATAGCGGCACTCGTCCAGTTGCACGGTCAGGCGGCCTTCGGACTGCGACGTGCCGACCGCAAGGTCATAGTCAGACACGACGCCGGTCATCTTGTCCAACACCCGCAGGTTGGCGCCGGTGCCGGAGAAAATCTCGGCCCCGGCCAATTGCGGCAACAGCATCAGGGCCAGCAGCCACCGCATCACGGCGCGGCCGGATCGCTTTTGCTGCCCACGAATTTCAGCAGCAATTGTATCAGGGACACCGCACCTTGGGTGTCTTCGATCTCATCCCCCGGAGCCAGAATATCGGCCATGCCGCCCGGCACCAGTTCGACGAAATTGCCGCCAAGCAAACCTTCGGACGAGATCAGGATGGCGCTGTCGGTCGGCAGTTGCACCGATTTGTCGACATCCACCACCACATCGGCGAAATAGGTGTCCGGGTTCAGCGTCAGCGAGGCGATCTTGCCGACCTTGACCCCTGCCAGTTTGACGTCCGACCCCGCAGAAATCCCTTGAACCGAGCGGAAGCTGGCTTTCAACGGATAGGTGTCCGTCGCCCCGCCGATGCCGCTGCTTTGCCCGGCATATGCGAAAAAGGCCCCGGCTGCGACCAAAACCAAGGCCCCGGCAAGGACTTCCAGTTTGTTTTCAGCCATTATTCAGGTGTCCACGCATCGTAATCCGTCCGCGCCACCGGAGCCGCCCCACGGATCGACCCTATGGGCGCATAGGCCGCCGGGGTGCCGGTCAGGTTTTCCAGATGCGGCTTTTCCCACGCCTTGTGCGGCAAAGGCGCCTTGGTCGGCGGCTGGTCCCAGGTAAAGTGCAGCCAGCCATGCCAATCGGGCGCCACGCGCGAGGCCTGCATCTCGCCATTATAGATCACCCAACGGCGTTTGCTGTCGGCAGTCTGGTAATAGACATTGCCATCGGCATCCTCGCCCACCCGCTGACCGTTGCGCGCGGTGAAAAGTTGTGTGCCCAGCGTCTGGCTGTTCCACCAGGTCAGCATGCGCTTCAGGAAATCCAATCGCAACCCTCCGGTGTGACCCCGCCACCTATGGCCGAACGCCGCCCCAAGGTCCAGCCCAAACGCCGGAGGTCCGCACCCAAAACCATTGAAGTCATGCGCGGAAAGTGGCCGGTACACCGGAGCAATCTCTCGCGCATCCATTGACTGGCACCAAACACGACAGAGTTTGCCGAGGTATTGCTGGGAGGGTCAAAGCTGACGTTACTGACGCGGTTGACCGCCACGAAACAATCGACCGACGCCAAGGGGGAGTGCCAAGCGACCTGCAGGGCCGCTTGGGTCGCCAGATTACAGCAGCCCATCCGCATTGACGCCGACCGTCAGCGTGCCGATGACAGCGCCGCTGGCAGGATCCGTGATCGCGATGGAGATCTGGCCCTGATTGGTCTGCGTGGACTCGTCCAACTCGACCTCACCCACAAAGCTGCCATCGGCCCCGGCCGGGAAGACCTTGGTGAACTTTTCCTCATCGCCCTGCCACATATCCGAGGTTTCAGCAGATACCGCGACATTCAGGCCCAGATTGTCGGTGATAAACGCCTCGGTCACCCTGCCGCCCGAAGCCTCGATTTGTGCGCGCAGGAAATCGGCAGCGGCATTGTCAAGGATTGGAGTGATGGTCGGGCCGCCCGCCTGCCCGACTTCGGCCCGCCAGGCGGTGTCCATGGCGTCGATTCTGGACTGGTCAAAGGTCGCGCGCTCGGTGTTGGCGGCCATGATGGCCGAAACGAGTGCGGGATCCTCGGCCCAAATCCTGATCTCGAACTCCAGATAGGTTTGCATGGCGGTCGCATAGTCGGCAGCGCCGGATGTCTGCGCAAACATTGCAAACGGCAGCGCTGCAGCAAGGGCAAGTTTCATCAAGCTTTTTCTCCGGTCACCGGCCACACACCCTGTGCAGCCCTCCGACGAAGTTTCGCTGAGAAACGTTGACGATGTGTTGCACTGTGGCTGAGTCCAACCGACTTTTATCTGTTTGAGTCCACGGCCGTCATCCGGCACCACCATCGTTCCCACCAACCGAGGCTGACCCTGATCAATCGTCCTTCGTCCTCAAGAAACGGCCGGCCAAACGGTATATCCACCCTCATTTCCCATCAAACGCAAACGGGCCTGCAGTTTATGCAGGCCCGTTTGCGATGCAGAGAATTCGATTTTAGCCCGCTGTGGCAGGCTTCTTTTCCTTGACCTCGGTATGAACGACCAAGGGCTTGGCGCCGTTGTTCACCGCCTCTTCGTTGACGACGATTTCGGAAATGTTATCCATGCCGGGCAATTCAAACATGCTGTCCAGCAGGATATCTTCCATGATCGAGCGCAGACCGCGCGCGCCGGTCTTTCGCTTGATCGCTCGCTTGGCGATGGCGACCAGGGCGTCGGCGGTGAAGGTCAGTTTGACGCCCTCGATTTCGAACAGACGCTGGTATTGCTTGACCAATGCGTTTTTCGGCTCGGTCAGGATGGTGACAAGGGCCGCCTCGTCCAAGTCGGTCAGGGTCGCCAGAACCGGCAGACGGCCGACAAATTCCGGGATCAGGCCGAATTTCAGCAGGTCTTCGGGCTCCAATTCGCCAAACAATTCACCCACGCCCCGGCTGTCGGGGTCCTTGACATCGGCGCCAAAGCCGATGGCCGAACCTTTGCCGCGCCTGGCGATGATCTTCTCCAGCCCCGCGAAAGCGCCACCGCAGATGAACAGGATGTTGGTCGTATCCACTTGCAGGAACTCTTGCTGCGGATGTTTGCGGCCACCCTGCGGGGGCACGCTCGCCACAGTCCCCTCCATGATCT
>JBBQGU010000291.1:0-5011 GCA_038323315.1 Rhodobacterales bacterium | reverse complement strand
CGTGGTCGCGAAACCGCGGCCGAGATAGAGGTGCGTCTGTGCCGTGCCAGCTATGACGTGCCTCAGGGTCTGCCGGTGATCGACGTGGTCAACGACGCCTCGCCCGAAATCGGCATCCAGCGCCTGTTGGCAGCACTTCAGCCGGTCAGCGCATGACGCTCCAGCAAGTGAAACCCGTCCCTGGCCTCGCCGAACAGGCACAGGCTGTCGATCCGGAACGGGCGCGGCAGCAGGGGCAGAAACAGGCGTTCCGCATGGGGCCGCAGCATGGCGGCCTCAACCTCGGTCAAATTGTTGGACAGGGTCAGGTGGAACTGAAACTGTTCCATAACATGGGGATAGCCATACGTCGCCAGCAGCTCCCGCTGACGCGGGTTCAGCCGGTCCGGCCGGCGGCGGGCGATTTCGGCGTCTGTCAACGCAGCCCGGCAGGGGTCGAGGTGCTGAACCACCCGCGCGGCCAAAGCCGTCAGGGTTGCCGCATCGCCCTCCGGCGTCAGTGCCAGAAACCTTTCGATCTGCCGCAACTGCAGCCCCGTCAGGACCACCGGCGCAGCATCCGCACAGACCCTGACCAATGCGGCAGACAACTCACCACGCGACACATCTTCAGCCAACCGGAATGGTGCTTTGATGGTGCCATGAAACCCGTATCTGCGCGGATCGCTGGTCAAGTCGGCCAGTGGCACGCCCAGATCTGGCTGCGCCACGGCCATACCCGAATCAGGATCCCAACCCAACCATGCGGCGGTCATTCGGGCCAAGGCGCCGGATTCCGGGGCCCAATAGATTGCATAGCGGTTGAATTCATCCATAAAGACTTGCCTTGCATGGCCCCGTCACACTTTGATGACAAAACCAACATATCCCTGCTACCCAAGTCAACTGCACGAGGCGCCTATGACTGACCTGATCCTGACCAACGCCGCCATCGTGCTGGACCGGGAGGTCATTCACGGTACGCTGCGGGCCACGGGCGGCTATATCACCGACCTCGACCAAGGCACCACCACCGCTCCCGGTGCGGTGGATTGCGGCGGCGATCTGCTGCTGCCCGGCCTGGTCGAGTTGCACACCGACAATCTGGAACGTCATATCGAGCCGCGCCCCAAGGTCGATTGGCCCCATGCCATGGCCTTGATCGCCCATGATGCCGAACTGGCCAATTGCGGCATCACCACCGTGTTCGATGCGCTGCGTCTGGGCGCGCTGGTGTCCTCGGACAAGATGGCCGACCGGCAATACGCCCGCAAACTGGCGACCGAAATCCTCGCCTTGCGTGCCGAAGGCGTGCTGAAGATCAACCACTTGCTGCATCTGCGCGCCGAAATCTGCTCGGATACCCTGCTGGACGAATTGGCCTCCTTCGGACCGCAGGACGCCATAGGAATCGTCAGCCTGATGGATCACACCCCCGGTCAGCGCCAGTTCCGCGACCTGTCGCGGCTCAAGGCCTATGTCTGCGGCAAGCATGGCCTGTCCGAGGCCGAGTTTGCCGACCATGTAACCACACAGCGCGCCCTCTATGACCGCGTTGGCGCCAGGCATGAGGCGGCCTCGGTCGCCGCCGCCAGCCGCTATGGTGCGGCCTTGGCCAGCCATGACGACACCACGGCCGATCAGGTCGCGACCTCCGCCCGCCACGGCGTCCGCTTTGCCGAGTTTCCGACCACGCTGGAGGCTGCGCAGGCCTGCCGCGCCAAGGGCATCGCGGTGATGATGGGGGCGCCGAACCTGATCCGGGGTGGGTCGCATTCCGGCAATATCGCTGCCCGCGATCTGGCCGAGGCGGACCTGTTGGATATCCTGTCCTCGGATTACGTCCCCGCAGGTCTGCTGCCAGCCGCGCTGTTTCTGGGTGATCTGTGGGACGATCTGGCGCGGGGTGTTGCGACCGTCACTGTCGCCCCGGCCCTTGCCACCGGCCTGACAGACCGCGGCCGCATCGCGCCGGGTCTGCGCGCCGATCTGGTCCGCGTGGCCCGTACCGGCACAATGACCCTGCCGCGCGGCACCTGGGTCGGCGGGATCAGGGTCGCCTGATCGCCGCCCGCCGTTTCGCCGTGACCTCTGACGCCAGCCAGGCTATTCCCTGCGCCAAGCAGCCCTAAAAGGACCTGATATGACCCTCCGCATCGCCGTGATAGGCGCAGGCATCATGGGCGGCGATCACGCCCGCATCATCGCGGGCGATCTGCCCGGCGCAAGTCTGCATGTGATCTGTGACGCAGCCCAAGCGCGCGCTGCTGCAATATCTGCCGAATGTGGCGGCGAGGTTGCCACCAACCCGGTCGAGGTGATCAACCGGTCCGATGTCGATGCCGTGGTCATCGCCTCGCCCGACGCCACCCATGCGCCGCTGGTTCTGGCCTGCATCGCTGCTGGCAAACCCGTCCTGTGCGAAAAACCCCTGTCGCAAAGCCCCGCCGAATGCCATCAGGTGACCGGGGCCGAGGTCGCCGCCGGTCGCCAATTTGTCCAAATAGGCTTCATGCGCCGTTTTGACGCGTCTTATGCCGAGATGAAGGCGGCTCTGGCCGACGGCGTCATCGGTCGCGCCCTGATGATGCACAACTTTCACCGCAACGTCGAAACCCCGGCGGCGGATTTTACCGCCGCCATGGCCATCACCAACTCTGCCCCGCATGAATTTGATATCACCCGCTGGGTTCTCGGCTGCGATTTCGTCAGCGTCACCGCCTTCAAACCCAGCCGCAGCGGCCCCTTGGTCGGCCCGGTCTTCTTGGTCCTCGAAACCACCGCAGGCCAGTTGGTGAACATCGAGGTCAACAACAACGCCGCCTACGGCTATGACGTCCGGGGCGAACTGGTCGGCGAAAAGGGCGCGATTTCCTTGGCCCGAACCTCGCCCACCCGCCGCGATCTGGCCCTGATCCAATCGACCAGTTACCCCACCGACTGGCGCCCCGCCTATGCCGAGGCGTACCGGCAGCAAAACAAAGCCTGGGTCCGGTCGATCCAGACCGGCAACCCGTCCGACATTGCCGCCAACGCCTGGGACGGCCTTTGTGCCGCCGTGGTGGCCGAGGCGGGCGTGCAGGCTCTGACCGCAGGCCATCGCATCGCCGTCACCCTGCCGGAAAAACCCGCACTGTACCGTTAGCCTATCTGGGGCGTGTCAGCTCCAGCACCTCGGTCACCACCGCGTAGTCCTTGTACCCCAACCGCGCCATCGGCCGCACCTTGGTCAGGTCAAACCGGCCCTCGGTCAAATACTCATCGCGGATATGCACCCCCGTGACAGTCCCTATGACCAGAAAATCCTGTCCCCCCTCCAGCGTCACGATCTGCTGCAACCGGCATTCCAGTGTGGCAGGCGATAGGGTGACCCGCGGGCAGTCAATTGTCGTACATTCCGATTTCTCAAGCTCCGCATGACCAAATTCATCCATCCCGCGCGGCAGACTGGCCGAGGTCGCGTTCATCTGATGCCACAGGCTTTGCGGCACCACATTGGTCGCAAATACCCCGCTGTCCTGAATATTGCGGATGCTGTCCTTCAGATCGCCCGCAAAGATGACCTGCGGCGGCGTGTAGGCGACAGCGTTGAAGAACGAATATGGGGCGAGGTTGTCGCCCAAGGGACCACGGGTCGAAATCCAGCCAATCGGGCGCGGGGCGACGATGGCGTTGAACGGCGAATGAGGCAGACCGTGGCCATCGGAAGGGCGGTAAAACATGTAGGGCTTTCCTGGATTGGCTTTCTGTGTCTGACTGGGAAGGCTCAACAAGGCGTCCGAGCAATCCCCGCAACGGCCCAAAGCTATTCCTGGTCTGCCAACCCTGCAAAATCATAGGTCGTTTCCATCAGACCGGCAAGGCCCGCTTCCTGTCCGGATCACCCTCCCGGCCGCCCGCCTTGAAACGGATTTGATCCTGTCATCGTCGCATGTTACGCGCGTTTTGATGTGATTCCATGAGGGCCCCGCGTGTACAAACTGGAAGAGGAAACCGAGGATGACTGGTGGGAGGTCGAGGCGCTCTATGACCTGTGCTTTTCGCCCGGTCGCACGGCCCTGTCTTCCTATCGGCTGCGCGACGGCGTGCCGACGGTCGCCGCCCTTTGCCTGACGCTGCGCGACGCCGACAACACCCTGGCGGCTGCAATCCGCTATTGGCCGGTCGAGGTCGCGGGGATTGATGCCCTGCTTCTCGGCCCCGTCGCCGTCCACCCTACCCGTCAGGGCGAGGGTCTCGGTGGCCTTCTGATCAACGAAAGCCTGTCGGAAGGCCGCCGTCTGGGCTGGGAACGTGTCCTGTTGGTCGGAGACGCGCCCTATTACCGCCGCTTCGGCTTTGTCCGGCTGGACGGCATCGCCATGCCCCCCCGACCAACCCCGAACGCATCCTTGGCCTGCCGTTGAAGGCCGGTGCGTGGGATACCGTCACTGGTGCCGTGACCAAGGCGACAGGGGTCTGACAGGAACCCAAAGTTGGGGCACAACGCCCCCCCAACCACCGCTTGCACTTTCACCTGCACCGCCCATATTACTCCCATGACTCAGCTCCCCGCCCTGAAGGGCCCCGATCTTGAGGTTGAACTGAACGGCCTGGCCCATGCCTATGGCCGCGCCAACGGCCCTTTGCTACGGCTGGTAAACCGGCTTGGCGGCGGGATCGAGGCGCAGATTGCGCGGTTGCCAGCCGGCATCAGGGTCGAGATCGAGCGGGTGGTGGCAGCCGCGCTGACCCGCGCTCACGGCCTCGCCTCGGTCGGGCGTTATGCGCCTGATCTGGGCCCGCGCGGCGCGACCTTTGCGGCCATGGCGACGGGGGCTGCAGGTGGCGCTGCGGGGCTGGCGGGGTCGCTGGTCGAACTGCCGCTGACCATTACCGTCATGTTGCATGCGATCCGGGCCGAGGCGACGGCGGCAGGCTATGACCCCGACGACCCGGCCATACGCCTGACCTGTCTTGAGGTGTTTTCGGAAGGCAGCCCGCTTCGGGGCGACAACGGGGTCAACACCGCCTTCCTGTCGGCGCGGATGTC
>JBBQGU010000290.1:0-5031 GCA_038323315.1 Rhodobacterales bacterium | reverse complement strand
GGCCCGACCACGACCATTTAAGGAACGCCCATGCATATCGCGCCCCATGACAACCAGAACAAACCCATCGTGGATGTCGATGATCCGACAGTGCCGCTGACCTATTTCAACATCGTCCAGCTGAAGGCCGGGCAGGCGTTCGAATATCAGGTGCCGGGATATGAGACCTGCATCGTGCCTGCCACAGGCACGGTCGATGTGTCGGTCGAAGGCGTGGCGTTCAATTCCGTCGGCAACCGGGGCGTCGATGTCTGGGACGGCGAGCCGGAGGGCGTTTATGTGCCGGTCGGTGCCAAGGTCACCATTGTGGCGGTCCGCGACACCGAAACCTTTATCGCGGGTGCCAGATACGACAAGGTTCTGGATCCGTTCGATGTGCGGGTGGCCGAGTTGGACAAGGTGCAATACGGCAGCGACGACACCAAAACCCACCGCAAGATCAAGCACATCCTTGGCACGAAATACCACGGCAAGGTCGGCCGCCTGCTGGTCAGCGAGTTGTTCACCGTGGGGCAGGGCGGCTGGTCCGGCTTTCCGGCGCATAAGCATGACACCGACCGTCTGCCGCTGGAGACCCGCCACGACGAGACCTATAACTTTCGCTTCAGACCCAACCACGGTTCGGGCGTGCAGATCCTGCAGCGTGAGGAGGAGCAGCCCGGCGACGCCTATCAGTTGATGGACCGGTCCACGATCTGCATCGACAAGGGCTATCACCCCTGCGTGGCGATGCCGGGGTACGAGATGTATTATTTCACCATCCTTGGCGGTCTGAGCCAGCGGTCGCTGGTGCAGTATTTCCAGCCGACCCATGCCTATCAGGTCGAAACCATTCCCGGAATCAAAGACATGATCGCCAAGTTCAAATGACCCTTGTCACCCTGGCGCAGGTGCTGCAACCCGCGTTGAAGGGCGGCTATGCGGTGGCCGGTCTGGTCACGCTGGGCTGGGAGGACATGCGCGCCTTTGTCGAGGCCGCCGAGGCCGAGGGTTGCCCCGTCATCCTGCAGGCCGGTCCGGCGTGCCGCGCCCATACGCCGCTGCCGATCCTGGGCAAGATGTTTCGCCATCTGGCCGAAGGGGCCGGCGTGCCGGTCGTGGCCCATCTGGACCACGGCTATACTTTGGCGGAATGCCAACAGGCGCTGGACGCGGGCTTTACCTCGGTGATGTATGACGGGTCGCGCAAACCCTTGCAGCAGAACATTGATGAAACGGCTGCCGTCGCGGAATTGGCCCAGGCGGCCGGGGTATCGTGCGAGGGTGAGATCGGGTTCGTCGGCTATGCCAGCGGTGCCGCCTCGGCCGGAACCGACCCGGCCGAGGCGGCGCTGTTTGCGCGCGACACCGGCGTGGATGCCATGGCGATTTCGGTCGGAAACGTTCATTTGCAGCAGGACCGGGTGGGTGGGCTGGACGAGGCGCGCATCCGCGCGATCGAGGCGGTGACAGGCGTCCCGTTGGTCATTCACGGCGGGTCCGGCGTGCCTGTGGCACAGCGGATGCGTCTGGCGCGGGGGTCGAACATCTGCAAATTCAACATCGGCACGGAATTGCGGATGGCCTTTGGGGCGGCGCTGCGTAAGGCGGTGAACAGCGATCCGAACCGGTTCGACCGGCTGCAGATCTTGCTAGATACCCATGCGCCACTGGTCGCCGCGACTCGCACCGTCCTGCGCGCCTTGCGTGCTGGTGCCAAACCGTAGGTGGTTGGCCTGACCAGCCGCCGTCAACTGTCATGCAATCCTGCGCCTGTTCAGACAGTGTTCAGCCTGCGGGCCGCCAGCCAGCTTGCACCTGCCATCACCCCGGCTGTCCCAAGGCACAGCGGCAGGCCGCCAAACTGATAGCTGAGGCCCGACAGCAGCGTGCCGATCAACCGCCCCGCCGCGTTGGCCATATAGTAAAAACCCACGTCGCGTGTGATCTGTCTGGCATCGCCAAACGCGAGGATCAGATAGGAATGCACCGAAGAATTGATCGCAAAGACAAAGCCGAACAGCAAAAGCCCAAGGATCAGCGTCGCGGTCAACCAATCGGCGGGGCCACCCGCCGCCCAAGCCGCCAGTGCAAGGGCAAAGGGGATCGGCACCAGCAGCCCGGCCCACAGGACCGCCTTGCGGGTGATCGCCGCCTCGGACTGACCCTTGCCGCCAAGGATGCGCGGGGCGGCGGCCTGCACGGCACCGTAAGCGATGATCCACAGCGCCAGAAATCCGCCAATGACGAAGAACGCCCAGCGGCGGCCTTCGGGGGTGCCATCCGACAGGATCATCTGGAAATAGACCGGTACGCCGACCACGAACCAGACGTCCCGCGCGCCGAACAGGAACATGCGGGCGAGCGACAGGCGGTTGACGCGTGGGTCGTGGGACCGCCAGCCGCCCCAAGCCTGATCCGCCTTCATCCGGCCTGGCAAGCCTGCGGGCAGGAACAGCACGACCGCCAGCAGAATCAGCGCCAGTATCGCCGCCATACCCCAGACCGCCGCCTTGAACCCCGCCACGGCCAGCAACACCGCGCCAAGAAAGAAGCCGAGGCCCTTGACCGCGTTCTTGGACCCCGTCAGCGCCGAAACCCAGCGGAACAGGCCGCCGTCGTCCTTGGGGGCCAACAGTTTGACCGCGGATTTGGACGACATCTTGGCCAGATCCTTGGCCACCCCCGACACCCCCTGCACCGCCATGACAAACGTGACCGAGGCGGCGGTGGTCCAACCGGGGTCAAGCTGGGCTAGGGCGACCAAAGCCCCGACCTGCAACGTCAGCCCGCCATACAACGTGGCTGCAAGGCCAAAGCGGGCGGCCAGCCACCCTGCGGCAAGGTTGGTCACGATCCCCGCCACCTCGTACAGCAAGAACAGCCACGCCAGTTGCAAGGGCGTGAAACCAAGACTGTTGAAGTGCAGCAGCACCAGCATCCTGAGCGCGCCGTCCGACAGCATGAAGGCCCAATAGGCCGCCGTGACAGCGGCATAGGCGCGCAGCGGGTTCGACTGCGTCACAACGAAGCCGCCACCATGCGGGTGATGTCGGCCAAGCGGCAGGAATAGCCCCATTCATTGTCGTACCAGGCGTAAATCTTGACCTGCGTGCCGTTGATCACCATCGTCGATTGCGCGTCAATGATCGCCGAGCGGGGATCGTTGGTGAAATCCGACGACACCAGCGCGCGGGTCTCAAAGCCCAGAATGCCGGCCAGCGGGCCGTCTGCGGCGGTCTTGAACAGGGCGTTCACCTCGGCCACCGTGGTGTCGCGCTGCACCTCGAACACGCAATCGGTCAGCGAGGCATTCAGCAGAGGCACCCGCACGGCATGGCCATTCAGGCGGCCTTTCAACTCGGGGTAGATCAGGGTGATCGCGGTGGCCGATCCGGTGGTGGTCGGGATCAGGTTCAAGAGGGCCGAGCGTGCGCGGCGCATGTCCTTGGCAGGGCGGTCGACGATGGTCTGGGTGTTGGTCACATCATGGATCGTGGTGATCGAGCCATGACGGATGCCGATGGATTCGTGGATGACCTTGACCACCGGGGCCAGACAGTTGGTAGTGCAGGACGCCGCCGTGATCAGGGTCTGGCTGCCGTCGTACAGGTGGTGGTTCACGCCGTAGACCAGGTTCAGCGCGCCGCCATCCTTGACCGGGGCACTGACCACGACTTTTTTCACCCCGGCGTCGAAATAGGGCTGCACCTTGGCCGCCGTCTTGAACACGCCGGTGCAGTCGACCACCAGATCGATGCCCAGTTCGGCCAAGGGCAGGGCGGCAATCGTCCGTTCATGCGTCAGGCGGATGCGGTTGCCGTTCAGCATCAGGCCGCCGTCATCATGGCCCACGGGGGTTTTCCAGCGGCCATGAACGCTGTCGAACTCCACGAGCAGCGCATGCTGTTCGGCGTCGCCTTCCGCGTCGTTCAGCAGGACGATCTCGCCGCCCGCACCGGTGTCGATCAGGTCGCGCAGGACCAGCTTTCCAATCCGGCCAAGGCCGTTCAGGGCAATGCGTGTCATGTGAGATCAGCCTTGCGTCGGGGTGTCTGGGGTCGCGCCGATGCCGTCGACCTGTGTTTGAATGGCGATCCGGGTCAGGGATGCGAAGGGCAACGCGACAAAGGCCGCGATGCGCCGCCGCAGCGCGCCGTAGGTCTGGGCAAAGACCAGCGCCTTTTCGGCGTCGGTGCCGTCCGCCTTGACCGGGTCGGGCAGGCCCCAATGGCCGGTGATCGGCTGGCCGGGCCACGGCGGGCATTCCTCGGCCGCTGCCGTGTCGCAGACGGTAAAGACGAAATCCATCCTGGCCGAACCGGACTGTTGAAACTCGGTGATATGCTTGGACCGAAGGGCCGACACGTCATGCCCGTTGCGCTGCAACACATCCAGCGCAAAGGGGTTCAGTTCGCTGTTGGGACGGGTGCCCGCCGAAAACGCCTGAAACCTGGCGCGCCCCAGATCGCGCAGCAGCACCTCGGCAAAGATTGACCGGGCCGAGTTGCCCGAGCAGATGAAAAGCACATTGAAATTCGTGTCGTTCATGGCAGTCAAATCCTTGTGCACTGCAAGCAGCGGGGTCAGCAGGTCAGGCCGGGCGCGGCCGACATCCAGCGCGAGGTAGCCGATCAGCCCCTCGGTCGCGTCCAGATCGACGGCATAAAACAACGACCGCCCCTGCCGTTCGACCTGCAAAAGGCCCGAAGCCGTCAGGTCGGCGAGGTGATGCGACAGAGTGTTTTGCTTTAACCCCAGCGCCGCGGCGATCTCGGTCGGGCGGACCCCCTGCGGCGCAAAGCGCATCAGCAGGCGAAACACGGCCAGACGGTCGGGGTGGCCAAGGGTGGCAAAGGCATGAGCGACGTCACTTTGTTCCATATATCATGAATAGCAGAAATGAAGGCTGTTACCAGTGAAGGTTTCATGACAGTCGCGTGTGTGACCGGATCATGCGATGAACCCGGTCGCTGTCGGCGCTGGCCGCCCAGGTCGCGGCAGGCAGGGTCACGCGCCGCTTGGCGCTGCGTCAAAGCCCGTTATAAACCT
>JBBQGU010000289.1:0-5033 GCA_038323315.1 Rhodobacterales bacterium | reverse complement strand
GATGGGTTGCGATGTTGTTGCGGTCGAGGAAGATGTGGCGATGGCCGAGGCCGGGCGCAGCCGCCTTGCCGGCAAAGCGCGGATGGTGACGGCGGCCCTGACGGCGGGCGCGCCGTCTGACGGCCCCTATGATGCCATCGTGGTGCAGGGTGCGGTCGAGCAGGTGCCGGACGCGATCCTTGCACAGTTGAGCGAGGGCGGCCGTATTGGTGCGCTGTTCATGCACGGCGCCCTTGGCACCGCGCGGATCGGACTGAAGCAAGATGGCGTAGTGACCTGGCGCAACGTTTTCAACGCCACCGCCCCTGTCTTGCCGGGGTTTGCGGCGCGGCGCGGTTTTGTTCTTTAGGGTGAGTAGCGGGCGGCGCGCAAAAGCGGGCTGACCTTGAATGTTGGAAAAGGTGCAGAATGCGGAAACTCTTGTCAACAGTCGCAATTGCCATGATGGGCTTGGTCCCGCTGTCTGCCAGCGCCGAGACGCTGACCGACGCCCTGATCTCGGCCTATCGCAACTCGCAACTGCTGGAGCAAAATCAGGCCATCCTGCGTGCTGCGGATGAAGATCTGGCATTTGCCGTCGGCGCGCTGCTGCCCGTGCTGCGTTGGCAGGCGCAGATCAGCGCAAATCAGGCTTATTATGTTGAACCGACGCGGGTTGGCGGGGTGTTGGGCGCAACCCTGTCGGGGCAACAGCCGCTCCGATCATCCGATACCTTGGCCCTTGTGGCAGAGATGACTCTGCTCGACTTTGGTCGGAACAGGTTGGATATCGACGTCAGGAACGCGCTTATTCTCGCCAGTCGGCAATCCCTGGTCTCGGTCGAACAGCAGGTGCTGTTGGATGCCGTGGCCGCCTATGTCAACCTGCGTCTGCAAGGCGAGTTGGTGTCGGCCCAGGAGGCGAACGTGCGCTTGATCACGCAGGATCTGCGCGCCGCAAAGGACCGGTTCGAGGTGGGTGAAGTGACCCGCACCGATGTCGCCCTGGCGGAGGCGCAACTGGCTTCGGCAAACTCCGCCCTGGCCAGCGCGCAGGGTGACTACAACGTGGCGCGTGAACGCTACCGGGCGACCATTGGCCATTATCCGACCACGCTGTCCGGTTTGCCCAAGATGCCCAACACGGCGTCAACTCTTGCTGCGGCGCGAACCATCGCCGACCGCACCCATCCCGCCATACTGGAGGCGCAGGAACGTGCCAAGGCTGCCGAACTGGGTATTGCCGTCGCCCGTGCCCAGATGATGCCCACGATCCGTGGGCAAATCCAGCTGGATCAATCCTTTTCGGGCGATGGTCAGGGCGAAGTCTTTTCTGGCGGCTCAAGCGGGCCGATCAACCAAAGCCTGTCCATCAACATGAACCAAACGATTTACCAGGGTGGCCAGTTGTCGTCGCAACTGCGCAGGCAAATCGCAGTTTCGCAGTCGGCCAGTGCCGGACTTTTGCAGACCGTGATCAATGTGGACGAGGCTGTCGGCACTGCATGGTCGCGAATTCTGGTCGCCCAAGCCTCGATTGTCGCTGGTGACGAACAGATCCGTGCGGCCCAGGCGGCCTATGACGGCGTCAGACAAGAGGCGGAGCTTGGCTCGCGCACCACCCTGGATGTGCTGGACGCCGATCAGAACCTGCTGTCGGCCAAGGCATCGCGGCTGCAAGCGGGAGCAAATCTGTATGTCAGCCGCTATCAACTGCTGTCGGCCATGGGCCTGTTGACGGCCGAACATTTGCGGCTGGGCATCCCGACCTTTGACCCCTCGGCCTATCTGAACGCGGTCAAGAATGCGCCTGCCACCTCGGGGCGCGGGGCCAAACTGGACGCGATCCTTAAGAAGCTGGGCAAATAAACGCCGAATTTGCCGGTGATGGGCGGTTTCAAATCCTTTGGTTGCGGCAAATTCTTGTGCCAATGGCCTTTCGCCGTTATAGTCATCCATGTATTAACGTTTGGGAGCCTTTGAATATCCATGTCCGAAGCGATGAGCTCTGTCGAGATCGAGGATGTTTTGTCCTCTATCCGCCGTCTGGTGTCCGAAGACCTGCGCCCGGGTCCGCGTTCGCTGACCGTAGCCACGCCACCAGCGACAGGTGCGGACGCTGGCGTACCAGTGTGGCCTCTCTCTCCAGTCGATCGCAAAACAGACGATAAACTGATCCTGACGCCCGCATTCCGCGTGGTGGTGCCACCCGGACCCGCCGTCCTGCCGCGTCTGCATCTGGGGGTCGAGCCTGCGACCCGCGTCGTATCGACCCTAGAACGCGCCGTGGAAGCCCAAACTACAGAATGGGAGAGTGAGGTTGGCGATCCGCCGTTGTTGATCAACGATATGGAGTGGTCGGAGAATGGCTGGGTCACCCCGCTTCCTGCCGCCCAAAGCGCACAGGTGGTCCAGTTTGTGACCCTTGACGCAACGCCGATCGTTGACACGACGCCGCAACTTGAAACGACGCCATCCTGGGCCCAGCCCGAACCCGAAATCTCCGAACCCGAACCTTCGGCCTCACAGCCGATTGCCGAACCTGACCGCCACTGGGCCGATCAGGCCGAAGCCGAGGCTGTTGCCCAACTTCAGGCCGATGCCCAGCCAAAGGCTGAGGCCGGCGAAATGCGTCTGGATGAACAGGTGCTGCGCGAACTGGTCCGCGAACTGATACTTGCCGAATTGCAGGGAACGTTGGGCGAACGTATCACGCGTAATGTCCGCAAACTCGTCAGGGCCGAGATTGCCCGCGCGATATCTGTAAGCGGCGTCGAATAGTCTGGCCGCGCGGGCGGATTTGCCTCGGATCTGACCCACTGCTCATCATTCCCTTACGGGCATTCTTCGCGGAGCCCCAACGAAGAATGACCGCACGGGAATGATGAGTGGTGGGCTGAAGGGGCCTCGCCCCCTTTGATCCATGAATCCGGGTGCCATTTCAGCCTGATGAAATCAGAATCCGCCAGACCCATTATCCCACAACAAAAAACGCGCCCAATCGGGCGCGCTTTTGTTTCAGACCACCTGCAACCGCTCATGCCGCTTCGGCATGTTCCAGTTCCAGTGCATGACGACGTTCGCTTTCCTCACGCGACAGCGCAACCGAGGTGCGCACGCCTTTGGAGACGAACTCCATCAAACCCTTGACCACACGCTCGTTCGGGTCGATGCCCGCACAAGACAAAACCTCACGCCCGTCGCGCGAACGCGCCCAACGGGCGATCTGGTCCGGGCCATTGCCATACTTTTTATCGTCTGCAATTGCATCGTCCAGCGCGGCCAGAACCACGGCGGCGAACAACTTGCGGGCGCGCTGCCCCTGTTCAAAGTTAAAGGCAGTGCTGTCTATGAAATCGGCCATTTCGCGTCCTACTTCTTGCTCTTGTCTTTTTTGACGTCTTGCGCTTGTAACCATTCGATGACGATTCGTCATGCGAATAATCGTATGACAGCTATGCGTAAATCACATGGCTCGCGGTTTGACACCCAGCATCTAGTTGGCTTGCTCTGGTTGCCATGACCAGATATAGGGTCCGTCGAACATTAATCAAGTTTTTGACAAGGTTTCGCCACAAATGGCAAAGATCAACGGCAACGAAATCCGACCGGGCTATATCCTGGAACATGACGCGGGCCTATGGGCTGCCGTCAAGGTCAATCACGTCAAGCCCGGCAAGGGGGGCGCTTTCGCGCAGGTAGAGTTGAAAAACCTGCGTGACGGGCGCAAGTTGAACGAACGCTTCCGGTCGGAAGACAAGGTGGACCAGGTCGAACTGGAAAACAAAGACCAGCAGTTTTTGTACGAAACCGATGGCCGACTGGTGTTCATGGATTCCGAAACCTACGAACAAACCGAGATTGATGCAGAGTTGCTGGGTGATCGGCGGCCTTTCTTGCAGGACGGGATGACCGCGACGATCCAGTATTATGGTGAAGAACCTCTTAACGTCTCCATCCCGCAAAAGGTCCGTTGCAAGGTTGTCGAAACCGAGCCGGTGCAAAAGGGTCAGACCGCCACCAGCAGTTTCAAGCCTGCGATCCTGGACAACGGCGTGCGCATCATGATCCCGCCTTTCATCGGCCCGGATGAGGATATCATCGTGCATACCGAGTTGATGGAATACTCCGAACGCGCATAAGCGCACTCGCCATGCAGCGCAGCAAGCGCTTGGGCCAGGTTTTTGCGGCGATCCGGCTTGAAGGGGCCAGCGCTGCAAACGCAGCCACGCGGTCCAGGCGGAACATTCGGAAATCCTGGCCGACGTTCCACCACCAGCCGGTCAAGGGCGTCGATCCGGTGGCGCAGGGCAGGGTCCGTCTGCCCTTGAAAAGCGTGTACCGACACCTCCTCGCTGCTGCGCCGTGCGCCCTCGGGCAGCACGGCGGCAATCTTGACCAGCGCCTCTTCGGACGCCCGCGCCATCGCAGCACCCCCAAAGGCCCGGATCAGCCGCGCCCCGGCCACCAGTGCCGACACTTCGGCCTGGGTGAACATCAAGGGCGGCAGATCTTAGCCCGAACGCATGATATAGCCGACGCCGGCAGCGCCATCGATCGGCACGCCGGACCCGCTCGGCCCTCCTGACAGCCTTCTGTCAGGAGGCTTGCAGGATCTCGACTTTTGCATCGGCGGCGGTCATCGGCCCTTCTGTCCGGTCGAAGCGCAACCACGCAATCGCGTCGCCCCCCGACTGGGTATAGACCACGCCCACCGCTTTGCCCTCGCTCGACACCGGCGTGCCTACCGGCACGGGCTGGCTCAACCGTACCCGTGCCAGACCTTTGCGCAACTCGGTCTTGTGCTTCATCCGTGCCGTAACCTCTTGGCCAACATAGCATCCCTTACGGAAGTCGACGCCGTGCAGCCGTTCAAATCCGGTTTCCAGCAGATAGCTCTCCCCCGGCACCAATTCTATCCCGCTTTCCGGGATCAAATGCTGCACCCGCAGCGCCGCCCAATCCACTGTCTCGGCAGGCCCCGCACCATACATCCGCCACCCCAAGGCCGGGTGCCGTGGGTCCTGCAACGCCCCCTCCGGCGCCTCCCCAAT
>JBBQGU010000288.1:0-5060 GCA_038323315.1 Rhodobacterales bacterium | reverse complement strand
GACGAGGGCGCGACGTTCAGCGATTTGGCCGCCGCCCGGATCGAGCCCAGCCGCGCCACCAGCACAAAGTTGTTGACCCGGGCCGAAACCAACCCCAGCCGATGCAAATCCATGCCTGCGCCCCTAGTGGTAATCAGGAATGCCGGGCATGGTGATGAAGCCCTTCACCGCCCTGACCCTGCGCGCCCACAGGCGCAGGGCCGGAAACTCGTCATGATCGACGTTGAAGTCGCGCGACAGGGCAAAGCCGGGGAACAGCGCCAGATCGGCCAGCGTCAGGGTCGGCCCCGCGACATGGCCGAGGCCGGCAATGCCCTGCCGCGTCAGGTGGTCGTCCAGCCGGCGCAGGGCGCGGCGGGCGTCAGCGCGGGGTTTGACCAAATCGCCCACGGCCATGATTGCGGCCGCGCGGGCGGTGTGGGCGGCGGCCAGATCGATGGCGGCAAAGGTCAGCCATTCCAGCATGGCCGCCGGTTCGGTCGGGATCAGGGTCAGGGCGACACCCGGATGGCTGGCCAGATGCCACAGGATTGCGGGCAACTGGGTCAGCACCAGATCGCCATCGACCAGCACAGGCAGCCGCCCGGCCGGGTTCAGCGCCAGCATCTGGTCGGTCAGGTGATCGCGGCCCGGAAAGACATCCAGCGCCACCACCTCCAGCGACAGGTTCAGGACCGAGGCCACCAGACGCACGCAATAGCAATCGGGATCGAGGTCGTAGTTGTAAAGGCGGGGCGTCACAGCGCAGGCTCCGGGGTTTCGGCGCGGCGGCGCAGGGCCTCGGCCTTGTGGGTCAGGGTGGTCAGTTGGGCAGGTGTGGCGGTGCCGGTCAGGGTGATGTGCAGGGCCGATCGGGCAGGGGCCACCGATTGCAACCCGATCAGCAGCGCCCCTTCGGCGGCGTCCAGCATGGCCAGGGCGCCGTCGATGCGGGCCGCGCCGCCCAAGGGATTGGTGCCCGACAACACCGCCACGGCCCGGTCCAGCGGGCAATCGAGGTACAGGCTGCGCAGCGCGGTGATCGGTGCTGCCTGTGGCGGTGCTGCGGGATCAGCGCCGCCCAGCCAGACCCAGACCATGCCGCCCGCCTCGGCCACGGGCCAGACCTTGACGCAGATCGACTTTGGCACCTCCAGATCCGGATGGGCGGGGATGTATTGGCACTGGCCGCCCGCGTCATATTGCCAGCCGTGATACAGGCAGGCGATGTGGTCGCCCCGGACAAAGCCGAAGGACAGCTTCATGCCCCGGTGCGGGCAGCGATCCTCCCACGTATGGACGCGGCCTGCGGTATCGCGCCAGACCGCGATTTCGGTGCCGTCGATGGCGGTGCCTGCCGAGGTGCCAATCTCGATGGCTGATGTCAGGGCGAGCGGTTGCCAGCGGTCTTGGGTCAATTCGGCAGTCTTTTCGGCAGTCATGTCGGGTTTCCTGTCGCGTTGTCGAGCCGCGTTACGTCCCTCACAAGGCAATCCTGCGGCCCAAGGCTCAGCGCCATTTCAAACGCGTCCACCAGATCGGGCTGACCCACGATCCGCAGCCGGGCCATCCGGTCGGTCTGATCCAGCCAGTCCAGTTGCAGCGACAGCCGTGCCGCGCGGTGGCTTGCAAACGCGGCAAAGCTGGCCTGCGGCAGGTCGCCGGTAAAGCGGAAGGTGACGGTTTCAAGCATGGGCGTCAGGGGGTGCAATCCGGGGTTGTGGCTTTGGGTGGGCAGGCCGTTTCAAAGGGCGGCTGACCACAGTTGGACCCACCGGGCGGCAGCCGTCAAGTGTTGCGTTCAGCGCAACACTTGCATCGAAACATTCGCTCTATTCAGACTGCCCCCCATTTGTGACGCTGGTGCAGACTGACCTGCAAAGCCGCGACAAAACAAGGGGTCCGAAACCTGGCCCGGATCACCACCGCCGCGCCACAGACCCGCCAACAAGGTGCCGCCAGAAGGTGCCATAACAACAGAGGACACCAGATAATGATTTCGACCAAGGCACTTTCCCGGCGCGGCTTCCTGAACATGGGGGCCATGGCCAGCGCCGCGCTGATCCTGCCCCAGACCGGGCTGATCCGTCCCGCCTTTGCCCAGACCGCTTTGCCCGCCGTGGCCGAGGCGGATGCCGTCATCGCCTGGGGCTATGTCGGTCCGACGTCGGATGAAGGCTGGACCTATGCCCATGATCTGGGCCGTCAGGCGGTTGCCGCAGCCTTCCCCGCGCTGAAAACCGTCTATGTCGAGAATGTGCCCTATTCCGCCGATGCCAGCCGCATCTATCGTCAGTTCGTGGCGGACGGCGCGCAGATGGTGTTCGCAAACTCGAACTACGGCGATTTCATCTATGATGTGGCGGCCCGCGCGCCCGAGGTGGCGTTCTATGAATGCGACGGGCGTAACCCGTTGGCGAACCTTGGCACATATTATGTCCAGCACTGGTATCCGTCCTATGTCGCGGGGATCGCGGCGGGCCTGATGTCGACCACGGGCAAGCTGGGCTATGTCGGCTCGTTCCCGGTGCCGTCGGTCTATTCCGGCACCAACGCCTTCCTGATGGGCGCGCGCACGGTCAAGCCCGAGGCGACGTTGCAGGCCATCGTCATCAACTCGTGGTTCGACCCGCAGGCGGCTGCACAGGCCGGCACCGCGCTGATCGACAACGGCGCGGATGTGCTGTTCGGCATCATGGACGAAGCCGCCTATCTGCAAGTCGCCGAGGCGCGCGGGGCCAAGGCCGTGATGTGGAACACCGATATCCGCCGCTATGGCCCCAAGGCCTATATCTCGTCGATCCTGGTCGATTTCAACGCCTTCTACGTCGAACAGGTGCGCCGCCGTCTGGCAGGCGAATGGACCCCGACCGAGGATATCCTGCCGATGGGCAAGGGTGTGGACCGCGACGCCTGGGGCGAAACCGTTCCGGCCGAGGCCGCAGCACAGGCCGACGCCGCCCGCACCGCGATCCTGGGTGGAACCAGCCCGTTCGTGGGTGAGATCAAGGACTCGAAAGGGGCCATCCGTGTGGCGGCTGGCCAGACCATGACCGAGGTTGAACTTTACAACTGGGATTGGTCGATCGAAGGTGTGATGGGCCTGTAACGGCGACCCGGGGGGGCAAGTCAGATGGCAGAGGTGGCGCAGATTCTGCACCGGCTGTCGCTTGCCCCCGGCACGGCACCCTTGGTCGCGCTGCGGGGGATCGGCAAGGTCTTTCCCGGTGTCGTCGCCAACCGCGATGTCGATCTGGAGATTTATCCCGGCGAAATTCACGCCCTGCTGGGCGAGAATGGTGCGGGCAAATCGACGTTGATGAACATCCTGACCGGCATTTATCAGCCCGATGGCGGTGAGATCGTCGTGGATGGCTATCCCGTCAGCTTTGCCTCGCCCCTGGAGGCCATCGCCGCCGGGATCGGGATGGTGCATCAGCATTTCAAGCTGGTTCAGGCATTTACCGTCGCCGAAAACGTCCATCTGGGCTGGTCCGAAACCCCGCCCCGCATCAACCGCTCGGCGTTGGAGGCGCGGACGGCCAAGCTGGCCGCCGGGCTGGGGCTGGCGGTCAATCCCGCGGCGACGGTCGCCGATCTGTCGACCGGCGAACAGCAACGCGTCGAAATCCTGCGCGTTCTGACCCGCAAGGCGCGGGTGCTGATCCTGGATGAACCCACCGCCGTCTTGACCCCCGCCGAGGCGCAGGAACTGTTCGTGGCGCTGCGCGCCTTTGTGGCGCAGGGCAATGCGGTGATCTTCATCAGTCACAAGCTGGACGAGGTGATCGAGATTTCCACCCGAGTCACGGTGTTGCGCGGTGGGGTCAAGGTGGCGACGGCCTGGACGGTCGATTGCACCGACACCTCGCTGGCGCAGATGATGGTGGGCCGTGAGATTGTGCTGACCGACATGCGCGGGCTGTCTGCGCCGGTGGCCGGTATGCCCGTATTGCGGCTGGAGGGGGTCAGTCTGCGCAGGGCCAAGTCGGGCGGGCTGTCCGATATCTCGCTGTCGGTGCAGGCCGGGGAAATCCTCGGGATTGCCGGTGTGGCGGGCAATGGGCAGCGGGAATTGACCCATGTGATGACCGGCCTGCGCCACGCCACATCGGGCCGGGTCATGCTGGGCGACACCGAAATCACCCATGCCGATGCAGGGGCCGTGGCGCGGATGGGCGTGGGCCATATCCCCGAGGACCGTCTGGCCAGCGGCCTCGCCCCGGCCCTGTCCGTAACCGACAACGCGGTCTTGCGCGAATATGACCACCCGCCGGTATCGCGCGGGCTGTGGTATGCGCCCCGTGCCGCGCTCGCCCTGGCGCGGCAGATCGCCGGGTTGGCCGAGGTTGCCGTGCCCGACTTTGCCATGCCCGCGCGCAATCTGTCGGGCGGCAACCAGCAGCGGCTGGTCGCGCGGCGCGAGATGCGGATTGCCGGGCGGATGCTGGTGGCGGCCTATCCCTCACGCGGTCTGGATGTGGGCGCGATCAACACCATGATGCGCTATTTCGTCGAACTGCGCGATCAGGGCGTCGCTGTGGTGCTGGTGTCCGAGGAGTTGGAGGAGTTGTTGAACCTGTCCGACCGGATTGCCGTGATGTTTCAGGGCCGGATCATGGGGGTGGTCGACCGTGCGACCGCCGATCTGGACCAGATCGGCCTGATGATGGGGGGGCGTGCCATGGCCGGCCACATATGACCCTGCGCCTGCAACGCCTGCCTTCGGCCCGGCCCGGTGTCGCCTTTGCCGCCCGCGTCGCGGCGGTCGTGCTGGCCTTGCTGACGGCGGCGCTGGTGCTGCTGGTGTCGGGGCACAACCCGGCTGCGCTGGGCGCGCAGGTGTTATCCTCGACCTTTGGGTCCGCTTTTGGGATGCAGGATCTGGGGCTGTTGTTGACCCCCCTTCTGTATACCGGCCTGTCGGTCGCCGTGGCCTTGCGCATCGGCGCGTGGAATCTGGGGGCCGAGGGGCAGTTCAACATGGGCGCGTTGTTTGCCGCTGGGGTGGCGCTGTATGTGCCGCTGCCTGCGCCTGTGCTGTTGCCGCTGATGTTTCTGGCGGGCGCGCTGGGCGGCGG
>JBBQGU010000287.1:0-5069 GCA_038323315.1 Rhodobacterales bacterium | reverse complement strand
GGCCGATCGGACTGCTGCGCCGTTCCGACCTTTCCCTCGCCCCGCCTTTGCCCTAAACACCCCCGCATCCCAATCGAGGACGCGTTGGCATGGCCGAACCCGACATCACCCCGGAACTAGTCACCGCACATGGCCTGAAGCCGGATGAATATCAGCGGCTGCTGGCCATTGTGGGCCGCGTACCAAGTTATACGGAACTTGGCATCTTTTCCGCGATGTGGAACGAACATTGCAGCTATAAATCATCCAAAAAATGGCTGCGCACCCTGCCCACCACGGGCCCACAGGTGATCTGCGGGCCGGGCGAAAATGCCGGTGTGGTCGATATCGGCGATGGTCAGGCCGTGATCTTCAAGATGGAAAGCCACAACCACCCCTCCTATATCGAGCCTTATCAGGGTGCTGCCACCGGCGTCGGCGGCATCCTGCGCGATGTCTTCACCATGGGCGCACGCCCCATCGCCGCGATGAATGCCCTCAGTTTCGGCGAGGTGACACACCCCAAGACCGCCCATCTGGTCAAGGGCGTGGTCGAGGGCGTCGGCGGTTACGGCAACGCCTTCGGCGTGCCCACCGTAGGCGGCGAGGTCCGCTTTCACCGCAGCTATCACGGCAAGTGTCTGGTCAACGCCTTTGCCGCCGGTCTGGCGGATGCCGACAAGATTTTCTATTCGGTCGCGTCCGGTGTGGGGATGCCGGTGGTTTATCTGGGGGCCAAAACGGGGCGCGACGGCGTCGGCGGTGCCACGATGGCATCGGCCGAGTTCGACGACACCATCGAAGAAAAGCGCCCCACCGTACAGGTCGGCGACCCCTTCACCGAAAAACGCCTGCTAGAGGCGTGTCTGGAGCTGATGGCGTCGGGTGCCGTAATCTCGATACAGGATATGGGGGCCGCTGGTCTGACCTGTTCGGCGGTCGAGATGGGCGACAAGGGCGGCTTGGGCATCCGGTTGCAACTGGATCAGGTGCCGCAGCGCGAAACGCACATGACGGCCTACGAAATGATGCTGTCCGAATCCCAGGAACGCATGCTGATGGTTCTGAAACCTGATCATGAGGCTGTGGCGCGCGCGATCTTCGTCAAATGGGATCTCGATTTCGCCATTGTGGGTGAGACGATTGCCGAGGACCGGTTCTTGATCCTGCACGGCGATCAGGTCATGGCCGACCTGCCCTTGTCGAAACTGTCGTCAAGCGCCCCCGAATACGACCGGCCCTGGGTCGAAACACCCCCCGCCGGACCCTTGGGCGACGTCCCAGCGATTGGCGCGATCGAGGCGTTATCGGTCCTGATCACCTCGCCGTCCTACGCCCACAAGGCTTGGGTCTACGAACAATATGACAGTCAGGTTCTGGCCGACACGCTCCGCCGTCCCGGTATGGGCGCGGGCGTCGTGCGGGTGCATGACACCGGCAAGGCGCTGGCCTTCACGTCCGACGTCACGCCCCGATATGTCAAGGCCAACCCGTTCGAGGGCGGCAAACAGGCCGTGGCCGAGGCTTATCGTAACTTGATAAGTGTGGGCGCCAAGCCTTTGGCGACGACAGATAATCTGAACTTCGGCAACCCCGAAAAGCCCGAAATCATGGGCCAGTTGGTCGGGGCTTTGCGCGGCATCGCTGCTGCCTGTACCGCGCTTGACATGCCCATCGTGTCCGGCAATGTGTCTTTGTACAACGAGACCGACGGCAAGGGCATCTTGCCCACACCGACCATCGGCGCTGTCGGCATTCTGACGACACTTGACCAACTGATTGCCGGCCAACCCCGCGATGGCGATGTGGCGGTCCTCATCGGCACAACGCACGGCCATCTGGGTCAATCCGCCCTGCTGGCCGAGGCATTCGACATGGAAACCGGCGACGCCCCCCCGGTTGACCTTGTGGCCGAGCGCAAACACGGCGACTTCATCCTGACCAACCGCCGCGCGCTGCGCGCCTGCGCGGACTTGTCGGATGGCGGTCTGGCGCTGGCCGCGTTCGAAATGGCCGAGGCCGCGGGTCTTGGTATCGTTCTGACCGCCGCCGATCTGCCCACGTTGTACGGCGAGGATCAGGCGCGCTACTTGCTGGCTTGCGGCCCGACCCAGGCCGCCAAACTGCTCGCCCGCGCCGCCGAGGCGGGCATACCGGCTGCAAGGGTCGGTCGATTTGGCGGCCCGGTTGTCCGTTTCGGCACCGACGAAGCTCCGCTGAAAGCGTTGTCTGCCAGCTATCGCAGCGCCTTTGCGCGGGCCGTCGCCTGACGCTGCGTCCCGCGCTGCAAGACCTGCCCCCGGTCGCACCTTGGCTCAACGGACGGGAAACATGGCTTGGTCCCTGGCCTTTCATGACGACGCGCTGCGCTGCGGTATGCTGCGCCACGAATGGGCACCGCCGCGCTGATCCACCCTTGCGATGCCGCCGCCTCGCCCTTACATTTACCACCGACGTACCGAGGAGCGCCCCATGCCGATGCAAGCCCAAGATATCGAAGACCTGATCCGTGCCGGCTTTCCGGCGGCCCGGATCACGATCACCGACCTTGCCGGCGACGGCAACCATTGGGCCGCCGAGGTGATCGACGCCAGCTTCAAGGGCATGAACCGCGTCCAGCAACAACGCGCAGTTTATGCCAGCCTGAAAGGCAAGATGGACGGGGCGAGCGGCGAGCTGCATGCGCTGGCCCTCACCACCAAAGCCCCCGAATAAGCAAAGGAATCCTCAGATGACCGCAAAAGACTCGATCAAAGCCACCGTTGAAAAGAACGACGTCGTTCTGTTCATGAAGGGTACCAAAATGATGCCGCAATGCGGGTTTTCGTCCCGCGTGGCAGGGGTGCTGAACTATATGGGCGTCGATTTTGCCGATGTGAACGTTCTTGCCGACGCTGAGATCCGTCAGGGCATCAAGGATTACTCCGACTGGCCGACCATCCCGCAGCTTTATGTCAAGGGCGAGTTCGTCGGCGGCTGTGATATTGTTACCGAGATGACCCTGTCGGGCGAGTTGGACCAGCTGTTCGCCGCCAACGGCATTACGTTCAACCAGGAAGCCGCCAACAAGATCCGCGAAGCCAATGAAGGTTAAGCCTGAACTTCAGCCTCTAGCCAATTGAAAAGGGCCGGGAATTACCCGGCCCTATGTCATAAGTCTGAAATAATCAGGCCTGAACCATTTTCGCGACTTCGGCCGCAAAATCCTCGGCGACTTTCTCGATGCCCTCGCCCACCGCCATGCGGACAAAACCTGTCACCACGACACCGGCATCCTTGGCGGCCTGCGCCACGGTGATGTCGGGGTTATGGGCAAAGGCCTGACCGAGCAGCGTGCTTTCGGCCACGAACTTCTTCATCCGGCCCGGAATGACGTTGTTCTGGATCACGGCATCGGGCTTTGGCTTGGCCGAAGCCGCGTTTTCTTCCAGCGCCTTCTGGGTCTGCACAGCCAATTCCCGCTCCAGCACCGCCGGATCGATGTCGGCTTCCGACAGGGCCAGCGGGCTGAACGCCGCGATATGCTGTGCGATCTGCTTGCCGATGCCATTATCTGCGGCACCAGACAGCGCAACCAGCACGCCAATCCGCCCCATGCCATCGGTTGCAGCATTGTGGACATAGGCCGCGACATGCTCGCCCTGAACCGACGCCATCCGGCGCAGCGTCAGATTCTCGCCGATGGCCGAGATCGCCTCTTGCACGACAACCTCAACCGTCTTGCCGTTCAGATCAGCGGCGCGCAGACTGTCGATCCCGTCACAGCCCAAGGCAACCTTGGTGATGTCGTGCACCAGACGCTGGAAATCGGCATTCCTGCCAACAAAGTCGGTCTCCGAGTTGACCTCGACCGCAACGCCGCGCCCGTCCGACACGGTCACGCCGACCAGCCCCTCGGCGGCCACGCGGTCTGCCTTCTTGGCGGCCTTGGCCAGACCCTTGGTGCGCAGCCAATCGACCGCCGCCTCCATGTCGCCGTTCACTTCCACCAAGGCCTTCTTGGCATCCATCATCCCCGCGCCGGTCGAATCGCGCAGTTCCTTCACCATTTGAGCGGTGACTGTCATGTCCATCTCCTGAAGTTCGCAAATGAGTCCGGCGGGGTCATACCCCCGCCGCGTATCGGTTTAACGACAGCGTTTCAGCGTCGAACCTCAAGCCTCGATGGCTTCTTCGACCGGCGCCACATCCAGCGAGCCCAGATCGATGCCAGCAGCACCCATCTGCGCGGTCATGCCGTCCAAAGCCGCCCGGCTGATCAGGTCGCAATACAGCGAGATCGCCCGCGCCGCGTCGTCATTGCCAGGGATCACGTATTCGACGCCTTTGGGGCTGCAATTGGTATCGACAATGCCGATCACCGGGATTCCCAGCTTTTGCGCCTCAAGGATCGCAAGCGATTCCTTGCCCACATCGATCACGAACAACAAGTCCGGCACGCCGCCCATTTCACGGATGCCACCAAGGCTGGCTTGCAGCTTGCCCTGCTCGCGTTCCATGATCAGACGCTCTTTCTTGGTCAGACCTTCGGCGCCATGCGACATGATCTCGTCGATCTGCTTCAACCGCTGGATCGAGTTCGAGATGGTTTTCCAGTTGGTCAGCGTGCCACCCAGCCAGCGGTGGTTCATGTAGTATTGCGCACATTTCTCGGCCGCCTCGGAAACCGATTTTTGCGCCTGCCGCTTGGTGCCGACAAACAGGATTCGGCCGCCACGGGCGACGGTATCGCGGACCAGTTTCAGCGCGGTGTCCAACATGGGCACGGTCTGCGTCAGGTCGAGAATGTGGATGCCGTTGCGGTCGCCGTAGATGTACTCGCCCATCTTGGGGTTCCAGCGGGCGGTCTGGTGACCGTAGTGAACGCCAGCTTCCAACAGCTGACGCATGGTGAACTCGGGAAGAGCCATGTGCTATCCTTTTCCGGTTTGAACCTTGCTGAGGCCGTCTTTAGGGTTTCCCCCAACCGGCGGACCAAACGGGATTTCTCCCCGCAAAGCCCAAGCCCCACCTGTGAAGTAGGCGCCGCATACATTGGCTTGCGCAGTGGGTCAAGGGCCCGTCGCCCTCCGCCGCCCACAAAGAATTTG
>JBBQGU010000286.1:0-5107 GCA_038323315.1 Rhodobacterales bacterium | reverse complement strand
ATACCCGCCCCTCAGGCAGCATGACTGGCGGGTACAAATCAAAATCAGACGACCCGCCTGCCGGGCGATCCAGCGCCGCAATCAGGCAAGCGACCTCACTCGGCATCCCCACCCTCGGCCCCATCAGCTTGGGCAGCCTTGGCCAAGGCCGCCTTGCTGCCCGGCACCAGACCGTCAGCACCCTCCGCCTCGAACCCCAGTTCTTTGGGATCAAACTCGTAATGCGCGCCACAGAACTGGCAATCCGCCGTCACCAACCCATCCGCGGTGGTCATCTTGCTGATGTCTTTCTGCGAATAGATCGACATCGTATTGCGCACCTTGTCTGCCGAGCATGAACAGCCAAACCGCACCGAAGTCGCATCGAATACGCGCGGGTCTTCTTCGCTGAACAACCGTATCAGCAATTCGGTTGGGCTGACGGTCGGACCGATCAGCTCCAAGTCCTCGACCGTATCCAGCAAGATATTGACGCGGTTCCAGTTCTCGGCCTCGACACCACCCAGAATATCGGCGTGAGTCAAAAGCCCGCCCGACCCGCTGCCCGCCTCGGCCGCGACAGTGCCGCCAACCTGCGGCATATGCTGCAACATCACGCCCCCGGCCCGCCACCGCGCATCCCGGCCCGGTTCTTGCGATTTGCCAAAGGTCACGGCAAAGCGGGTCGGCAACTGTTCGGACTGGGCAAAATACGTCTCGGCACAACTGGACAGTGACTTGCCCTCGATCGGCGTAAATCCCTGATACGGTGTCATTCCTGCGCCCTGATCCAGCATCACCGCGAAATATCCCTCGCCGATCTGGTCAAAGGGCGTGCCCTCGGGGTCCAGCGCCTCGGCGTCAAAGCTGGCATAGGCCCGGATGCGCCCCGGTTCACCCTCCTCGGCGGGCCCATAGTAATCCGTCGCAATCAACCGTGCCGCCCCCTTGCCCCGGATCTGCAACGACAGCTTCCAACGCAGCTTGACCGTCTGACCAATCATCGCGGTCAGCAGGGTCGCCTCCGCCACCAGCGCCTCGATCTGCGGCGGATAGCGGTGTTGCCGCAGCACCTCGCCCAGCACACCATCCAGCCGCGCGACGCGGCCCCGCACATCGGCATTGTCCAACTGGAAGGGCAGGACGGCATCGTCCCAGGTTATTTCCGAAACTGTGGTCATGGAGGTTTCCTAAAAGCGTCGCGCTTGGCATACCGCGCCTGTATAGTCAGAGCAACCAGCAGTCCAAGAGGGCAAACATGATCCGACGCTACGGCGAAGCCATCCGGTCCGGCCAGAAATACCGCCGCCGCCCCGGTGTGTACGCTGTCTTGCTGGACGGGCAGGCGGTCCTGCTGACACATCAGGCCGAACCTATTCCCGAATACCAACTGCCTGGCGGCGGCATCGACGCAGGCGAGGCCCCCATAGCCGCCCTGCACCGCGAGGTGATGGAGGAGACCGGCTGGCACATAGGCGCGGTCCGCCATCTCGGCACCTATCGCCGCTTCACCTACATGCCCGAATACGACCGCTGGGCCGAAAAGATCTGCACCATCTTCACCGCCCGCCCCACCCTGCGCATTTGCCCCCCAACCGAGGCTGGCCACACCGCCGTCTGGGCCAACCGTGATCAGGCCCTGCACCTGATCACCAACCAAGGCGACCGCGCATTGCTGATGCGCGCTTTGCTTTAACCACCAACATAGTCGAACAATAACCCCGAGACATCATCGGGAAAGTCACCACTGCCGGCGAAACTCGCCAGATCCCAGATCAACGCCTCCAACAAATTTGTGCTGGGCATCGTTCCAAACCTGCACAGCATGTCGACCAGCCCCTCCGTCCCCAATTCCTGCCCCGTCGGACTGGGGCATTCCGTCAACCCGTCCGACATCAGGAACAGCCGGTCACCGGGATGCAGCACCACCGACACCGGCTGATAGGTCGCCCCCGGTATCAACCCGATCGGCAAGCCGCCCTCGCCCAGCACGTCGATCCCACCGCCTTGCCGCATCACCACCGGATGCGGATGCCCGGCCTGCACCATCTGAACCACGCCGGTCATCAGATCGATCTCGGCATAGGCCATGGTGAAATACTGCTCGACCTGCACATCCTCGATCATCAGCCGGTTCAGCCGAAACGCCACCTCGGCCGGCGGAAAGGCATCGCGCCCGCCCTCCGCCGTGACCCGCAGCGCTATGTTCTGGTCGGGCGAGCCGCCAGACAGCAGCCCCGCCAGCCGCGCCGTCATCATCGCGGAAGCGACCCCATGCCCCGACACATCGACCGAAAACATGACCACCCGCCGCGCATCAATCACGAATGACCCGACCAGATCGCCCCCCACATGCCCCGATGGCTGCATCATCAACGCCGCGCGCCCCGCCCCGAAATCAATATTCCGGTCGCGGATCAGGCTCTGTTGCAGCTTCTTGGCCTCGATCAGATCGCGGTCCAGCGAATCGTACAGCTTCTGCAACTGATCCAGCGTGCTGCCCACCAGCCGATTTTTCTCGACCAGCTCCTGATGCATCGTCACGATCCGCTGACCCGCCCTCAACCGCGCGCGCAACTCGTCCGAGTTCACCGGCTTGGCCAGAAAGTCATCCGCGCCGTTTTCCAACCCATCGGCAATTTCGGCCTTTTCGGATTTCGAGGTCAGCAGGATAAAGTAACCATACCCCTCGCGCGGCAGGGCCCGAAATGCCTTGCACAGGTCCAGCCCGGTCATCCCCGGCATCATCCAATCCGACAGCACGATGTCGAACCGCACCACCTGACACAATACCAGCGCCGCCTCGCCACTGCCCGCCTCGGCGATGTCATAGCCCCAACGCGCCAGTTGCACCGCCAGAATCCGCCGCTGCGCCCGGCTGTCATCGACGATCAGCACCCGCAAGCCCGCTGCCCGGTGCGGGGTAACCTGTTCATCCGGCTGGGTCGTCGTCAGGTTCACACGCAGCTGCCTTCTTGTCCTGCACTTGTTTGGCGCGCCAGCCTTTAACGTAGGGTGAAGTCTAAAACTGTCCTTTCATGGCTTTTGAAGGATCACCCTTTGTTAAGCCCGGCAAGGCACCCTGAAAGCCGGGGTAATCAAGGACCGCCGGGGGGTGGTAAGGATCATGATAGATTGGGAACGTGTCAAGGAATTGCGCGGCGAAATCGGAGCGGAAGATTTCACCGAGGTGGTCGAGATGTTTTTGGAAGAGGCGGACGAGGCTGTCAAACGCCTGACGCCCGCCCTGTCCGCCAAGGCGATGGAGGCTGATCTGCACTTTCTGAAGGGTGCTGCGCTTAACCTGGGTTTCGTCGCATTGTGCACCTTATGTCAGGACGGCGAACGCCGCGCGTCCGCCGGGTCAACCGCAGTTGATCTGAAAACTGTGATACAGGTCTATTCCGACTCGAAAGCCGCCTTTGAATCCGGGCTGGATCAGGCGCTTGCCGCCTGAATTGCCGCCATCCTTCGCTGGCAGTGGTGGTAACGGGCGGCAGATTCTCGCCCAATGGTGGATGACTTTCGCCGATCAGCATATTTCAACCTAAACTTCGCCCATTCGCTCTGGCACCTGCTGAAAATATGTCCGAATGTGAAACTGCGATGACCCAGATCGGTGTCATCTGCAGCACGGACCCTAGTTTGACAGCCCTCATCTCCCCTGAACGCCGTCCGCTTGAGGTGATGGCCGTGGCCGACGCCCATACCTGGCGCGGCGGCCTTGACACGCTTTGGCGCATGACCCTGATCGCCTGGGCCACACCGTGGCAATTCAGCTTTGCCATCGGGGCCACGCTGATTTCGGCAACGATGCAACTGATCATTCCGCGCCTTCTGGGCCGCGCCATCGACCAGACGCAACAACTGGCCGGTGATGCTGCGGCGGCCAGCGCCGCCTTGATGACGACCGCCCTTCTGGTGCTGGCCGTGTCTTTTGTCAGGGGCATCTTCACCACCTTCCAGAACTACTATTCCGAGGCCGTGAACCACCACTCGGGCGAGGCTTTGCGGCTGCGCTATTATGAACAGGTCCAGCGCCTCAGCTTCGGGTTCCACGATTCGGTCCATTCCGGCGACCTGATCACCCTTGGCCTGCTGGACCTTGATGGCGCACGACAGTTCTTTTCGACCGGCCTTGTGCGTCTTGTCCTGCTGACCGTCCTGATCGGCTTTGGTGGCACAATGCTGCTGCGGATCGACTGGTTTCTGGGCCTGATGGCACTGTCGTTCGTGCCCGTCGTCGGCTGGTTCTCCTCGGTGTCTCAGCTGCGCCTGCGTCTGACATGGCGTACCTTGCAAGACCGCATGTCAATTCTCAGCCGCGTGATGGAGGAAAACCTCGGCGGCATCCGCGTTGTCCGTGCCTTTACGGCCGGATCGCATGAGATGGGCAAGTTCGATGCCGCATCGGCCTCCGCCTTGAAACTGGCGCATGAACGGGTCGATATTCGCGTGCGTTCCACCGGCATCATGACCCTGTCCTTTCTGGCTGCGATGGGGCTGGTCCTGTGGGTCGGCGGCAACAAGGTGATGGCGGGCCAGATGTCGGTCGGTACCCTGACCGCCTTTCTGACCTTCATGACCATCCTGCAAATGCCGGTCCGCCAGTTGGGCCTGCTGGTCAACTCCTTTGCCCGCACCTCGACCTGTGGCGCGCGCGTGTTCGCCTTTCTGGACCTGCAACCGGCCATTGCCGACACCCCCACCGCCCGCGACCTGATCCTGACCGACGCCGAGCTGCGCTTCGACAATGTCGGTTTCACCTATCCCGGCGCGCCCACCACGCCCGTCCTGCAAGGCCTGACCTTCACCGCCAAACGTGGCGAAACCGTGGGCATCATCGGCCCGCCCGGTTCCGGCAAATCGACCCTGTCGCACCTGATTCCGCGGTTTTACGACGTCACCGGCGGTCAGATCACCATCGACGGTCAGGATATCCGCACCCTGACCCTGACCTCGCTGCGGCGTGCCGTATCCGTCGTCGCACAAGACGTGTTCCTGTTCACCACCTCGCTGGAAAACAACCTCGCCTATGCCGAGCCTTCGGCTCCCGAACCTGACATCCACCAAGCCTCCACCGATGCCCAGATCCACGCCCATATCACCGGCCTGAAATCCGGCTACC
>JBBQGU010000285.1:0-5109 GCA_038323315.1 Rhodobacterales bacterium | reverse complement strand
TTCAACGCCGCCGCTGATCTGGCAGATCATCGCGCTTGGGCCGATGGTGGCCCTTCTTGGCCTGCCCCATGGCGCGTTGGACCACCGGGTTGCAAGCGCGCTGTGGCCACTTGAAAAGCTGCGCCATCATGCGATTTTTGTCGGCGGGTATCTTGGGCTTGCGATTGCCGTGCTGGCTTTGTGGACGCTGCGACCAAGCGTCGCACTTGGCGCGTTTTTGATGTATTCGGCACTGCACTTTGCGGATGACTGGCGGCAGCAATTGGGGCTGTGGCAAAGCATCCCCTTGGGTGTTTCCGTCATTGCTCTGCCCGCGCTGGTTTTTCAATCCGACGTGGCGATGCTGTTCGGGCTTTTGACATCAGAGCCGACAGCAACCCTTTTCGCAGACCTGATGCACAACACGGCTATCGCCGCGATTGTCGCATCGGTCTTTTGTCTGATCTGGAACGTCAGGCGTGCGCCATGGATCGTGGTGGAATATGCTTTGCTGGTCACAACAGCCCTGATCACTCCGCCACTGATCTACTTTGTGATCTATTTCTGCGGCCTGCATTCACCCCGTCATTTCTTGTTGACGGCAGGCCAATTGGGCCTGACACCTGCACAGGGGTTGCGCGCTGCTTTACCCATCATGGCCGCGACGTTGCTATTTTCAGCCGTTGGCGCCGTTGCCGTTTACACCTTCGCCCCCACCATAGAGGCGGCGACGCTGCAACTGGTTTTCATCGGGCTGGCCGCAGTGACCGTGCCGCATATGATCCTGACCGCTGTGTTCAGGTCGGTCCATCACTAGCATTCTGCGAAACTTGAGCCGTAAACACGCAAGCTAATTGTAAACCTCGCGCCGGTCACTGAACGTCCGCACGCGTTTGCGCCATGCGCGATAGCTGCCGGGTTTGAGTTGCGGGCGCATCAGCGCCTTGACCTGATCCGGACCAAGACCGTGCTGGGCGTGGATCAGATCAAAGCTGACATGATCGCTGAGCGCCATCGCGATGATCTCGCTAACAGTGGACACGTAGGGTGGGGCATCGGTCATAATGTTGCTGGCTTCTGGACGGTGCCCATGTACACAGAGCAATCGCGTTTGGCCTAAGTGCCTGCTAACTGTCTGAGAAGTCTGAGAAGAAACGCATCGCTCCAACCGGCCCGCTTCAGTTTGATCGAGAGCGACCCCTTGGAAGTGTTCCTGCGAGCGAGGTCGAGGGTGCGCCGCAGCAGGATGGCGATGTTGGCAGGGCCGTTATCCTTGCGGTTGCGGGCGGCATCTTTGCGGAACGAGACGTCCCGCTGCCAGTGCAGGGCGTTCGGGGTCTCCCAATGGGCGCGGACAGTGGCCATGAAGACCTCGGGTGCGGGCGTCCATGACAGGGCGAAATGGCGGGTTTCGGTTTGCACGATGCCACCCGTCTCGCGGCGGCTTTCGATGCGGCCAAACGCCTTGAAGCCGGGGAAATCAAGCTGTTCGGCCAATCCCTTAGCGGAAATCACCGTGCTGTCGCGGGTCTCCTTGCGGCCATGCCCGGCTCCCTCCTGACGCGCGACCGGGTGATCTGGCGACAGCTTGCCGAAACAGGACCGGGCGTCAGACAGCAGCGAGTCCTGACTGGCGGATCGCGCCAGGCATTAATCGCCGCCGCGCTTTTCGTGATCGCTGCAACCGTGCGGCGATTGCAATGGAGCGCATCGGCGGTCACGACCTTCTCCTTGAGCGCGATCAGGCCAGGAACTTCAAGCCTTGCGTCCAGCTTGCGACCCTGGTCGGCGGCCACCGTCGCAAGCGTCAGACAAAGGCGAGCGGCACAGGCAGACACCATCATTCGAGTCCGAGCGCTCTGCCCCTTGTCGCCGGCGCCACGCAACGCCTTGCCATCGATTGCGATGACTTCCCCCCTCACGCAGAAGGGCGGCGACGTCAGCCAGAACCCGCCCGAAGGCAGCATCAAGTGCCTTGGGATCGCTCATCCGAAACATAGCCCGGATCGGTGTCGTGCGACGGAATGGCGTGCTTGAGCATCAGGAAGCCGTTGAAAACACGCTCTTTCGCCCGACCGTAGGCGGCCATCTCGGCACAGCTTGTCGCGCCGCAGAGCACGGAAATGAAGGCCATGACGAGAAGCTGTCCAAGGTCGTGTCGCGCATTCTCGGCGCGAGGATCAGGCACGTCATCGACGGCGGAAAGGAAGATGTCCATGGTGGCAGCGGGCTCTAAAAGATGAATCCCACATCCAGAATCGATCACGCCTTCAGTCGCAAGAGGTTCAGATCACGCCGTCAGTGCCAAATGCGATTCCTCTGCCCATGTACGGGGTCGTGGTCAGCGGCTGACGGACAAAGGTCAGATCGTCATGCCGTTTCAGCCATCGCGGGTCAAGATCAGCTCTAGTACAGATGCGCGAGGTCAAGATAGAAATTCGTTCTTGAATTTGGTCGAAAGTTAGCGCTTTGAAGCAGCACTTGGCACCGCAGTTGAGGGTTTGCTTCACCAAGTCCGATGTTCGCATTCGGGAAAGGCACTCCCCCTGTAACGTAAGCGTCCGGTCTGACCGCTATCTGTTCCAGTGCCTTGGCAGCAGGTCATCGACCTTTGTGATCTTGTAGTCGGGGATACGGGCGAGGGTGACGGCGAGCCAAGCGTGGGCATCGACGGCGTTGATCTTGGCCGTTTCGATCAGGGTGTAGTCGATGGCGGCGGCCTTGCCGCCCGCTTCCGATCCGACGAAGAGGTAGTTCTTCCGCCCGAGGGCAATGGCGCGCATGCCCCTCTCGGCCGCGTTGTTGTCCAACTCCAAGATGCCGTGGTCGAGATAGGGGCGCAGGCGTTCCATCCGGGTGAGAGCATAGCGGATAGCAGTCGCGAGCGGGGATTTGCCGGAGATTGTGGTGAGTTGCATGGCCAACCATCGCTCCAGGTCGTCGAAGACCGGGGCGGCATGGGCGCGTCGCAGTTCGGCGCGGCGGTCTGGGGGGGAGCCGCGGGCCTCCTGCTCGACGGCGTAGCGCTTCGGTTTGTCCGTCTCCTCGACGTCCGGCAGGCGCATCCGCGCGGTCATCGCGGCGGCGGCGATCTCGCTGGTTACCAGGGCAAGTTGCAGTTGTTCCGCGGTCTCAGACGACGCGCCAAACCGGTGGGCCCGGTGTCCGGCAAGCTGATGCCGTAGCTTCTCGATCAGGATCGCCTGGGCCTTCACCTCGGCCAGAAGCCGCGCGGTGAAGCTGCGCAGCTCCTCGGGGTCCTCCGGCGAGGTCAGGGTCTGATCGAGCATGTGAGAAGTTTATCCCACTGTATTCCTTGTGGGAATCATTCATTTCAGGGTCAGCAGATTATCTCGCTGCCAAGGGCCGCCATGTCCTCTGCGGAGCACGCCAATCGATCCCCTCCAGCAGCATCGCCAACTGTGCGGGCGTCAGCGCCACCTTGCCCTCCTTGGCCGAGGGCCAGACGAACCGCCCCTTCTCCAGCCGCTTCATGAACATGCAGGCACCCTGACCGTCCCACCAGATCACCTTCACGAGGTCACCCCGGCGGCCACGGAACACGAACAGATGCCCCGCAAACGGGTCCTGCTTCAGCACCGCCTCGGCGTGCGCCGCCAGCGCCGTAAACCCCTTGCGCATGTCGGTGACGCCTGCCGCCAGCCAGACCCGCGTGTTGGATGGGACTGGGATCAAACCGACAGACCCCGGATCAGCCGTGCCAGCGCCTCGGGATCATAGCTGCCGCTGATCCGCATCCGATGCCCGCCCGCCAGTTCGATCTCGATGTGGTTCAATGAGGCGGGCATCACCGCGGGCGCCTTCGCCTCCGCGACGATCTTTACCGGCAGAAAGCGCGCGATATCGGCCGCGTCGGCCTCAGCGAACCGGGGATCGCGCAGCCAGGCAAAGACCAGATTGGCGTTCACGTCATACCGGCGAGCAACCTGGCTCACCGAGACACCGGGCACACGCGTCTGCCCGCAGATCATCCGCTTCTCGTTGTCAGACCAGACCCGACGACTCCGCCGCTTCGTCACAAGTCACCCCGATAGTGTCCATTATCCGATAGTGGACACTATCCTCTACGCAGCGCCGTCGGCAGAGCGGTCGGCCCGGACGCTTACCCTGGAACCCAGGGGGCTTTTTGCGTTTTGGCACCGTGGAAATGGCCTGCCAGCATTGTGCCGTGATCGAGTTCCGAACTCGTCCCGACGACAATTCCGACTTCGCGCAGGCGCTACGGTTTGAATCGCCATAGCCAGTTTTCGGCGGCTCTAAGTGCTATCGACCACGATCAGAATTTGGGCCCTTCCCGGGATTGCGGTCCTTTACACCTCCTGGATAGCTGAGGCCTTTGTTGCGGTGCCACGCTCTGTCAGGGCAACAAGCTGTACCATCAGGACTGTCGCGATGCGGATCTGACAAGGCCAGCCTTCGCAGGCTCCGTTGCAACTGCCGGGGCGAGAGCGGCAATCGCCAGTAATATTCCCGCAAGGGCGATAAAAACCGCGGGAAATCCGATATGTTCGGCCACTACTCCTATGATCGACGGAGCAAAAAGCATTCCGCCGTACCCAATGAACGACACTACCGCAATCGCTGCGCCTGGGTTTGCGGCTCCCCGTTGCCCTGCAGCAGAGAACAGGATCGGCACCAGGTTCGCCATTCCAATGCCGGACAGAGCAAATCCGACTGAGACAAGCGCCGTAGAGGGCGCAAGCGCCGCCAGTATCATCCCTGTCCCGGCAATGACACCCGAGGCTCGCAGCAGCAGCACCGCGCCGACCCGGTTGCGCACCGCATCGCCGCAAAATCGCATCGCCGCCATGCATGCGGAAAACAGTGCAAAGGCCATCCCTGATGCTGCCACGCCCGCGCCGTGGTCTGACGACAGGTAAAGCGCGCTCCAGTCAAGCACTGCGCTTTCGGGGACAAAGGAGAAGAGCGCCATCAACCCGATAAGGTAGATGGTCCACCCCTGTCGCCATGGTCCGGCCCCGGGCCCGGTTTCCGTGACATCGGCCGCAACCGTCACGCTGCAAAGCCGAGTCCAACTGAGCGCGATCAGCAAAAGGGAAAGACCCGACACTATCACCGCATGCCCAAGGCTGCCGAGCAGCACTATGG
>JBBQGU010000284.1:0-5117 GCA_038323315.1 Rhodobacterales bacterium | reverse complement strand
AATGGGATTTATTGCAATACTAGCCCGCCGATCATCGCTGGAAGCCTATTGCCCGCCCACCAATCGGGGCGGTTGTCGCGAGTGCTACCTGGTATTACTTTACGTCAAAAGGAGTGCCAATGTGACGGTGAAATCCTCGATCTCGCTGACCGACGAACAGCACAATTTCGCCAAGGAGCTGGTCGAAGCCGGGCGCTATTCGAGCGTCAGCGCGGTGCTGCAACAGGGGATCGACCTGCTGCGGCAGCGCATGCAACACGACGATCTGCATCGGACAGCGCTGAAAGCGCTGCTGGACCAGCGCGCTGCCGGTGCGTTTGTCAGCGGCGCCCAAATGGACAAGTCCATTGCCCGGATGATCAACGAGAAGCGCCGCGCACATGCGGTTCAGAATTGAGTTTTCGGCGGAAGCCGAGCACGATTTCACCAAGATTTTCGACCTTCTGTTTAAGAGTTACCGCAGCTTCGGCGAAAGCGTTGAAGCAGCACTGGATCATTGCGAGGACCGCATCCGCGAGATCCGGCGGGAGTCCGATCGGTTCAGTGCGTCACCTAATCGTGGTGAGCATCAAGAAGATCTATTGCCGGGTCTGCGACATCTGGCGATCGACCGGGCCATTTACTGGTTTGACGTGAATGATGAGGAGCAACAGGTCCGCATCCTCGCTGTCTTTTTCGGCGGCCAGGATCACGTTCGCCACATGCTGACGCGACTTCTGACGCCCTGACCCTTGCCAGCGTCCTGCCCAGATGCAGCATCGCAGGTCCTACGAACGTACCTCAAAAAAGACATTCAAGGATGGTACTGACAAACCGGGCCGTTCACTTAGCACCAATCTATTACACCGCCGTGTGATCCTTGTGTTTGATTAGGGTCTGTTGGTGTGCACTGCAGTCGGATGACGGTTGCTGCGAGGGCGATGAAGGCACTGAAACTTGTGTCGGTCTTGCAGCATCGCGTTGCTGTACCTCTGTATTCCTTTAGGGCGTGTTGACGCTTGAGGATTCCCAAATTTCGCGTTGACTGATTCACTGTTGCCAATATGGGAGGCAACCTTGATCCGCCCCGCTTTGACCGACGCCCAGTGGGCAACCATCGCCCTGCACTGCCTTGGCCGCGCATGCGATCCCGGCCGAACTGGACCCGACCCTCGTATGTTCGTCGAGGCTGTGGTGTGGATTTCACGCACGGGCTGCCCTTGGCGCGACCTGCCAGAGGACTTCGGCAAGTGGAATCCGGCATTCAAGCGGTTTCGCGGATGGGTGAGAGTAGATGCTTTCTATCGCATTTTCAGAGCGTAAGGCGAAGATGCCGACTTCGAATACACGATGATTGACGGCACCATCGTCAAAGTCCACCGTCCCCCTTTCGCGGATTGCAGGCAATCCGCTACCGGGCAGCGGGTCAGGGCGCAAAAGGGGGACTCAGTATCAGGCGATCTGGCGATCTGGCGGTGGCATGACTACAAAAATCATGATATCGTCGAATGCGCCCGGCAGCCTGATCGACTGGCCGCTGCTACCCGGCTAGACTCACGATCTGCGCGGCACGGCGGCGCTCATCGAAGGACTGTCCAGCGGAAAACTCTCGGCCGATCGGGCATTCGGCGGGAACTGGCTGCGCGACACGCTGGCGCAGGCAAGGATTGAAGAAGTCGTGCCGCCCAAATCCAACCGACGCTTTCCCGCCGAGTTCTACCGCGACACTTACAAGTGGCCGTACCTGATAAAGAATTTCTTTGGAAAGCTCAAGGAATACCGGGTATCGCCACCCGGTGCTGCAAGACCGAAACCAGTTTCAGCGCACGGATTGCCATAGCAGCAACGGTCATCCGCCTCCAGTGAACATCAATAGCCCCTAGTGTTCTCCAACTGACGCAGGACTCCCATTGAGGGCCTGATGTGCCAAATTCGGGGCATGAGACGCGACGATATTTGCCTTTACCTTGGCCCCGCCAACCGCGCTGAGCTTCAAGCTTTGCTGACCGACCGCAAAACCCCACGCAAGCTCGTCTGGCGGGCCGAGATCGTGATGGCGACGGCAGATAGCTGCGGCACCGTTGAGATAATGCGGCGCGCGAAGACGTCCAAGCCCACCGTATGGCGCTGGCAGACGCTTTACCTTGACGAAGAAGTGGATGGCCTCCGACGCGACACTGAGACACGAGCGCGCCATCGGTTCGAGCGCCGTGTCGAAGGCGGCCGTCGCGTGTGCCCCCGCTGCCACGGGAAACGCGCCCCAATGAGATTGCAAAAACTGTGCAGGAGAACCCGGCCAACGCCACCCACTGGAGCCGCTCGAGCATGGCCGAGGCGCTGGGCATTTCGCCTTCGAGTGTGGGGCGGATCTGGGCGGGTGAGGCGGATCAGAAATCGATCCGGGGGATCGATTTCCCGCCGGACGGGCTGAAGCCGCACCTGACGCATGGGTTCAAGGTCTCGAACAACCCGATGGTCGAGGAAAAGGTCACCGATATCGTCGGGCTGTACCTCGACCCGCCGGAACGGGCCGTCATGCTCTGCGTTGACCAAAACTTGCAAATTTAGGTACTTGACCGGACCCAGCCCGGACTGCCACTCAAGAAGGGTCGTGCAGCCACTTCATGTTGAAAACACGCTTCCAACGTGGTGACCCATGATTACAAGCGCCATGGGACCACCACGCTGTTCTCGGCACTCGACGTCAATTCAGGCATGGTCATCCCGCTCGGGACATTGCGTGCCGCAATGCCCTGCGGGGTAGCGGGCGAATGACTGCACGGCCACAGAGCTAAAGAGGTCTTGCGCTTTTTGCGCCGCATGCGACCGCGCCGTTCTCAAGTCGCGCGACGTGCATCTGGTGCTTGACAGTGAAGCGGATCAGAAAATAGTCCGGAGGACGGTCTTCCCGCTGAACGCTACCGACAAGACACCAGAGGTGAAGGCATTGCTTACCAGCCACCCGCGCATCAAGCTTCATGTCACGCCGACCAGCGCGTCGTGGCTGAACCTCGTCGAACGGTTCTTCGCCGACATCATGTCAAACCGCATCCGCAGGGGCAGCTACACCAGCTTCGATGACTTGGAAGCCACCATCTACGACTACCTTGGGCAGCACTATACCAAGCCGAAGCCGTTTCACTGGTCGAAAACCGCCGAGGATTTCTTGAAACGGGAACGACGCGCGCTGGACAGAATCGACGAAATCAGAGGGAACAGATAGCAAGTGTCAAATTCAGAACAATAGCGGCGTTCGGCGGCGTGCGGTGCCTGATCAGAACCTCGTGCAAACGATGGCCGGAAGATTGGCGTGTCGTAAAACGGTTGCACGATGCACCGGCCGATTTCGTTCCCGGATGTGGTCTATCTCGCGAAACCCTTCAGGGATCGACCATGAGCGACGCCTGTCGCGCCAGCACGTCCAGGCCCTGCATGTTCAAAAAGTGCAGAATGTCGATAAAAATCCAGTTTTCGGAAAGCTTCCCCCCCTCGGCGCGGTAAAGGTCGACCACCCGCATGTCGGCAGGTGCGGGGCTTGCGGTCATTCCCATGTAACCGCCGGAGTTGTGCAGCGTCAGGTTGGGCCAGCCGAAGAACCCGCCGAAATGACCCTCGGACATCCGGCAAAGATGGCCGTTAAAGCGGTAGCCCTGATTCAGCGCCTGACGGAACGGACCGGCATGTTGGCGCATGTAGCGTTCAATCGTATAAGTCGCACCGATGCCGGACGGGCCCCACCAGATCATGTCCTCGTTCCATGTCCGTGCCAGTTCCCGCCCATAATCGGGATCGCGGTCGGTGCCACCCATGTCGTTCAGCATTGCATTGATCTCGGACAGGGTCTTTTGCCCCAGCGCGGTGTCCTGCGGGCCGTACATCAGACCTTCGTGCGTCGCAGGGCCGGGCTGCACCAGATACGCGCCGGTCTGCGGCGGAAACGGGTTCTGGCCGGCCTGAATCATCACTTGGGGAATGTCGCAAAATAACGCGGTTTCCACGATGCGCCCGTCCACGACCCTGTTGAATTCGGCATAGCGCAGCATGGTGATGCGCTGGCTCGGACGGATACCCAGCCAGGGCCGGTCGAACAGACCCATCAGATGGCCCATCGACACCACCCAGACCGACTGAAAGCCGTCGATTTCATTCAGACCGGCCATGAAGATGTCGGGCCGCCGCTGAAGGCGCGTCATCGCAGTCAGAAGCGGCGTCCAGAATGCCTTGGCCACCGCCTCTGCCCCGATCATTTCATGGAAAGGATGCATGCCGCGCCAATGCCAGTCGGGATGGGTGTGGCGGGCAAGTGCAGCGCCGATACTGCGCGCATCTGCGGCGGCGATGGCCGCGTGGTGGGCGCGTACAAGGTCTTTGTGGCTTTGGAAATCAGTCATCGCGTGGGTCCTTTGGGTGCTGAGGGGCAAGGCGGGCGCAGGGGTATCCGGCGCGGAAAAGGGCAGGTTTCGGCCATGCGTCACGGCATGGCCTGGCACAATGCAAACCTATGCAAAAATCATTTGCAATCGTATTCGTCGCTTGTTACAGTATTTCTACAGAGTTCGGGTTGTGCAGACGCTGGGCTGCGTGCTTGCCGCACGCAAGACGGATGTTTTGACCAACCCCCTGCAATATAACGTAAAAAAGCAACACGGGGTTTAAAACGATGACACGCTTTCTTCCCATTACGCTGGCAATCGGCGCGCTTGTGGCGACACCGGCCTTTGCCGATTGCGGCATTGCGGCAGGGTCGGTCCGCATCCTGTCGAACGATTTCAATTCGCTGCGCGCCGTTGTCGGTGCGGCAATGGAATGCGCAAGCCCGACCGTCACGATCACCAAAAATCAGACCACGCAGCACGCCGATCTGCAAGGCGCGGCGCTGACTGCTAATCCGGCCGAATACACCGTCGCGGTGATTTCCAACAGTTCCCTGACCGCGCTTTTGAGCGAGGGTCTGGTGCGGCCGCTGGACGATCTGGTGGCAAAATACGGGCAGACGCTGAAATCGAACCAACTGATCAAAATCGATGGCAAGGTGGTCGCGGTGGCCTTCATGGCCAATTCGCAGCATTTCATTTACCGCGCCGACATTCTGGAAAAGGCTGGCGTGCCGGTGCCCACGACCTATGAAGAGGTGCTGA
>JBBQGU010000283.1:0-5141 GCA_038323315.1 Rhodobacterales bacterium | reverse complement strand
GTCCACGCCATGATCCACCATGCCCGCCGCCACGTGATGCCGCGCCTCTTCGTCAAAACCGCGCAGGATCTGGTCGCCGCGGTAGTATTGCGTGACCGTCACGCCCATCCCATTCAAGATACAGGCAAATTCGCTGGCGATATAACCGCCGCCCACGATCAGCGCCCGCTTGGGCAGGACCGGCAGATGAAACATCTCATTGCTGGTCACGGCCAGTTCGATCCCCGGCACCGGTGGCACATAAGGCCGCCCTCCGGTGGCAATCAGGATATGCTTGGCGGTCAGCCGCGTGCCGTCCGCCAACGCAACCTGATGCGCGTCGACCAGCCGGGCGCGTTGGTCGTGGATCACGACACCGGCATTGTTCAACGTGTTGCGATAGGCGGCCTCCAGCCGCGTCAACTCCCCCTCCAGCCGGGCGCGAAAGCGCGGCCAGTCAAAGGCGGCAGGCGTGATATCCCAGCCATAGGCCCGTGCTTCCGCGAAAATCTCTGGAAACCCCGAGGCATAAACCATCAGTTTCTTGGGCACACAGCCCCTGATGACACAGGTGCCGCCCATCCGGCTTTCCTCGGCCAGGCCGACCCGCGCTTGGCCCTCGCTCGCCGCAATCCGCGCAGCCCGCACCCCACCGGAGCCACCGCCGATGACAAAAAGATCGTAGTCAAAGGTCAAATCAGTCTCCCATCTGGCGGAAGATGTTGTCGGCAGGTTCCAGATCGACCCGTTCAACCAGTTCGGACCCGGCATTGATGTCGCGCACCGTGACCCTCCCATCACCATGCCCCACCACGACGATGTCACAGATATCGATGAACAACCCGTTTTCCACCACACCCGGAATCTGGTTCAACACCAGCGCCAACTGGCGGGGGTTGCCGATCCGCTTCAGATGCAGGTCGATGATATAGTTGGATTCGTCCGTGATCAGCGGCCGCGCGCCGTTCATCCGCAGGCTGACCTCATGGTTCAGCACATCCATGGAAATCAGCGTTTCCTCGATCAGCGCCTTGGTGGTCTGCCAGCCAAAGGGGATGACCTCGACCGGCAAAGGAAAGGCCCCCAGCTGCATCACCTCTTTGGCCGCATCCGCAATGACGATCATCTGGTCGCTGGCCGTCGCCACGATCTTTTCCTGCAACAAGGCCGCCCCGCCGCCCTTGATCAGGCACAGGTCCTGGTCAAACTCATCCGCACCATCAATCGTCAGGTCCAGCCATTTGGCATCGTCCAGCGATACGACATGGATCCCGACCGACCGCGCCAATTCCGCCGTCCGCATGCTGGTCGGCACCCCCGTGACGCGCAAGCCCTCCTCGCGGATACGCTCGCCCAGACACCGCACCATCCACGCCGCCGTCGATCCTGTCCCCAGACCCACCTTCATCCCCGGCAGGATGAAATCCACTGCCCGTTTGGCGGCGACGAATTTGGCCTTGTCGATCGGCGACAGTTCGGCAGGCATGGCATCCTCCTTCGGTGGTCTGTGTCTTATAAGCAAACCATGCCGAAGGAGCGAGTGCTTTTCGCGACGCGAGGCTTGCCACCCCGCCGCCGAGCTTTGCGGTCCTCTCTGTCACATCAACCGCCAACCGGCTAAAGATCAGCGCCCGCGCCGCCCCGCGCTGGCGGGTTGCGCCGACCATCCTGATGGCCACGATCAGTGTCGCCCTCGATCTGACGTTTTTGGTCGTCCTTGCCTTTGCGGGCTAGCGCGACCGTGGCAATCGCCGCCTTGACCTCGGGCAAGGTCACCCGCCCGTCGTCGTTGGTGTCAAAGCCCATGATGGCATAGATCGCCGCCGCCTTATCCTCGCTGAATGCCTTTTGCGCCGCCGCATTGGCATAGGCGCGCAACTCCACCTCTGTCACCAGATCGTCACCGTCCGCGTCGGCCTTGGCAAAGTTCAGCACCAACCGCCCGCGCGCGCTCGCCGCCTCGCTGGCCGCACTGACCCGCATCTCGGCCCCCGCGACAGCGCCGTCGCCGTCCAGATCGGCGCCCTGCAACCGGTTGAACGCCATCGCCCGCGCCTCGGCCCGCGCAATCATCACCACGTTGCGCAGGGCGGCGGCGTCAATCGCCCCGTCCGTGCCATAGCCCGCGATCATCACCGCCAGATCATCCAGATACTTGTCCGGGTTCCGTTCGACCTGCACGACCACCGACTGCGGCAACCCCCCGGCCAACACCAGCAGGGGCCAGAACCCAAAGATCATCGCCATTACCCACCGCATCGCCGCCTCCTGTCCTGCCGCCATATTGCCGCTCCTTGGTTAACGGCTGGTAAACAAAACCGGAACCAGCCGCTTTTTCCCGCCCTTAAGTCGGTTTCCTATGCCATTTGCCCCAACCCCGCGTCATACTGACGCAAAAGGAGCCGCCCATGCTGACCCTGCACCGCTTTCCCGACACGGCCTCGACCGTCGTCGAACTGGTTCTGCAAGAGCTGAACCTGCCCTATGACACCCGCTTTGCCGACAAAGACAACGGTGCCACCGTCAGCCCGGACTACCTCGCCCTGCACCCTCTCGGGCTGATCCCCGTGCTGGAAACCCCCGACGGCCCGGTGTTCGAGACTGCGGCGATTCTGCTGTACCTGTCCGAACTGACCCCCAACATCCTCGCCCCGGCAGCCGGCAACCCCGACCGTGCCGCGTTCCTGAAATGGCTGTTTTTCACCTCGACCAACCTGCACACGACCCTGATACAAACCTTCTATCCTATCCGCACCGCAGGCCCCGACTGCACCGCAGAGGTCGTCACCCATGCCCGCGCCAAGCTGAAAATCTACCTGACCCTGCTGGACTCCGTCGCAGCCACCCGTCCCAGCTATCTGTCCGACAGCCAGCCGACCTTGCTCGGCTACTACATCGCCATCCTGATGCGCTGGATCGCTGCCGATTTCCCCAGCACCGATTACCCGGCGCTGCACCGCGTGCTGGCCTATCTGGAAGCACGCCCAGCCACCCTATCCCGCGCCGCCGCCGAAAACCTCGGCCCCAAACCGTTCACGGAAGGCTGAGGCATGTTCCTGTCCGTATTCGACATGTTCAAGATCGGCGTCGGTCCGTCGTCGTCGCATACGATGGGCCCGATGGTTGCCGCCGCCCGGTTTCTGGACACGCTCCGCGCCTCGCCCTTTCACCCCAAGGGCCTGCGCGCATCCCTTCACGGCTCGCTGGCCTTTACCGGCATCGGCCACGCCACCGACCGCGCCACGATCCTGGGGCTGGCAGGCTTTGAACCCGCAACCTATGACGCCGAACGCGCAGAAACCACCCTCGCCGCCATCAGCGCCACCCACCTGATCCACCCGCCCGGCCTGCCCGCCCTGACCTTCGACCCCAAACGCGACCTGACCTTCGACTACGGCCCCGCTTTGCCCGGCCACGCCAACGGAATGATCCTGAAGGCGACCGATGCCCAAGGCGACGTGATCCTGCAAGAAACCTATTACTCGATCGGCGGCGGCTTTGTCCTGACCGCCGATCAGATGGCCGAGGCGGGCGGCAAAAAGGCCAAAGCCCGCGCCGACGTGCCCTATCCCTTTGAAACAGCCGAGGAAATGCTGGCGATGGCCGCCACCTCCGGCCTGACCATCGCGCAGATGAAACGCGCCAACGAGTTGCGCTTTCGCAGCGCAAATGACCTCGACCAGGGCATGGACCGGCTGTGGCAGGTGATGAACGACTGCATCTCGCGCGGGATGGAGGGGACCGGCATCCTGCCCGGCGGCCTGAAGGTGCGCCGCCGCGCCAAGGGCATCCACGACGCCCTGATGGCCGAACGCGGGCTGAACCAGACGCCGCCGCACACGATCAACGACTGGATGATCCTGTACGCCATGGCGGTGAACGAGGAAAACGCGGCGGGCGGCCAGGTCGTCACCGCCCCCACCAACGGTGCCGCAGGCGTCGTGCCCGCCGTCCTGCGCTATTACCTCGACCATGTGCCGGGCGCGTCCACCGCCCGCATCGGGGATTTCCTGCTGACCGCCTCGGCCATCGGCGGCCTTGTCAAACATAACGCGTCCATCTCGGGTGCCGAATGCGGCTGTCAGGCCGAGGTCGGATCGGCCGCCGCCATGGCCGCCGCCGCCCTCGCGGCCGTGTTGGGCGGTACCGTCATGCAGGTCGAAAACGCCGCCGAGATTGCGCTGGAACACCACCTCGGCATGACCTGCGACCCGGTCCGCGGCCTCGTTCAGGTTCCCTGCATCGAGCGTAACGGTCTGGGCGCGATCAAAGCCGTCTCCGCCGCCAGCCTCGCGTTAAGGGGGGGCGGCCATCACCTTGTCAGCCTTGACGTCTGCATCGAAACCATGCGCCAGACCGGCCGCGACATGCATGAAAAGTACAAGGAAACCTCGCTTGGCGGTCTGGCGGTGAATGTTCCGAACTGCTGACAGGCCCGGTTGTTGCCACGGATGGCTGCCGTTGCCTGCATCACGGGTGATCGTATCGGCAGCCGCCGTGTCGTTCAGCGTGTCATCTGCGGTCGTTCCTGTGCGAATCGCCACAGTCTCCCCCGCGTCAATCGTTGCAATGCCACCGGCCTAGCGCCACCCATACCAACCACAAAGCGAATTGATGCCCGCTCCACCCCACCGAAAGCGGCCCCAGAACGTCGGTTTCAACGTGGACATCAGACCCCCACACCATTACCCATGCGCGATGAACCCGAACCAGACCCTGCGCGGCGCCCTGTTGATGTTGGGCTTCTGCATCCTTGCGCCCTTGCTGGATGCCAGTTCCAAACTCGCCACCGATGCCATCCCGGTCGGCCAGATCACCGCCCTGCGCTTTGTCTTTCAAGGCCTGTGCATGGCCCCGGTTTTCCTGCTGATGCGGCTGGACTGGCGGACCTCACAGCGCGAAACGGTCCTGCTGCTGGCCCGCGCCTTCTGCCTGATGCTGTCGACCTACTGCTTTGTCGCCGCGGTCCAGTACATGCCCATTGCCAATGCCATCGCCATCGTCTTCGTCATGCCCTTCATCCTGATGTTTCTGGGCAAACTGATCTTCGGCAACCCCATCGGCCCGACCCGCATCATGGCCTCGATCGTGGGCTTTGGCGGGGCCATGCTGGTCATCCAGCCCTCGCTGAACGAATACGGCCTTATCGCCCTGTTCCCGCT
>JBBQGU010000282.1:0-5143 GCA_038323315.1 Rhodobacterales bacterium | reverse complement strand
GGCAGATCGGGCAAAGTGAAAGCCATGTCGGTCTCCTGAAAAAAAGGGTGGTCGTTGCCGGACAATAAGGGTCCAGATGCCGCCAAGGTCAAGACCTGACGGGCGATTTGGTTCCGGCCCCGGCAGATAACGCCGCCGCTGCCCCCACTTGCCGCAGGCCGTACGGGCCGCAAAATCAGTCGGGATCAGCACCGGCGACCTCCTGACCAATGCCCACCCGAAAGCCGGTGCCAAGGCTGACCTCTCTCCCGCGTTACGCCGTCGCATTGACCCTGATCACCCCCCGCGGCAATCGTCCCTGCCACAGCACCTGCCCGCAGGCCCGTCGCCCAACCCAGCCCCCTGACCCAGCCACCTGACCCAGCCCCCTGACCCAGCCCTGTCGCAGCATACCGCCCGCGACACCGCAAACCCCTTCCAGCTTTCACTTTGGTTCAAATATCCCACGGGGGAGCCACTTTGCCCTTCAGCAAAGTGGTGGGGGGTGTGAACCCCCCTCCGGGCTCAATGCCGCGAGCCAACGGCACAGAAAACACTAAAATCAGGTTAATGAAATCTCGTAACGTATTGATAACAATGCAGTTACCAAACCTCCTACGCGTGATCGCTTCAGTAAATCTCGGCACCCGGTTGCGCCGAGGCTTGCAGCAATCCCATCACATAAGCCGCCGTCGACCGGAAACAAACGAGGGTGAACCCATCCCCCTGCCGCCAGAATGCCGCCGCAACCTGTGCCGCCCGCGTCCGCCGCAACTCGCCGGGTTCCATGCCATCCAGATCGACCGGCGACAGCTTGGCCAACACTTGATCGGCCTTGACCCCCTCGATCCGAAACACCGCCCGGGCATCCGACACCACCACCGCCAGATGATGCTGCCCCTGCAATGCCAGGCTCAGCCCCGCCACCGCAGCACCCGTCAGATCATACGGCAGCACCAGCAGATATTCATCCGGTGCCATCCACCCCGCCGCGCAGTCCCCGGCAACCTCGATCCGCCGCACCGCAGGCAGGCCAGTCCCGGTCACCGCCCGAACTGCGGCCTCCAACCCCGGCACATCCGGCGTGGCCCGCAATGCGATCATCCCAAACGGCCCGATCTCGCGCACCGTCGCAAACCCGTCAAACCGGGCGCCCCCAAGGGCCGACACCGCATCAGACATTTTGCAACGCCCCTTCCTTGTCATAGAACACCGGATCGACCACGCGGGCCTGCACCACGCCCCCCGTCAGCGTCCCGAACTCGACCACATCCCCCAGCCGGTCCATGCCGCCGACGATCAACCCCATCGCAATCCCCCGCTTCAAGGTCGGGCTGTGATAGGTCGAGGTCACCCGCCCTTGGGTATTTCTTTGCCCATTCGCATTGTGCCCGTCCGCGACGATATAGGCTCCGTCCGGGATAACCGAGCCATCCAACGTCTCGAACCCCGCCAGTTTCCAGCGATCCGCACGAGCAAGGTAAGCCCGCTCCTGGCCGCGCTTGCCCAGATAATCCGCCTTCTTCTTCGAAATCGCCCAACCGAGGTTCAAATCCTGCGGGATCACCGTGCCATCCGTCTCATCCCCGATCATGATGAAACCCTTCTCGGCCCGCATGATGTGCATGGCCTCGGTCCCATAAGGCATCACCCCGAACTCGGCGCCCGCCGCGAGCAGCTTTTCCCACAACGCCAGCCCGTATCCGGCAGGCACGGCAATCTCGAACGACAACTCGCCCGAGAAACTGATCCGGTGCACCCGGACCGGCAGCCCGCCCAAGACCCCATCCGCAAAGGTCATGAACGGCATTGCTGCGGCCGACACGTCCATGCCGCCCAGCTTTTCCAGCACCATCCGCGCCTTGGGCCCCGCAACGGCAATCTGAGCATATTCCTCGGTCACATTGGCGGTATAGACCTGCCAATCAAACCACTCGCATTGCAGCCAATCCTCCATATGCCCATGGATACGCTCGGCCCCGCCGGTCGTGGTGTGGCACAGCCAAGCGTCGTCAGACAGCCGGATCACCACACCGTCATCGGACAGAAAGCCGTTCTCGTTGCACATCAGCCCATAACGGCACTTGCCGACACCCAGACTGGACATGACGTTGGTGTACAGCATGTCCAGGAACCGCCCCGCATCCGGCCCCTTGACCACGATCTTGCCAAGGGTCGAGGCATCCAGCAGCCCGACATTCGCACGGGTGTTCAGGATTTCACGGTCCACCGCCTGCCCATGGGTTTCCCCACCCCGGACATAGCAATAGCTGCGCCGCCACAAACCCACCGGCTCGAAATACGCGCCATGCGCCGCGTGCCAGCTTTGGATCGGCGTGCCGCGCACCGGCTGGAAAATCTCGCCCCGGCTCTCGCCCGCCAAGGCACCGAAAATCACTGGCGTATAAGGCGGCCTGAAGGTCGTGGTTCCCACCGCCGGGATGGGCGCATTCAAGGCGTCGGCCAGCACAGCCAGACCGTTGATGTTGGACAGTTTGCCCTGATCCGTCGCCATGCCCAGCGTCGTGTAACGCTTGGTATGCTCGACGCTTTCATATCCCTCACGGGCGGCGAGTTGCACATCGGCGACCTTGACGTCGTTCTGATAGTCCAGCCACATCTTCGACTTCAGCTTGATCCCGGCACCCTGCGGCATGATCCAGACCGGCTCCACGCTTGGCAGATGGTCGCCGTTGGCGGTGCCCATGCACACCACCATGCCTGCGCCGTCATGCCCTGTGGGGGGCCGCGTCGCGTCGGGACGGAAGTGGCCTTGGGCGGCGTCCCAGACCAGTTTGCCGCCGCAGTGGCTCCACAGATGCACCACGGGCGACCAGCCGCCCGACATGGCGATGGCCTCGCAAGCAATCTCCTCCAGCACGGCCCCTTCACCGGCTTGCAGGCAGAGCGCGACGCCGGCGACCCGCTTGCCGCCTTTGACAGATGCAATGCCTTTGCCGGTTTCCACGCGAATGCCCAAGGCCCGCGCCTTGGCAGGCAGTTCCCCTGTCACCAGGGCCCGCGCGTCCACGATACAGGGCACCGCCAGCCCAGCCTCATGCAGCGCAATCGCGGTGCGGTAGGCATCATCGTTGTTGGTGACGATCACCGTCCGGTCGCCGGGCGAGACGCCGAAGTTCACCACATAATCCCGCACTGCGGACGCAAGCATGACGCCCGGAACGTCGTTGCCGGCAAAGGACAAAGGCCGCTCGATTGCCCCTGTCGCCGCAATGATCTTATCGGCCCGGATGCGCCACAGCCGGTGCTTTGGCCGCCCGTCGCCGGGTGTATGATCGGCGACCTTTTCATCCGCCAGCACATAGCCGTGGTCATAAACCCCCGCTGCCATACAGCGCAGGCGAATCTGAACATTTTCCATTTTGCCAAGGGCTTCTACAGTGACATTCACCCAATCTCTTAACGCATCATCGCCGTCCACCACGGCGCGGCCACCCCAACAGGCGGTCTGCTCCAGCAAGATCACCCGCTTGCCGGCCTGCCCCGCAGCCAGTGCCGCCGCCAGCCCCGCCGCGCCGCCACCCGCCACAAGGGTATCGCAAAAGGCATAGGCGTGTTCGTAATGGTCGGCGTCGGCGGTCTTGGGCGCTTTCCCCAGACCTGCGGATTTGCGGATGACGGGTTCGAACAGATGCTTCCACGCCGCACGCGGATACATGAAGGTCTTGTAGTAAAAGCCCGCCGGCAACAACCGCGCCGCAAGGTTGCTCAACCCCCCTATGTCAAATTCCAAGCTGGGCCAGTGGTTCTGGCTGGCTGCTTCCAGACCCTGAAACACCTCGGTCGTCGTGGCGCGCTGGTTCGGCTCGAACCGCCCGCCCGCGCCCATGTTGATCAGTGCATTCGGCTCCTCGGCCCCGGACGCCACAATCCCGCGCGGGCGATGGTATTTGAACGACCGGCCCACCAGCATCTGATCGTTGGCCAACAGAGCAGCGGCGAGGGTGTCGCCTGCAAATCCGCGCATGGTCTTGCCGTTGAAGGTAAAATCGACAGATTTGCTGCGGTCGATCAGGCGGCCGCCCTTGTTCAAACGGGTGCTCATCTAAAACCCCTTCCAGTCCGGCCGCTTCGCCTTGATCCTGGCCACCAACTCGGGCGGCGGCCCCGGCAATTGCGCGGGGTAGGTCCCGAACACCTCCAGCGTGGCGGTATCCCGTGCCGCAAGGAACCATTTGCCGCAGCCATAGGCGTGCCGCCAGCGCTCGAAATGCACGCCCTTGGGGTTCTTGCGGGCGAACATATAGGCCTCGAACTCGGCATCCGTGGAGCCCGGACCATAGCGTTTCAGATGCGCCTCATAGCCGGGTGACAGTTCGGTTTCGTCGGCGCGGACACCGCAATAGGGGCAGTCTAGGATCAGCATGGCATACCTATGTGCAAAAGGCGGGTGCTGCAAAGCACCCGCCTGATGGAAGTGTTACGGTGACGGTCGTGTTAAGGGTTGGCAGGCGCTGCAGGAGCAGCCGGGGCTGGTTCGGCCGGAGCGGGGGCTGGTTCAGCAGGGGCAGCTGATGGCGCTGCGGATTCGGCTGGGGCTTCTGCGGCCGGGGCTGACGCGGCTGGCGCTTCGATGGTGACGTTGGTGTTGGTGTCCGAGGATCCAGCCGCCGAACCTGTCGTGGTGTCGCCTGTGCCAAAGACATACCAAAGCAGGACGCCAACGGCGACGACGATGGCGCCAAGAATGAACAGAACGCTGCCATTGCCCGATGATTCGCGGATGACGTTCGGCTCGGGACGTTGATCGGACATGGGGGGTACTCCTGAAGAACTGGTACTGTATGACAGTCAACGCAGACCTGTCCCCCCAAGTTCCCATCCTCATGCAGCATTGCGATAATCAGCATAGCGGCGTGCCCCGCATTTCAGCGCGATCTTGCCGAACAGCCACACTTACCTGCCCGTCAGGAAACCTGCCCGCCCCAAACCGCGCGATTGCTGCCTGAGCCTGCATGACCCTCAATGTGCCACCCCGGCGGCGACGCTTTCATCAATGAATTGCCCGTGCCGGAACCGGTTCATGCTGAATTCATCGGTCAGCGGCGATTGTCCTTTGGCGATCAGTTCCGCCATGGCCCAGCCTGACCCGGGGATCGCCTTGAACCCGCCGGTGCCCCAACCGCAGTTCACAAAAATCCCC
>JBBQGU010000281.1:0-5167 GCA_038323315.1 Rhodobacterales bacterium | reverse complement strand
CTTGGTGGCCGACCCGGAATTCAGCGCATGGTTGGCCAAACGCACCCCAGCCGGGCGGTGGGGGAATGTCGAGGAACTGGTGGGAACCTGCATATTCCTGTCCTCGGCCGCATCATCGTTCGTGAATGGCACGACGATCTTTGTCGATGGCGGCATCACGGCGTCATTATGAACCGCTATGTGGTCATGGGGGTGTCGGGTTGCGGCAAAAGCCGGATCGGGCAGGATTTCGCCACGGCGGTTGGCGCGCGCTTTGTCGATGGTGACAGCCTTCACCCGCTTGCGAACATCGCCAAGATGAGCCGGGGGGAGCCGCTGACCGACGACGACCGCGCGCCGTGGTTGGACAAGGTGGGACAGGTCTTGCAGGCACAGGGCATGGTCGTCGCATGCTCGGCGCTGAAGCGGATCTACCGGGACCGCATCCGGGCGGGGGCAGGGGCGCCGGTGATATTTCTGTATCTGCGCGGGCGGCGCGACACCCTGTTGCAGCGCATGGCCACGCGGCCCGGTCATTTCATGCCGGTGTCATTGCTGGACAGCCAGCTTGCGACATTGGAACCGCCCGGCGCCGACGAGCCGCATCTGGTGGCGGATACCGAGCAAAGTCCTGCCGCGATAGTGCGGCAGTTTCAGGCCGGGTTTGCAGGTTGACGGCAAGATGCCGCTGGCGGTATCGGATCCTACGATCACGCAGGAACCCGCCGCACTTGGCGCGGGACATCGGGGTCCGCCCCCGGGAGAACGCCCCCGATCTTATGGCCCGGATCGCGCGTCAGTTCGACCAAACGGTTCAGGCCGATGACGGTCGCCAGGTCTGATCCGCTCGGGCCATTATGGCGGTCGTTCCTTAAAACCTCGCTGCTATCGGACACGTCTTGCAGGGCGGCAAGGTGGATGGCTTTGTTACGCAGGGCTTACATCTCGGTCTCCGTTTCACGCTGATCAGGGTGGCCGCGCGCCATCAGCTTTTTGCAAGTCTTGCCGGATTGGGCCTGTACAGGTCAACCGATCTGTCTCATCCTTCGGGTGCTGGGGGGAGGAGCCTTCAGGCGATAATTCAACACGCGCCGAACCGGGCGCAGCTTTGGCGCGCAACCGCGTCCATCAGGGAGAGAGACATGAACACGAAACGGATGCTGCTGATTTCCGCGACGATCCTTGGCGTGGCGATGCCCGCCTTTGCCGATACCTCGGCCAAGAAGATCGCTCTGTCCAACAACTACGCCGGCAATTCCTGGCGTCAGGCCATGCTGACATCGTGGGAAAAGATCACCGGCGAGGCGGTCAAGTCCGGCATCGTCGCCGCCGCCGACCCCTTCACCACCGCCGAAAATCAGGCGACCGAACAGGCCGCCCAGATCCAGAACATGATCTTGCAAGGCTATGACGCCATCGTGGTCAATGCAGCCTCGCCCACCGCGATCAATGGCGCGATCAAAGAGGCTTGCGATGCCGGCATCATCGTCGTGTCCTTTGACGGGATCGTGGATGAGCCTTGTGCGTGGCGCATCGCCGTCGACTTCAAGGCGATGGGCAAGAGCGAGATCGAATATCTGGCCAAGGCCATGCCCGCTGGCGGCAACCTGCTGGAAATCCGCGGTCTGGCGGGCGTTTTCGTCGATGACGCGATTTCGTCGGGCATTGCCGAGGGTGTCGCAGAGAATCCACAGTTCAAGCTGGTCGGTTCGGTTCATGGCGACTGGGCACAGGATGTGGCACAAAAGGCCGTCGCGGGCATCCTGCCCAGCCTGCCCGAGGTCGCTGCCGTCGTGACCCAAGGCGGTGATGGCTACGGTGCCGCGCAGGCCTTTGCCGCTGCCGGTCGCCCGACCCCCACGATCATCATGGGCAACCGTGAGGATGAGTTGAAATGGTGGAAAGAGCAAAAAGACGCAAGCGGCTATACCACCATGTCCGTCTCGATCGCGCCCGGCGTGTCGACGCTGGCCTTCTGGGTCGCCCAGCAAATTCTGGACGGTAAGGACGTGCCAAAAGACCTGACCGTGCCGTTCTTGCGCATCGATCAGGACAATCTGGAGACCAACCTTGCAGCGACCCAGGTCGGCGGTGTGGCAAACGTGGAATACAGCCAGGCCGATGCCATCGCCGTAATCGACGGCGCGAAGTAAGGTTTTCGGCCCCGCCGGGATTTGGTCCCGGCGGGGTTCCCTTTTTTATCGGACTTCCCCCATGATTGCCAATCCCCAGCCGCCCGTGCTGGACGTGACCGATATAGCCATGCGCTTTGGCGAGGTGACGGCGCTGGATGGCGTGTCATTGCGGATTTATCCGGGTGAGTGCATTGGTTTGGTGGGGCACAATGGTGCGGGTAAATCCACCATTGTCAGCGTGATCAACGGTGGTCTGGCCCCCCAACAGGGCAGCATCAGCGGCGATGGCGCGGTTTTGGCTGCCTATGGCATCGGCATTGCCCGCCAGCGCGGCGTGCGCTGTGTGTTTCAGGAACTGTCGCTGTGTCCGAACCTGTCGGTGCTGGAAAACACCCGCATCATGCACCGTGGCCTTGGCGGGGTCGGTTGGCGCAACCGGGCGCGGGCGGTGATTGCCGCCAGTCTGGATCAGGTTTTCCCCGGCCACGGCATCGACGTCTCTGCCGCGGTCGGCGCGCTGTCCATCGCGCAGCGCCAGATGATCGAGATCGCGATGGCCTTTTCTGATGCCGGCACCGCGCCCCGTCTGGTGATCCTGGACGAGCCGACGTCGTCGCTGGACGCCGGTCTGGCGGCGCAATTACTGGCCCATGTCGGCCGTTTTGTGGCGCAGGGGGGGGCTGTCATCTTGATCAGCCATATCCTGCATGAGGTTTTGAACACGTCCAGCCGCATCGTCGTGATGAAGGACGGTCGTATCATCGCGGAACGTGCAGCCCGGGATTTCAGCCAAACCTCGCTGGTCGAGGCGATGGGTTCCGTCGCTGACGCGACCCAGGCGCGCAGCAGCGCCGTCACCAAAGCAGAAATCGTCCTGACCTTGGCGCTGCCCCAAGGCCCGTCCTTCACCGCCCAAAAGGGCGAGGTTGTGGGCCTTGCAGGCCTTGGGGGTCACGGTCAGACCCGGATGCTGCTGGCGCTGTTCGACACCCAAAGCCCGTCATGGCTGCCCCACCGCGATCCTAACGTCGCCTTCGTTGCGGGTGACCGGCGCGAGAACGGCACGTTTGATCTGTGGAGCATCCTGCGCAACATGACCATCGCCGCCTTGCCCGATCTGTCCCGGCGTGGCATTCTGAAAGCCGAGGCTGAAAGCGGGCGCGGGGCCGACTGGAAAGCCCGCATCGGTATCCGCACCCCCGACATGACCAACCGCATCCTGTCGTTGTCGGGCGGCAACCAGCAAAAGGTGCTGTTCGCCCGCGCTTTGTCCACCCGCGCCCCCGTCGTTCTGATGGACGACCCCATGCGCGGCGTCGATGTCGGCACCAAGCAAGAGGTCTACCGGATCATCCGTGCCGAGGCCGCCACAGGCCGCACCTTCGTCTGGTATTCGACCGAGATGGCCGAGATGAGCCTGTGTGACCGCGTCTATGTCTTTCGCGACGGGATGATCGTGCAAGAGCTGGTGGGCGAGGCGATATCGGAACAGGCCATCCTCGAAGCCTCGTTCGCAGGTGCCGCATGAAGTTTTCCACCAATGCCCTGCGCCTGCTGGTCCCGGTCTTGTCACTGGTGATGCTGCTGGGCGGGATATTCTACCTGCAACCGCGCGCCATGAGCTATAACGGGTTGAATCTGTTGTTCAATCTGGCGGTGCCCATTGCGCTCGCGACCATCGCGCAGATGCTGATCATGGCGGTCAATGATCTGGACCTGTCGATTGGCACCTTTGTCAGTTTCGTCGCCTGCGTCACGGCCACCTACCTGAACGACAGCCCCGTGGTGGGCGTGCTGATCCTGGCGGCGGCGGTGGCGGTCTATGCCGGGATGGGCGTGGTGATCCATCTGCGCAATCTGCCCTCGATTGTCGTGACGCTGGGGATGAGTTTTGTCTGGGCGGGTCTGGCCGTTCTGCTGCTGCCCGCGCCGGGTGGGGCAGCGCCGGGCTGGATCCGTGCGTTGATGACCTCGAAACCGCCGCTGGTGCCGATGGCGATCATCGCCTCGGCGCTGATTGCGATTGTGGCGCATTTGGTGGTCATGCGGTCGTCGCTGGGGGTGTTGATCCGGGGCACGGGCGGCAATCAGCGGTCGGTGGAACGGGCGGGCTGGTCGCTGATCGCGGCCAAGGGGGCTGCGTATGGGCTGGCGGCGATGTTTGCGGTTGCGGCGGGGATCACGCTGGTCGGGCTTGCGACTTCGGCGGACGCCAATATCGCGCTGCGCTATACGCTGTTGTCCATCGCCGGAGTGATCTTGGGCGGTGGAGAGTTTACCGGCGGGCGGGTGTCGGCGATTGGCGCGGTGATTGGCGCGCTGACGCTGACGCTGGCGGGGTCGTTCCTGTCGTTCCTGCGCATCTCGCCAGACTGGCAGATCGGGGCGCAGGGCGCGATCCTGATCATCGTGCTGGCGCTGCGGCTGGTCATCAACCGGGGGCGCATATGAAGACGCTGTTCGCCAAGCCGTGGATCTGGTCGTTTGTCGCCGCAGCCCTGGTCTTTGCCGCAACCATTGCGGTGACCGCAGGGGCAAGCACGCTGGGTCTTGCACAGGCCGCGCTGACCTTTGCCGCGTTTTCCGTACTGGTGGGGCTGGGCCAGATGTTTGTCATTACCCTTGGCCCCGGCAATATCGATCTGTCCGTCCCTGCCACCATGACCCTGGCCGGAACCGTGGCGCTGAAGGCGATGGACACGCAGGATGGCACGGTGCTGGCGGGATTGGCGGTTACCTTGCTGATCGGCGTCGCCATCGGCATTGCCAACTATATCCTGATCAAACTGCTGCGCATTCCGCCCATCATCGCCACCCTGTCCATGAGCTTTCTGGTCCAGTCCACCGCGATCTGGACCAACCGGGGGCTTCGGATCAAACCGCCTCCGGCCTTGTCGGATTTCTCGATCGGGACGAGTTACGGATTACCCAATGTGGCACTGATCGCGCTTGTCCTGTCGATCCTCGCCTGGGTGTTGTTGCACCGCACGGTTTATGGCCGCTGGATCGCCGCCATCGGGCAAAGCCTGCCTGCCGCACGGATGGCGGGCATT
>JBBQGU010000280.1:0-5168 GCA_038323315.1 Rhodobacterales bacterium | reverse complement strand
GGTGCGGTTTGGCTGTTCATGCTCCGCCGAAAAGGTCCGCAACACGATGTCGATCTATTCGCAAAAAGACATCGCCAATATGACCACCGCTGCCGGTCTGGTGACGGCGGATTGCCAGTTTTGTGGCTCGCATTACGAGTTTGACCCCAAGACGCTTGGGTTTGAGGCGGATGGGGCGGACGGTCTGGTTCCCGGCAGCAAGGCTGCCTTGGCCAAGGCGGCTGCGCTGGCAGCAGGTGGCGCCGGGGCTGGGGATGCCGAGTGAGGTTGGTCGCCTGATTGCGGCGCTGGATCGCCCGGCAGGCGGGTCGTCTGATTTTGATTTGTACCCGCCAGTCATGCTGCCTGAGGGGCGGGTATCAAGGCAGGCTGCGGTGTTGGTGGGGCTTTTGCAGCGGGCTGGCAGGGTCGAGGTTATCTTGACCAAACGCGCCTCGCATCTGAAGCACCATCCGGGGCAGATCGCGTTTCCGGGCGGCAAGGTCGAGGCTTTTGACGCCGGACCAGAGGCTGCGGCCTTGCGCGAGGCGGAGGAGGAAATTGGGCTTTCTGTTGCCAATGTGCGGGTCTTGGCCATTCTGCCACCACATGAGACGGTGACGGGGTTTACCGTGACGCCGGTTTTGGGCTTGATCACAGACGATTTTGTGGCCGTGCGCGATCCGGGCGAGGTGGAGGAGGTGTTTACCGTGCCGCTGGCCCATTTGCTGTCGCCAGAACGCTATGTGATCGAGGGGCGGGTTTGGCTTGGCCAGGTTCGACGCTATTACGCGGTGCCGTGGGGGCCGTATTACATCTGGGGTGCCACGGCGCGGATCTTGCGCGGGCTGGCGGAACGGGTGGCGGGGTGAGGTTGCAGGACGCCTGGGTGAACGGTCACGGGACACAGGCGCTGTGCGCCGCGCTGGGGTTATCGGGCTATCGGGCTTTGTTTGTGGGCGGTTGTGTGCGCAACGCTTTGTTGGGTGCGCCGGTTGCGGATATTGATATTGCAACGGATGCGCTGCCGGAAATCGTGTCCGAGATTGCCGAAAGTGCCGGGTTCAAGGTGATCCCGACCGGCATTGATCATGGGACGGTGACGGTGATCGCGCAAGGCGTGCATCACGAGGTGACGACGTTTCGCCGCGATGTTGAAACCGATGGGCGGCGGGCGGTGGTCGCGTATTCTGCCGACATCGCCGAGGATGCGATGCGGCGCGATTTCACGATGAATGCGCTGTATGCCGAGCCTTCGGGCGAGGTGATCGATCCTTTGGGCGGGATAGACGATCTGCGCGCGCGGCGGGTGCGGTTTGTCGGTGAGGCTGCCGCGCGGATCAGGGAAGATTACTTGCGAATCCTGCGGTTCTTCCGGTTCCATGCGGTCTATGGCGATCCCAGTCATGGGATTGATCCCGAGGGGTTGGCGGCATGTGCCGAACTGGCCGAGGGGCTGGACGGGCTGTCGCGCGAGCGCGTCGGAGCCGAGATGCGCAAATTGTTGGCTGCGAGCAATCCGGCACCTGCGGTTGCGGCGATGGCGCAGGCTGGGGTGTTGGCGCGGGTTTTGCCGGGGGCGGATGCGCGGGCTTTGGGACTGTTGGTGCATCTGGAGGATGGGTTGGCGCCGCGTTGGCAAAGACGGTTGGCGTTGATCGGCGGATCGGGTGATTTGCGGCTGTCGCGCGCCGAAGTTGGCGATTTGAGCAAGATCAGAGACGAAATAGGATCAAGTGCCTCGTCTGCCGCCTTGGGTTGGGCATTGGGGGTGGCGCCCGCGCAGGATGTTTTGCTGTGCCGGGCGGCGTTGTTTGAGGTGCCGATGGGTCTGGGGTGGCAAGCGCAGGTGCAGCGCGGTGCGCAATCGACCTTTCCGGTTGCGGCGGGTGATCTGATGCCCGAACTGTCTGGCCCGGCCTTGGGGGTGACGTTGAAGGCGTTGCAGGCGCGTTGGTTGGCCAGTGACCTGACCCTGACCCGTGCAGACCTGTTGAAAATTGCGCGAAACGGGGCGTGACAAAAGCAGCGGTCTGAGGTAATCAACCCCGGCACGAAATGGGAGATCAACATGGATATCGGGATCACGCGACCTACTGTTTAAGTCGGCCGATCTCAGGTGTCGGTCGCATTGACCCTCACCCTTCATGCTGTTCATCTGCGGAAATATCAAATGTTTCGTTTCTTTGAAAACCTTGTCGATCCCTTTGCGGCCTATGTTCCATCGGACACCCCACCACGCAAGCTTTGGCCATATTTAAGGGATTACGTCCTGTTGTTTAAGGGCGTGTTCGCCGTCACATCTGTGTTCTCGATGTTGAACGCGTTTTCCGAGGTCGCGCTGCTGTGGTATCTGGGGCGCATGGTGGACATGCTGTCGCAAGGCGACCCCGCAGCGGTTTGGGCGGCGCATGGGGTCGAGTTGATTGTGGTGGCGCTGCTGATTTTGGTGCTGCGGCCGTTGATTGGAACGGTCAATGTGGCGCTGTTGCACAACACCATCCTGTCGAACTTTGGCCCGACGATGCGGTGGCGGGCGCATTCCCATATCATGCGGCAGCCGGTCGGATGGTTTGAAAGCGATTTCGCGGGGCGGATTGCGAACCGGATCATGCAGGCGCCATCTGCGGCCGGGGATGCGGTGTTTCAGGTCTTTGATGCCGTGGCTTTTGCGGCGACGACCCTGGTTGGGGCAGCAATCATGCTGGCCGGGGCCGATCCCTGGCTGCTGGTGCCGCTGGGCCTGTGGTTGGTGTCGTATCTGGCCTTGATGCGCTGGACGATCCGGCGCGCGGGGCCTGCGAGCCATGCCAGTTCCGAGGCGCGGTCGGCGCTGACCGGGCGCGTGGTGGACAGCTATACCAACATCCACTCGGTCAAACTGTTTGCGCAGCTGGACCGGGAGTTGGACTATGCCAAAGACGCGATCGAGACGTCGCGGCGCACGTTTCAAAAGGAAATGCGAATCGTCACGGTGATGGACGGTGTGCTGACGATTTTGAACAGCATGATGATTCTGGGCGTGTCTGGCCTGGCGCTGTGGCTGTGGTACAATGGGATGGCAACGGTGGGGGTTGTGGCGGCGGCGGTGGCGCTGGCGTTGCGGCTGCACTCGATGACCTATTGGATCATGTGGGCCAGCACCAATCTGGTGCAACATCTGGGGACGCTGAGCGAGGGGATGGAGACGATCACCGAGCCGATCGGGTTGGTGGATGTTCAGGGCGCGGGGACGTTGACGCATGACAAGGGGCTGATCGAGGTCAAGGCGGTCAGCCATCACTACGGGCGTGGGGCTGGGGGCCTCGACGGGTTGTCGCTGACTGTTCGGCCTGGTGAGCGGATCGGGCTGGTTGGGCGGTCGGGGGCTGGCAAGACCACTTTGGTCAAGCTGATCCTGCGGTTTTATGACACCGAGCAGGGGCAAATCCTGATTGATGGGCAGGATATCGCCTTGGTCGATCAGGAAAGCCTGCGCCGGCAGATCGGGATGGTGCAGCAGGAATCGTCGCTGATGCACCGGTCGGTGCGGGAGAATATCAAGTATGCGCGGCCCGGAGCCAGTGATGAGGATATGGTCGCGGCAGCGCGGCGGGCCGAGGCGCATGACTTTATTCTGACCTTGCAGGATTCGGTTGGGCGCAAGGGATATGATGCGCATGTTGGGGAACGGGGCGTCAAGCTGTCGGGCGGGCAGCGGCAAAGGGTGGCCTTGGCACGGGTGATCCTGAAAGATGCGCCGATCCTGATTTTGGATGAGGCAACCTCGGCGCTGGATTCAGAAGCTGAGGCGGCGATTCAGGCGGCATTGTTCAATGTGATGGAGGGTAAGACAGTGATCGCGATTGCGCACCGTCTGTCTACCATCGCGGCGATGGACCGGATTGTGGTGCTGGAGGATGGCCGGGTGGCGGAAGATGGCTCGCACGCCTCGCTGTTGAAACTGGGCGGGCTATATGCCCGGTTCTGGGCGCGGCAATCGGGCGGGTTCATTGGATTGGATGAGGCGGCGGAATGAGTTTTTCCCCGATTTTGGGGCCTGATATCCCGGCATTTGCGCGGGCTGACACCGCTCCGCCTGCCACGGTGTGGGCGTTTTTTCGCTGGGCGCTGAAGGGGGCCAGGGCCGGAATCATCTGGGCGTTGTTCTGGTCGGTGTTGACGGGGTCGCTGGAGGCGATTTCGGCGACGCTGTTGGGCCGGATCATCGATGGCGTGGCTGCGACGGATCGGGGGCATATCGTTGGCGATCTGGGGCCATTGTTTTTGGTGTTTGCAGTTTACTATCTGATTGTGAGGCCGGTAATTTTTGGGATGAACACGGCGGCCGCCTCGGTTCGGTTGGAGCCTAACCTGTTTCCGCTGATCCTGTCGCGACTGAACCGCTGGACTGTCGGGCAGGCTGTGACGTTTTTTGACAATGATTTCGCCGGGCGGATTGCGCAAAAGCAGATGCAAACGGCGCGGGCCTCGACCGATGTGGTGACGGGGTTGGTCGAAACCGGCGCCTTTGCGATTTCCTCGGTTGTGGGGTCGGTGCTTCTGCTGTCGGCGATTGACTGGCGGATTGCGGTGGTTCTGGTGGTGTGGATCATCACGTATTACGTGTTTATCCGGCGGTCCTTGACGCGGATACGGGGGGCCTCGGCCGCGCGGGCGGCGGCGCGGGCGATGGTGACGGGGCAGATTGTCGATACCGTGACCAATATGAAAACGGTCAAGCTGTTCGCGCATTCGACCTATGAGGACCGGGTCGCGCTGGAGGCGATGGCGGGGTACCGGGAAAAGGCGATCGGGTACGGGATTATTTCCAGCTGGTTCCGGTTCATCCTGTCGGCGATTGCGGGGGTTTTGCCGGTGCTGTTGGTCGGCGGGACGCTGTGGCTGTGGCAGCAGGGGCAGGCGACGGCGGGGGATATTGCGGCGGCGGGGACGATTTCGTTTCGCCTGTCGCAGATGACGGGGTGGGTTTCGTTCAGCCTTATGTCGATTTTCGGCAATCTGGGTGAGGTTGAGGACGGGGTGCGGACGTTGACGCCGCCTTACACCTTGGTTGATGCGCCGGGGGCTGGGGATTTGCCGCGCGTCAAGGGCTTGGTGCAGTTTGACCAGGTGTCGTTTGCCTATGGGCGAAAGACCGAAGATGGCCGTGGCGGCGTCGATAACCTGACGCTGACCATTCAGCCGGG
>JBBQGU010000279.1:0-5175 GCA_038323315.1 Rhodobacterales bacterium | reverse complement strand
AAAGCCGGCTTCGGTCACCACATAGTCGGCCAGGCGCAGCGCTGCCCGTGTTGCCGCCACGGTGTTGCAGCCATGCGCGATATTGGCAAACGGCCCGCCATGCACAAAGGCCGGGTTGTTTTCCAGCGTCTGCACCAGATTGGGCTGCATCGCGTCCTTTAACAGAACCGTCATCGCCCCATCCGCCTTGATATCCCGGCAATAGATCGGCTTCTTGGCGCGGGTGTAGGCGACCACGATATCCCCCAACCGCTTTTCCAGATCGGCCAGATCGTTCGACAGACACAGGATCGCCATGACTTCGGACGCGACCGTGATGTCGAACCCGGTCTGACGCGGAAAGCCATTCGATACGCCGCCCAGATTGACCACGATATCGCGCAACGCGCGGTCGTTCATGTCCATGACCCGGCGCCAGACGATGCGGCGCTCGTCGATCTCCAGTTCATTGCCCCAATAGATGTGGTTGTCGATCATCGCCGACAGCAGGTTGTGGGCGGATGTGATGGCATGAAAATCGCCCGTGAAATGCAGGTTCATCTCCTCCATCGGCACGACCTGCGAATAGCCGCCCCCCGCTGCCCCGCCCTTCATCCCGAAATTCGGGCCCAAAGACGCCTCACGGATACAAACCACGGCCTTCTTGCCGATCCGGTTCAGCCCGTCGCCCAGACCCACCGTCGTGGTCGTCTTGCCCTCACCCGCCGGGGTCGGATTGATCGCGGTCACCAGGATCAGCTTGCCGTCCGGCCGGTCGGCCAGCGACGCAATGAAGTCCTGACCCACTTTCGCCTTGTCATGGCCGTAAGGCAACAGATGATGCGCAGGGATGCCCAGCTTCGCCCCAATCTCCATGATCGGCAGCTTCTTGGCTTCGCGTGCAATCTCGATATCGGTCTTGAAGGCCATCTGTCTCTCCCAAGGGGTCGGGTTGTTCCCGGTTGCCTTGCGTCTACCGCACAATGCGTCACGTCGAAGTCGCTTTTCCGACTTCCCTGCCGTCAAATTCGCCTTGACCTGTTTCCGATCGGAAAGCCGCGCCGCCTGACGGAAAATGCCGCAAGTTTTCACGGCCCCGCAAAAGCCGCGAGCCCAGTCAGGTTTTGTTAACGGTTTGGGCCGACCCTACGGACACTGTCGTGGGTGACGGGGGTTTGGGTGAATGGCCGATGATACTTATGTCCTGGACCTTTTGGTCACAGGGGCTGATGCCGTGTCAGTAAACGACGACGGCACCGGCATTGATACGATCCGGGTGAACGGGATCTATCCTGCAACGATCGACATCGATCTGGCATGGATCGTCAGCAGTGGCACGCCGTTAAAGGCGGGCAGCAAATACTATTCGACCGATAACAAGGGCCATTCCCTGCTGATCTTTGGCACGATCGAGAATGCCTTTGGCAGCAATGGCTCCGACAACATCACCGGCAACGATCTTGCCAACCTGCTCAGCGGCGATCACAAGCAGACCGGCGCAGGGCTGTCCGATACGTTGCAGGGCGCAGGCGGCGATGACAGCCTGTATGGCGGTGCGGGGGATGACCAGATTTGGGGAGGGGCCGACAACGACGCCATCTGGGGCGATCCCGGTAATGATGTGATCGACGCCGGATCAGGCCGCGACACCGTCACAGGCGGCGCCGGCGCCGATCAACTGAACGGTGGCGGCGATGCCGGCGACACCCTGTCCTACGCCACCTCGCGCCGTGGCGTCGTGGTATCGTTGCAGGACAATGCGGTGACACTTGGCCGTGGTGGCGACGCCGAGGGCGACCAGATCACGGGGTTCACCGCCGTCATCGGCTCGAACGCAAAAGACCGGATCACGATGCTCGACAAGACCGCCTTGGCCCGCGACAACCAGATCTACGGCGGCGGTGCGACCGACAAGATCGCGCTGGGCGGCGGCAATGACCTCGCCTATGGCGGCACCGGCAATGACGTGGTCATCGGGGAATTGGGCGACGACAGCCTTTGGGGCGACAGCGGCACTGACAAACTGTCCGGCGGCTATGGTCAGGATGTTCTGACCGGCGGCAGCGAGGCTGACCAGTTCATCTTCAACGCGCCCCTCGACAGCACGGTCCTCCGCCCCGATCTGATCACCGATTTCAGCAGCGCGGACCAGGACCGCATCATTCTGACATCCATCGACGCCGATCTGCGGCTTGCGGGCAATCAGGCATTCCGCCTGATTGCAGGCGACTTCACGGGCCAGGCGGGCGAGCTTCGGTCGCAGGTTCAGGGCAATAACCTGCTGGTCCTCGGCGATACCACGGGCGACGGCCAAGCCGATTTCGCCGTGCTGTTGCAGGACGTGGTGGTCCTGACCGCCGCAGACCTGGCACTTTAGCATCCTGTCGCGAAATACCACTTTGGATCACGCGTGGCTGTGCTACGCTATTCGCCATCAAGGTTTGTATTTTCGGTTTTCAGGGGGGCTCGCATGGCGAACAACATTTACCGCATTGATCTTTTGACTGTAAACGGCTCTGTCACGGTCACAGATGATGGGACCGGCGTTGATTGGCTGGAAATTCGGGGCAGCTACAGTGACCCCACCGATATCCGGTTGAATTACAGCAACGCCTTCCCTGCCAGCATAGATGCCACGGGCCTTTTTTACACGCCCGGCGTCACCCACCGACTGATCGTGAACGGACTGATCGAAAATGTTCGGGGCTGCGACAGCGCCGATTATATCATCGGCAACGAGGCCAACAACCGGCTTTACGGCGACCAGGACAACGGCAAGGGTGGCAATGACACCCTTAGCGGCGGTGATGGCAACGACAGCCTTTATGGCGGCAATGCCAATGACAGCCTGCTGGGCGGCAACGGCAACGACCTGATGCTGGGTGGGACGGGCAATGACACAATTTCGGGCGGCGACGGTCGGGACACCATCGAAGGCGGGGCCGGGGCTGATTCTCTGTCTGGCGGGGCGCAGGCGGGCGACACGGTCAGCTATGCCGGTTCCTCGGCTGCCGTGCGGATCGACATCTCCTCTGGCTTGGTGACGACGGGCATAGGCGGCGATGCGGCGGGGGACCAGATCAGCAGTTTCCTGAACGTTATCGGCTCAAACCATAACGACATTCTGACCGACATGCGCAAGGGCACCATTGCATTCGGCTATAATGACAACAACTTTTCCGGTGGTCGCGGCGCGGACCAACTGGTGATGGGCGGCGGCAATGACACAGCCAGCGGCGGTTCCGGCAATGACAGCCTCTTTGGTGAGGACGGCAAGGACAAGCTGATCGGCGGCCTGGGTGCAGATCTTTTGTCCGGCGGCAGCGCGGCCGACCGCTTCATATTTGGCTCTGCCGCCGACAGCACCGCAAACGCCGCGGGCCGCGATACGATCAGCGACTTTTCCCGCAGTCAGGGCGACAGAATCGATATTTCGTCGCTTGACGCTGATCTGGCCAGTACCGCCACCAACGAGGCTTTTACGTTCCGCAGCGCCGTCCAAGGCTTTACGGGCAACGGAGCCGAGGTAACCTTTGTCTCCGTGGCGGGCGGCATCAAGGTGATGGCCGACAACAACGCTGATGGCGTTGCAGACTTCTCGATCTTTTTGCAAGGTGTTGCCACTGTGTCGGCCGGGGACTTCGCGCTTTAGCGGCTGAAACCTGTCGCGGCGTTATGGCTGCAAAACCTCGGCCAGCAGCGCCCATGGCCGCTGGTCGGGGATGTGCAGCCGCACCTCATCGCCCAAAGTGAACAGCCCTTCCCGTTCAACCCAGGCCACGACCCCGCGCCGATCCTTGGCCGCCGGTTTGAACGCCTGGCCATAGCCCGGATGTGCCAGTTCCACCGCCTTGGCCGGGTAGGTACAGGGCCGGTTGTTCAGATCGACCACCAAGGTCGCCCCTGAAGCCGCCTGCAACCGCGACCCCGGCGGGATGTGGCTGAAATCAGGAAGGCCCGCGATCACCATCGACGCCCCGACCAGCGAGGGCGACAGCGCCTCGATCCCCATCCGCCGGGCAATCTCGGTCAGTTCTTCGGCGCCCAGCACCGAAAATTGCCTTGTGTTGCGAATCTCGGTGCCCTTCACATATTGCGGCACCATCCGCACGCAGGACGGCACGGTCAGCCCGGCATGAACCTCGCCGTCGATCCCGGTGAAGCGCGCCATGATTTCACCAACAGGTTCCGACCACAACGGCCCGTCATTGCTGCGCGTGCCGCCCAGCCAGGTGATGGTTCCGACATAACTTGTGGGTTTCAGGATCGACATGGATTCAGACCTTCAGCACAAAGAATATCCGCCGGAACGGCATCAGAACAGACCCGTCGGCCAACACAGGATAGGCCGAAGCCAACGCCTTGTCATAGGCCGAAACGAAAGCGTCGACCTCCGCCCCGTTCAGTTTTTCGACAAAAGGCCGCATCGTGGTCGACATGGTAAAGGCGCGAACCGGGTGCATATCTGCGGCTGGGCTCAGATGCTGGACATAATCCGTCTCCCAGGCCTGAACCTCACCCAAGCCATGCAGCATCTCCCAATAGCCAACTGTCGTCTGGACCGGCGCATCAAACAGCCCGGCCTCGAAGCGATCCGGAAACAAGGCCGCTGCGATGTCACGCAAAAACCTATGCGATGGCGCGAAATACTGCCGCGGCATCTGCACCGCCAAGGCGCCACCGGGGGCCAGAAACCCGGCCAGCCGTGGCATCAACCACCCATGATCCGGCAACCATTGCAGCGCCGCATTGGAAAATATCAGCGCGGGCGGCGTATCTGGCTGCCACAAAGCCGCATCTGCCTCTACCAGATGGTCATAACCCCTTGCCTTGGCCAGCATGGCGGGCGAGCTATCCAGCCCGGTCACATGATGCTTGGGATACCGTTGCTTCAACGCCCCCGCCATCGCCCCATCGCCGCAGCCCAGATCAACCACCGTCCCCTTGGGAAGGCCACCCACCTGCATCAGCAAATCCAACGCTGGCCGCAATCGCAGGTCACGAAACTGGCTATAGCTGTCGGGGTTCCAATCGGTCTTTGCCATGAAAACGCACCTCTTTCCAGCCATCTGCGCCACTGCCTGCCGCCAAGACAAGCCCGCATCACCGCAACCGGCAACTTGCCCCACCACCAACGAAAATAGCCGCCGAGGGTTCAACCCCGGCGGCCCCAGTCCAGCCGTTCAGTATCAGGCC
>JBBQGU010000278.1:0-5190 GCA_038323315.1 Rhodobacterales bacterium | reverse complement strand
CCGCAACAGTCAGGTCGCGGTGATTGCTGTATCCAGTGTCAACGAAGCGCTTTCGCGACTTGCTTCGGTTGACTGCATCAGGCTGGCAATGGTTACAGCATCGCCCCACAGCTTTGCGGGGTCTCGTCTGGCCGAGGTGATCCGTCAAAAGGGCGGCAAAGTTGTCCTGATGGGCGATCTGGCAGAATCCTGGGGCGAGGTGCTCGGCTATCAGGTGTTGCACCGCCCGTTTGTGCAAGAGCAGGTGCTGGTAATGATTGAAGATTTGGAGAGCCGCGTTACGCAAACCTTCCCGACACGCGATGGTTCTTCGAAACCTTCAGCGACCAGCGCGAGCATTACTTTGCCTCCTGCGTATCATGAAATACCAAACGAAGACTGAAATCTGGGCGGTGAGCGGCATCAACGTGCCGCTCAGCGTGTCTTTCAGGTCGACCATACCTTTAAAAAATGCCACTTGCACCGGCGGCGCAACAACCCAACTGCCCCGATCCCGACAGGCCGGTTATCTTGGAGGAGTTCAGGCAACCAGTGTTTCGGTCGATGAAAAGAACATCGCCTGACTGACCGCGGACGTCACCTGATCTTCCGTGAATGGCTTGGTGATCAGAAAGGCCGGTTCGGGGCGCTTTCCGGTCAGCAGTCGTTCCGGAAAGGCGGTGACGAAGATTACTGGCAAATGTTCGAACTGCGCCAGAATGTCATTGACCGCATCAATGCCCGAAGAATTGTCGGCCAGTTGGATATCGGCGAGGATCAGGTCTGGGCGGTTGCTGCTCGCCAGACGCACAGCCTCGGCCCGCGTGCGGGCGATGCCGGTGATACTGTGGCCCATATCTTCGACGATCGAGGCGATATCCATTGCAATGATCGCCTCGTCTTCGATGATCATCACTTTACCTGCGACTGAGTTCTGCATCTCGCGCCGCGCAATATCAATCGCCTCGACAGCCTCATCGCCGGTCATGGCCATGATGGCGCCGATTTCGGCGGGAGCGAAACCTTCGATTGCGTGCAAAAGCAATGCCTCCCGGCTGTTGGGCGACAGGGTCGACATGTGATCCTGCGCGCGAGCTGACAAATGCGTATCGGGGTCGGAAACCTGTGCCCCCGCGCTGGACCAGACAATATGAAAGGTGCGAAACAGCGCGACTTTGGGATCAGCGCCGTGCGTAAAGGCGTCATCACTTTCCAGGATCGCCTCTAACGTTGCCAGCGCATACGAGTCCCCTGCGGTCTGGCTGCCGGTCAAGGCGCGCGCGTACCGACGTAAAAAAGGCAGATGAGCGGTGACACTGGTGGCAAGATCCTGGGTTTCGCCTGCTATCATCGGAATTTCCTTTAATTTCCCCTGCTCGTGGGAACCAAACGCTTTGCAAAGCGTTTGGTTCCGCTAGTTATAATAAATGTCCGATGATGTGACAATGGCAAGACCAAGGGCGTACCATGAGCGGGGATAAAGGCAAGATGTTGGTAAAGGGTACGATCGACGAAAACTTGCGCCGGGTTTACGAAGAAACGCTGGAGGAGAAAGTGCCAGACCGTTTTGTTGCGCTGCTGGAACAGTTACGAAAGCGCCAGGAAAAGAAATGACGCCTCCCGTTGATACCCGCGACCCGCTGGAACAGTTAATGGATCACCTGCCAGCCCTGCGCGCCTTTGCCGTCAGCCTGACCCGAAACCCGTCTTCCGCCGATGATCTGGTGCAGGACACCGTGGTCAAGGCTTGGGAGAATATCGGAAAATTCCAGGTTGGCACCAACTTGCGGGCTTGGCTGTTCACCATCCTGCGGAACACGTTCTTCTCGTCGATCCGCCGCACGCGGCGTGAAGTGGCGGACCCCGATGGTGTGATGGCGGGCCGCCTGTCGGTGAAACCAGACCACGATGGCCGCCTTGCCTTGAACGATTTTCGCCGTGCCTTTGACCAGTTGTCTCCCGAACACCGCGAAGTGCTGATTTTGGTCGGGGTGTCCGGATTTTCGTATGAAGAGGCCGCCAACATGACCGGGGTTGCGGCCGGAACCGTCAAAAGCCGTGCCAGCCGGGCGCGGGCCAAGTTGTGCGTCTTGCTGGGTATGGAGGTGGGCGAGGACCCATTGCCTGGCGGCAACGCAGAACATATGGCGGCCATTGCGCAGTCAGGAAACGAAGCAGCATGATCGACCTGTTGCCGCGACTTCAGCGGTTGGTCAGGAGACTGGGATTTCAGATTGCGTTCTTGTTGGCCGTGGCGCTGCTGCCGTTAAGTTTTGTCTCGATCCTGACCGCGACCAATGCGCAGCGTGAGGGGAGGGCACGGTCAGAACAGGCGTTGATCGGTGTCACCATGACTGCGATCGCGGGCGAAGTGGCGCTGATCGAGCGTGCGCAGGGTATGACGGCCACGCTGGCGGTGGCACTGAGCAGTGGCGATTGTGGCGATCTGCTGCCACGTCTGGCGGAACAGCATCCAGAGTATACGCTGATTGCATTCATCGGCGCTGCCGGTGACTTGCGGTGTTCATCCGTGCCGCTGACCTATGACTTTACCACCGATCCGGTCTTTATGGCCGCCCTTGCCGCCACCGTCCCGACCATCACGATCAGCAGCGCCGGTCCGGTTACGAAAAAATCGATTCTGCTGGTGGCCTATCCGGTGCGTGATGGCGCTGGCCAGCCCTTGGGCATCATCGCGACTGGACTGCCTCATGCGAGCCTTAAATCGGCAAAAGACCCCGGTACGCTCGAAATTCTGACGTTTGACCGGGAAGGTCAAGTACTGACGGCGTCGGGCGGTATAGATCAGGCAGCGCTGCAATTGCCGCGTGACCAACCGTTGAAAACCCTGCAACCTGACCGTCAGACGTCGTTTTCCGGGATTAACAATGCCGGTGATCCCCGGATCTTTTCCGTGCTGCCCATCGTGGACGGCGCGTTGTTCGCCCTTGGCACCTTCCCCGAAGTTGCGACGCCCGATATTCGCACCACCTTTCTGACTGCGCCGTTTCTGGCGCCTTTGGTCATGTGGATCGCCAGCCTGATCGTGGCATGGCTTGGCGTGGAGCGGCTGGTAATCCGCAACATCCGCAAGCTGGGCACGTCGATCCGGTCTTTTGCCAGCGGCAGCAGGTCGGTTGGCGATATCGAAATGCGCGGCGCACCATTGGAGATCAGCGAGATGGCAATCGCCTATCGCCAGATGACCGACAGCATCATTCAGGACGAGGCGCAGCTCGAAAACACGGTGCACCAGAAAGAGGTGCTGTTGCGTGAGGTGCATCACCGCGTCAAGAACAACCTGCAGCTGATCGCGTCGATCATGAACATGCACATCCGCAAGGCGCAAACCGCCGAAACGCGCGACGTGATCCGCAAGCTGCAAGACCGGGTGATGAGCCTGGCGACGATTCACCGCGAATTGTATCAGACCGTTGGCCTGACCGATGTTCATGCCGCTGAACTGTTGTCCAGCATCACCTCGCAGGTGATCAACCTGTCTGCAATGCCGGGCCGGTCGGTCGAGGTATCGAAATCGTTTGACGATGTCATCCTGACCCCGGATCAAGCCGTACCCCTGGCGCTGCTGTTGGCCGAGGCTTTGGGCAACGGTCTGAAATACGAAGACACTCCCTTGCAGCAGTCCATCGCCATCGATGTATCCCTGGCGGCGGTGAATCAGAGTCAGGCAGTATTGCGCGTCTCGCACAGTACGGATGGGCGGGCTGCTGCCTCGGGACAGATGCCTGAGACTGACCCGCTCAGCGCACAGTTGTTGTCGGCATTTGCCACGCAGCTGGGTGGCCAGATCAGACGCACGACCGAGGGTCAGACCAGCCAGTTGTTCATCGAATTTGCGCTGCGTCCCCTCACCGACGCCGAGGATCGCAATGCCGCACGCCTTGTCGTCTAGATTTTCAATCGGGTCGCTGCCCGGCATGGAACGCTTCAGTCCCGTGCGGCGTTGTTCCTGTGTCAAGGCGCCGCGCGCCGCAACACAAGGAGATGACCATGAACTGGGATCAAATCGAAGGCAACTGGAAGCAGCTGAAAGGCAAGGCCCAACAGACCTGGGGCGATATGACCGACGACGAATGGACCAAGATCAACGGTCGCCGCGAGGAATTGTCTGGTCTGCTGCAGACGAAATACGGCACCGCCAAAGATGCGGCCGACAAGCAGGTCGATGACTGGATGAACTCCATGTAATGTGGCTGTGCGCTTCGGCGTGCATTTTATGAGATTGCCCAAGCAGAACGCCCCGGGGCTGGTCAGCACCGGGGCGTTTTGTTGTTTCAGGTCGCAAGTCAGTGGTTGGCAGCGCGCCGACGTTGACTGTCAGCCTCGGCCAAACGGGTTTCGCGCAACAAGACCGCCGCCTCGCGCAGGCGCAAATCGTTGTCATGGTCCTTGCGGGACTGGTCTTGCTTGGCTTGGCGCGACGGCCCTTTGGGGGCCAAAGCAGCCAACACCACTCCGATCGTCAAGGCAGCCATGCCCATGCTCACCGGATGATCTTGGGTCAAACGGCTGGTCTTGCGTGCCAGGCGTTCCGCTTCGATCTGCGCCAGATAGGTGTTTTCGCGTGCGCTCACTGCCGCGGCTCGTGCCACCTCTGACATGTTCTCCAGCCCGATGCCGAGTGTGCGATTCAGATCGGCGGCAAATTGATTCACCGCCTCGGCGCGTTCTGCCGCATAATCGCGCACCTTGCCATAGGCATTGGTCAATCCGGCCTTTGCGTCCGCCTCCAGATGGTGCAACTTGTCGGACGCTTGTTTGCGCAGCGTGTCCAGTTCGTCTGACCATTCGTCTGAGTGGCTTGGCTCGACCACCAGCCCCCCTTCGTCCTCCCAACGGGCGGTGGCGACAGGAGCCACAGGTTTGGCGCCCTGCTTTGGCCGAAGAAATATCCAAGCTACCCCCGCACTGATCAACGCGAAGCCAAACGGATTGGCCTTGGCGCCACGCGCCAGCAATCCCGCCGACCGCCAACTGCCAACCGCTGCAAATTCGGCCGCCTTGCGGGTCACTGCACCCAACGACACACGACTGTGCAGTTCCGATACCGAAGCCTTCAATGCGGCGCGGTCCTGCATGAGGCGCGCTTCAATGTATTCTTTTTCAGACTGACGCGTCATTGTTCATCATCTCCTTCAAGGTTTCGGCATCTCGGCGCAAGCCCTGCACTGCCCGCGAGGCCGACAGATC
>JBBQGU010000277.1:0-5195 GCA_038323315.1 Rhodobacterales bacterium | reverse complement strand
GGTGTTGCAGTAGGATTGCAGGAAGCCGTCGCGGCTGGGCGTCCAGTTGATCGCCCATTCGACGGAGCCGGGAAGCCCGTATTTCTCCTGGAACGAGACTTTGCCCGCGAAGGGTTTTTCGGCGTAGGTGGTGGCCCCGGTGAGTTGGTCGCCAAGGTAATCGGCAAGGCCGCCGGGGAAGTGGAACGTAGCCTCCATTGGCGTGTCGCCGTCGGGGACGGCGGATTTCCAGCGGATTTCGACGCCGGAAAAGAGGTAGGCTTTGGAGCGGACCATGCGGAGCAGGCGGGAAGGGCGGAAGTGGTGGCTGCCGAAAATGTCGGCATCGGGGTGGAAGGTGACGGACGTTCCGCGACGGTTGGGGGCGGCGCCGATTTTTGCAATGGGGGCCAGGGGTTTGCCGCGGGAGAAGTTCTGGGCGTAAAGTTCCTTGTTGCGGGCAACTTCGATATCCATGCGGTCGGACAGGGCGTTGACGACGGAGGACCCCACGCCGTGCAGACCGCCGGAGGTTTCGTAGGATTTGCCGTTGAATTTGCCGCCCGAATGAAGGGTGCAGAGGATGACTTCGAGCGCGGATTTGTCGGGGAATTTGGGATGGGGGTCGACCGGTATGCCTCGGCCGTTGTCGCGGATGGTCAGGGCGCCGTCGGCGTGCAGGTCAACCTCGATGCGGTTGGCGTGGCCGGCGACGGCTTCGTCCATCGAGTTGTCGATGATTTCGGCGGCGAGGTGGTGGTAGGCGCGTTCGTCGATGCCGCCGATATACATGCCCGGACGCAGGCGGACGGCCTCCAACGGTTCAAGGACCTCGATCGAGGCGGCATTATAGTCGTCGGGGCCGCTGGAGAGGAGGTCGGGGTCCATCTGTGCTCGATTCTTTGCATGCGACTTTGGGGGGCCATTAGACAGGGGAAGCGGGGGTGGCGCAAGATATGGGGGTGCGCGTTAACCCGGTGTTTAGATGGGCATGGCAGGCTGGCGCAAAGCGGGGTGCAGATATGGCTTGGGTCAGTGCTGCGGTGATTTCGGTCGTGGGGGTTGGGGCGCTGACCGGGCTGACCTTTGCGCCAAGGCAGGAGACGCGGCTGGTGGCGGCGGTGGTGCCGCCATGGGCCGAGGGCGGGATGGCGGCGGTGGTTGCGAGCGGGCTGGCAGTGGTGGACATGCGGTGGCGGGGGCATGTGTTGATCCTGGACAGTGGGGGCGACAAGGCGGCGTTGACCCGGCTGCGCCAGCAGGGGTTTTGGTTGATGGATGCCACCGGCCTGCGGGGCTGTGGCGATGAAGGGTTACCCAGATGATTGCGAACATTACAGATCTGCGCAGAAAGGCCACCCAATATGCGGTGGCGGTGGTCTGGGTCATGGTGCCGCTTGCGGGCGGTGCGGGGCTGGTGTTGGGCACCGGTGGTTTGATCGAGGCGGGGTTGCTGGCGGTGATGGCGGTGCTGGTGACGCTGGAATGGCGGCGCAGTGCGGCGGGGTTGGGGACGCAAATGGCGGCCTCGGCGGCGCTGGCGATCGGGGTTGCGACGCTGGTCTACATGATGCGCGGGCATCCGTGGCAGGCCGACAGCCACATGATCTTTTTCGCGGCATTCGCCCTGACGGCGGTGTTTTGCGACTGGCGTCCGATTGTCACCTATGCGGCGGTGATCGCGGTGCATCATCTGTTGCTGAACTTTGCGCTGACCGAGGCGGTCTTTCCGGGCGAGGCGTCGTTGGGCCGGGTGCTGCTGCATGCGGCTGTGCTGATCGTGCAGGCGGTGCCGCTGATCTGGTTGGCGACGGTGCTGGAAGGGTTGTTCAGGCATTCGACGCGGTTATGGCAACAGTCGGATACGGCGCGTGAAAGCGCTGAGATGCAGTCGTTGTTGCAAGAGGCGGGCCGCGCCGAGATGACGCGGGTGGTGACCACGGTCGAAGGCGCGATGGCGCGGTTGGCGCAAGGGGATCTGACGGTGCAACTGGTGCCGGGCGATTTGCCCGAACGCTATGCAGGCCTGGGTGCGACGTTCAACGCGACGGTCGACGCGCTGTCAGGCGTGTTCAGCGAGGTGCAAAACGGGGCACAGGGGTTGCTGCAATCGTCGGACCGGTTGGCGGATACGGCACGGCACGCGGCGGACCGGGCCAGCCAGCAATCGGAGACGGTCGTGCAATCGGCGACGGCGATCAGCCAGCTTACGGCCGGGGTTCAGGCGACAACGGCGCTTGCAGCCGAGGCGGATGCCATGATGGCGGCCAATCAGAAAGAGGCCGAGGCGGGGGGCACGGTTCTGGAGCAGGCGGTGGCCGCGATGCAGCGGATCGAGGAAAGCTCGCATCAGATCTCGCGCATTTCGGCAGTGATGGAGGATATTGCGTTTCAGACCAACCTTCTGGCCCTGAATGCCGGGGTCGAGGCTGCGCGGGCCGGCGAATTGGGCCGGGGATTTGCGGTTGTGGCAAGTGAGGTGCGCGAACTGTCGCAGCGGGCGGGCGACGCGACCAAGGACATCCGCACCCTGGTCAGCGACAGCCGCAAGAATGTGGCGCGGGGCGCGGAACTGGTCGGCAAGACCAGCCAGTCGCTGGGTGCGCTGATCAAGGGGGCTGGCAAGACGGCCACGATTGTGAGTGAGATCGCCTCCAAGATGCGCGAACAGACGACGGGGCTGAACGCGCTGGGCGCCAATATCGTGCTGATCGAAAAGAGCGCGCAGGCGGGGGCGCAGGTGGCGCAGCAATCCAGGACCATGGGGGTGCGGCTGCATGACGAGGCTTCGGCGATGATCACTTCGGTGGCGGCGTTTCGCAAGGGTCATGCGGGCGCAAAGCTGGGTCAGGGGATTGCCGCGGAGTAGCGGCGGTTTTTAAGGCGCCGGACGGGTGCTAGGGGGATGCTGAAGTCGGGTTGAGGATTTTGCAGGAATTGAGATCGGTGTGGCGGTCTGACGGGGGTTCGGCAGGGGAAATTTTTGTGCAGGTCGATGTGGAAGACAACCGAGCGGCACCTTCGGCGCAGGTTCAAATTTTTTGGAAAAAATTTTCAGCTTCCTTCTAAGAAGTGTGGTCCAGTGCGGTGACGGAGGGTTGATGTCACGCGAAGGTCTGGGTCGTTGTCGCTGTGTCGATCAAAAATCGGATTGGTCCCACAGTGGTCATCAGGTGACTGTCATATCAAAGCCAAGCTGCCTCAGGCTGGTTCCACGTCCCGTGCGGCCCACATGGTCTGAAAGGAGGGGCGGTTTTGGCAGCGTTGCAGCCAGGCTGCGACGGCGGGAAACTCGGGCAGCAGGGTTGGGTGGCCTTGGGCGTAGCGAATGCATTCGGCGGTGTTGATGTCGGCAGCGGTGAAGCGGTCGCCGACCAGATAGTCATGGACCGACAGCCAGGCTTGCAGGCGCCCCATCGGGCGGCGCAGTTTTTCGGCGGCGACGGCAAGCAGGGCGGTACCTTCAAGGGTCGTGCTGCGACCTTCGGCGACAGTGTAGTGGATTTCGAGCGCCGGGGTTTCGACCGAACTGACCGCAAACAGGGCCCACTGCTCCATCAGCGCGGTTTCAAGGTCTGATGCAGGCCCCAGCGCACCGCCGGATTTGCGCGCGATGTACAGGGTGATGGCCAGGCTTTCGGTCAGCACGGCATCGCCGTCGGTCAAAGCGGGGATCTGGCTTTGCGGATTGATGGCCAGAAATTCGGGCGAGGCGGTGGTCAACCCGGTCCAGCCGGCATCGGCCCCGGTCACGCGGTAGGCCTGCAAGACGGGCACCAGATGAAAGGCCATGCCGGTTTCATGCAGCGCCCAAAGCGGACGGGTCGCGCGCGAGCGGTAAACGCCGTAAAGGGTGATCATCGATTTGGCCCTTCATGCTGCAATTTCAGCCAAAATGCGGGCGGCGCGGGCAGATGGCAAGGGGGCAATCTGGCAAAAGATTGCGTATTTGGGTCAGGGGCCTTGGGCTTGGTGATGTGGGGCAGTAGGGTCTGCAAAAAGGGGTGCGCAGATGTTCAAACGAATGGTGATGGGGCTTGCGGCCGCGATGTGGGCAAGCGGGGCGCTGGCCCATCCGCATGTCTTTGTCGATGCCAGGATCAAGGCGATCTTCGACGCGGAAGGTCGCGTCGACGCGTTGGAGGTCACCTGGACCTATGACGATTTCTATTCGCTGATGATTTTGGCCGAGCGGGGTCTGGACGAGGATGCCGACGGCCAGTTGACCGAGGCGGAAACCGCCAGTCTGCACGGCTTTGACATGAACTGGTCGGTGGGCTTTGCCGGCGATACCCATGTTTTGCTGGATGGCCAGCCCATTGAAATCACCGGGCCAAGCGAACCCACGGCGGGGGTCGAGGGCGGTTATATCATCTCGACCCATATCCGCCATCTGGTGACGCCTGTGCGACCCGAGGGCGATGTGCCGCTGATCATCCAAAGTTATGACCCCGATTATTACATTGCCTATACGGTCACGGATGGCACCATGCAGGGCGAGGGGCCGGACTGCACAGCCTCGGTCCATGGGTTTGACCCGGCCATGGCGGATGCGGCCCTGACGCAGGCGTCGCAGGAATATGCCGCCTCGACCGACCCCAACCTGCCATTCCCCAAGATCGGTGCGGCCTATTCGGATGAGGTGCGGGTGGCATGTTCGCAAGATTGAATGCGCAGCGGGCGCTGCTGGGGTTGGGCTTTGGGCTGGCGGCCGTGCTGGCGCTGTTATGGGCCAGCGGCGGGTTGGTTTGGCTGCAACAGGAGTTGTTTGCGGCACAAAAGGCGGCGCAGGGCAGTCTGGCGGGGGCCATTCGCGGGTTGAAGGCGGGGCGGCCGGGAGCCTGGGGCGGGCTGCTGACGGTGTGCTTTGCCTATGGGTTTTTGCACGCTGCGGGGCCGGGGCATGGCAAGATGGTGATCGGCGGCTATGGTATGGCCGAGCGGATCCGGCTGTGGCCCCTGGTCGGACTGGCGCTGGTGTCGTCGCTGGCGCAGGCTTTGGTCGCGGTCGTGCTGGTGCTGGGCGGGGTCTGGCTGCTGGGCTGGGGGCGCGACCGGCTGGAATGGGCAAGTGGCGCGGTGTTGGCACCGGTCGGGACTTGGGCAATCATCGGTTTGGGGGTCTGGATTTTGGCGCGCGGGGTGTTGCGGTTGTGGCGGGCGTTTGCTGCGGCGCCGGACCCACATGACCATCACGGCCATCATGACCATCACGG
>JBBQGU010000276.1:0-5204 GCA_038323315.1 Rhodobacterales bacterium | reverse complement strand
ATGGTGGCGCTGTTGACGATGATACTGGCCACGGCAATCAGGTCGGCGGGCGTGCCGCTGTGGCCGGCGCTGATCGGCACCCTGGCGGTCGGTGCGGCAATCGGCGCTCTGAATGGCGTTCTGAGCGCCTATCTGAGAATTCCATCCTTCATCGTCACGCTGGCGGGCCTGATCGCCTATTGCGGCCTTGCGCTGATGTTCGATGCAGGCGCGCCGATCTTCTCGCTGGATCCGGGCCTGGAGCCGCTGTTTTACGGCAGAGTTCTGGGCATACCCCTGCCGTTGTTTTAACTGGTCGCGTTTTATGGCGCAGCGACAATCATGATGATGAACACCCGGCTGGGGCGCGAGATTTATTTGGTAGGCGGCAATCCGGCAGCGGCGAAACTGTCGGGCATCAATGTTCGAAAAGTGCAGACCATCGCATTCGGCATCGCCGGAGCAATGACGGCGGTGGGTGCCGTCCTGATGGCAGCGCGGCTGAATTCAGGCTCGCCCAACTATGGCCAGACGCTGGAATTGCAGGCCATTGCGGCTGCGGTTGTGGGCGGTGCCAGCCTTGCGGGCGGGCGCGGCAACATCCTGTCCATGCTGGTCGGCGCCCTGACCATCGTCATCGTGCAGAACGCGCTGAACCTGAACGCAGCGCCAGCCGCCGTGCAAAACGTCATCCTCGGCCTGATCATCCTGGTGGCCGTCGGTCTGGACATGTGGCGCGGCGAGATCGCCCGCGCGCTGGCCGCCCTGTTTGGGGGGCGGCGATGATCGGCCGCCGCCCGGTTCACCCCGCCCGATCTTTGACCTGAACGAAACCCCACAATGGCCGCCGTCACCTTTTCCCATATCGGGATCACTGTTCCCGACCTCGACCGCGCCGTCGAGTTCTACTCAAAGTGCCTCGACTTCTATATCATCATGCCACCCACCACGATCAACCACGACGAAAGTGCCATCGCCGCTTGAAAGATGCGCGATGCGGAAAGTCGATCAACGTGCCCATCGCGTGCGGTGGCGTGCCGGTGAACCTCGGCGATTTCATCGTGGCTGACCTGATGGGCGTGGTCGTGATCCCCCTTGCCCGCGCCGAAGAGGTTGTGCGCCTTGCCGGCGAGCAGGCCGAACGCGAGGAAAAGACGCGTGCATGGGTCAAGAAGGGGAAGACCATCGAGGATCTTCTGGCAGAATTTGGGCGGATCTAGCCGTGTCGGCGGGGTGACCCCATCGTGATCGTATCCGGACTGATCATGAACGAGATAAACGCTATGTTCTGCGGACGGTGTGATCGAGAACTGCCGTCATCGTAATTGAAGCGGTGACCTTTTGATTGCTTTCGGGGTATTTTCGATTTGCGGCGTGACAGTCAAACCGACCGTGCCTAACATGATATTCTGTGGTCGGCTGGTGCTCGCACCGTAAGTGGGACGGATATCGTGACGGAAAGGTGTGTCGCTTTCGCCAGTTTCAAGGAATGGCGCCCGGTGTCAGTGATGCTGGCAGTGGACGGCATCACCCCGGCCCGCGCCGGGAATTGCGCAAGCGTATTCGCACTCGGTTCGGTGCCAGATCAACCACGCATGACCGCGGCTGGTGCAGGTGTTGCAAAGATTGCAGTCTATCAAGGCCGGTCGTCCCTTCAGAAGGAAACGCAAGATGCCACTTGAACATGCTGACCAAGACCCTCTGATGCCGTATCAACTGAAAAATCCGCCGGACGCTCTGGCGGAAATTGTCGTTCCGAAGGCCATACCCGACGATGAACGCCTTTGGGTGCCGCAAGCCGAGAATGTCTGGTTCCGGCCACTTTGTCTGAACCGGTCGCAAGGTTACTGGATGAACCTGCTACGGGTCCGCAAATCGGGCGTGTTGTCGCGGCACCGCCACCCTAACCCGGTTCATGGCTTTGTGCTCAAGGGGCGGTGGCGCTATCTTGAACACGATTGGGTCGCCGAAGAGGGCAGCTATGTCTTTGAACCGCCGGGTGAGACCCATACTCTGGTCGTGCCAGAAGGGGTTGAGGAGATGATCACCTATTTTCAGGTGAATGGGATCATGTACTACGTCGATCCCTGGGGCAAGCCGCTCGGCTACGAAGACGTGTTCACCAAGATCGACTTGTGTCGCGCGCATTTCGAAGCGGTTGGCCTTGGCGCGGCCTTTGCCGATCAGTTCATCAGGTGAGCCATGGGATTCTGGCCGACCGATTGTTTTCGTTCGTCGCGGGTGCTGGTGGTTGGAGGCAGTTCGGGTATCGGTGCCGGGATCGCAGCCGCATTTCTCGCTGAGGGAGCCGAAGTGCTCGTGACCGGAGCGACCGAGGCAGAAGCCGCCGCTGCCGCCGAAAAAGGCTTGCGCAGTCTTGCTTTGGACGTGCGCGACGCAGGTCAGGTGGGCGCGGTGATTGGCCAGTTGCACGCCCTTGACCACCTGATCTACTGCGCGGGGATCATCCGACGGGGGGCTGAGCATGACCCCGAGGTCTTTGCCGAGGTTCTGGACATCAATCTGACCGGGGCAATGCGTGTTGCGTCCGCCACGCGCCCGATTCTGGCCGCGCGTGGCGGTACGATCACACTGATGGCTTCGATGCTGTCTTACTTTGGAGGCGGACTTGTCCCGGGGTATTCGGCGTCGAAAGGCGGAATTGTGCAATTGACCAAGTCGTTGGCCATCGCCTATGCCCCCGACGGCATTCGGGTCAACGCCATTGCCCCGGGCTGGATCGCCACTGAGTTGACCAAACCCTTGCGCGCCGATCCGACGCGAGAGGCCGCAATCCTTGGCCGAACGCCCCTTGGTCGCTGGGGCCAGGCCGAGGACGTTGCGGGTGGCGCTTTGTTCCTTGCCTCGCCCATGGCGGGGTTTGTCACAGGAACGGTCTTGCCGATCGACGGTGGATATCTGGCGGTATAGCAACAGGGCTGATCCGAGGGCAGGCGCGCCGGTGCAGGCCCCAGGCGGAGGTCGGACTGCACCCTGAAGCAAGCCATCAGGGCCAGCTACGTCAAGCGGGCCCCGAACGCCATCGGCTCAAGCACTATCTGCAAATTCATGCGTCAAATGCGGTGTGGGTTATGCGCCAACTCTTGACAGGTTTTTCCAATTGCGTGAAAACTCAGAAAGCTGATGAAACGTTTCACGGAGATGGACGTGAGGACTCCGAAAATCACGATACTGTCAGTCGCACAGGCGGCAGGGGTTTCGGTCGGCAGCGTTTCCAATGTGTTTTCTGGTCGCAAGTCCGTAAATCCCGAAATCCGGGACCGGGTACAGAAAGCGGCGCAAGATCTGCACTATGCGCCTGACCGGGTGGCGGCCACCCTGCGCAGCCGGCGCAGCCGCACCATCGGGTTGTGCATCCCCGATCTGGGCAACCCATTCTTCGGTGACTTGTTGCGACAGCTAAACCGGGTCCTGGAAAATGATGGCTACCGGCTTTTGGCTGTCGAAACCCGTGAGGACGGTGTGCTGGAGCCTGAAAAGCTGGCCGTTCTCGGTGCCAACCGGGTCGAGGGCATTTTCATGGTGCCTACCGCCTCTTGGGTGGGTGGCCCAGATGATGGCATTCCGATCATCGTGATTGACCGGGTCCGCGAGGACGAACCGCTGCCCTCGGTCTGTCTCGACAATGCCGGCGCGACCGAGGCGGCAGTTCGACATCTGCATGACTTGGGTCATCGGGCGATCTGGATGGTGGTGAACTCGACCCGGCTGTGGAACTCGCAGTTGCGGGTTTCGGCGTTTCTGGTGGCGGCGGACCGGCTTGGCATCGCCGACCGGGTCGAGGTTCTGCAAAGCGGCATGACCCCGCAGGACATGGCGATTGCACTGGCCGACCATCTGCACGCCACCCCGCCGCCGACCGCGATCCTGACGGCCAGCGGCACGGCCACGCTTGGAACCTTGCGGGCCTTGCAGGATTGCGGGCTTTCGGTGCCTGACGACATTTCGGTGCTGGGATTTGACGACGTGGCGTGGATGGAGGTGCTGCGCCCCGCGATCAGTGTGGTCCGCCAGCCGATCACCGTGATGGCAGCGCAGGCCTGGATGATGATGCAGACGCTGATGGTTGGCGGCGCGCTGACCGAACGCCATGTGCGCCTGCCGGCCACGCTTGTGCAGCGTGACAGCACTTGTCATGTGATCGCGGACCCTGTGTTGTTGATCCACCAGCGGAAGGTGGGCCATGGTTGAATGCGCAGGCAAGACCGCGATCATCACCGGCGGTGGCAGCGGCATCGGGCTGGCTGCGGCGCGTCTTCTGGCGCAACGCGGCGCGCGAGTGGCGCTGTTGGTGCACGAGGCGGCAATGGTCGATGCGGCGGCAGCGGGTCTGCAGGCCGAAGGGTTGGACGCGACCGCACTGGTGGAGACGATGCCACCTGACGCAGGGAACCGGGTGATGGCGGTCAATCTTGGCGGGGCCTGTCCGGCCAGCAGGTTTGCGGTCCCGCGGATGGGTCCGGGGGGCGGTGCGGCGGTCCATGTCGCCTCGGTAAAAGGCAGCGCCACACAGAACCGGGTGGCGGCATGCTCCACTTCCAAGGGCGCGCTGTTGTCGTTGACGCGGGCGATGGCGGTGGACCATGCGCCTGACGGCATTCGGGTGAACACTTGCAGCCCCGGCTGCATCGATGCGCCGATGACACGCTTTTCGGCCCGCGAGGCGGCCGCGCCCGGGCAAGAACAGGCGCTGATGGCGCTTTGGGGTCGCGCTCAGCCGCTGGGCCGCATCGGCCAACCCGAAGAAGTGGCCGAGGTGATCGCCTTTCTGGCCAGCGACCGCGCCAGTTTCTGCACCGGTACCGAATTCCGGGTCGATGGCAGGTTGCTGGCAAAACTTGGCGTGGTGCTGCCGGAATGACCAGCCCCGCGCCAGATCAGCCGGTGGCGGGGGCGGCGTTTGCGCTGCCGGGGATGCAGACGCTGATCCGGCTGGCGGTTTTCGCAGCGGTGCTGATCGGCATCTGGTGGCTGAGCCCGGTGTTTTTCCGCCCGTCGAACCTGGTCAATGTGCTGGTGCAGGCGTCTATGCTGGGCATTCTTGCGCTGGGCATGACGGTGGTGATGATCGGCGGCGGCATCGATCTGTCGCTGCCTGCCAACATGGCGCTGTCGGGGATACTTGGCAGCATGACGATGTCGGCGACCGGCAGCGTGGGCCTTGGCTGCGCGGCGATGCTGGCGACGGGCGCGTGTATCGGGGC
>JBBQGU010000275.1:0-5205 GCA_038323315.1 Rhodobacterales bacterium | reverse complement strand
CGGGTGGGGCAGATTATCGAGAAACCGGCGAAACCGCCGTCGAATTATGCGATCACGGGGTTGTATTTTCTGGATGCCTCGGCACCGGACCGGGCAGCGTCGATCCAACCCTCGCCACGGGGCGAGTTGGAAATTGTCGATCTGCTGGAAACCTATTTGCAGGACGGGTCTTTGGTGGTCGAAAAGATGGGCCGCGGCTGTGCTTGGCTGGACACGGGCACCCATGCCAGCCTGCTGGATGCCGGGAATTTTGTGCGGACCTTGCAGGCGCGGCAAGGGTTGCAGGTCGGCTGCCCGGACGAGATCGCCTTTCGTGCCGGTTGGATCGACCGGTCGGCGTTGCAGGCGCGGGCAGAAATCTTTCGCAAGAACGACTATGGGATTTATCTGGCCAGCATCCTGGCGGAATGATCAGCCGATCATCCGGGCCAGCAGGTAAAGGCCGGCCACGATCAGGCCCGAGGTGACGGCATAGCGCGGCATGCCCAGGATCGGACGCGCGGGGTCGTCGAACACGCGGTACATCCAGCTGGCGCGGATGTGCAGCGGCGTCAGGCCCAGCGGCGCGCGGAGGGCGTGCAGTTCCCGCACAAAGGCAAGCGTGACGGCCAGCAACAAACTGCAAACGACGCCGAGCGGCAGCCAGTCTTGCCCGACATCGACCGCCTCGGTCGCGGTGGCACGGCGCAGCAGGCTGTACTGGCCCTGCTGCAGATGGCCCGACAGCCGGGCGGCAATCTCGGCCCCGGCCAGTTTATGTCGCACCAGGTCGTACTGGTCCTGCATCAGGCCAAGCCGACGCTGCCCCACCAGATCCGCCGTCGTGCCTGCGGCCTGCTGCCCGGTCCGCAGCGCGCTCAACTCTTGCCACAGACGCCGTTCATCGCGGCGGTAAAACTCCAGATCGCCGTGGGTTGCGTTCAACTCCCCGGCATTGCCCTCATCCAGAATCTGTTGCGCGACGTCATTCGCCACCCGCGCCGACAGTTTTGCATCGGACAGCCGGACCGACACCACCAGCGCGGCAAGTTGCGGCTGAAACCCCAGGATTTGCCCGGCATCGGCGGTCAATGCGTTGATGGTAATCGCCTGGCTGAGGCGGACGGCAGTCGTGTCGCCGTCGCTGGGGCCGGTCAGGTCCAGGTGATGCCGGGCGACGATGGACAGCAGGTTGTCGCGGCCCATGATGCGCGCGCCGACGCTGGCCGCCTCGGTCCCCGCCTGCACCTGCACAACGGCCGAGGCTTCGTAGTTCGGGCTTTGCAGATGACCGGCAGCCCAAGTGGCCAGACCGCCGGCCGTGACAATCAAGGCGATAATCCAGACGTGACGCGCCAGCACGCCGTCGCGCCGATCTGAAAAAACCGCGCTGATATGTGACAAGATAACCTCCCTGCGGACCCGGATTGCAGGGTTAGTGCCGGATCATGGCCTGATCATGGAAGGTTTGCGGCCTATGCGGCCAGCGGCCGGTGGATTTGTGGCGAGGCGGCGATCACCAGCGGCCGTAACCCCTCACCCCCGCCATCCAGCACCTCGAACAGGTGGCGGCGCATGCGCGGCTCCCAGAAGTCATTGATATGAGAGGCGAGTCCTGTCAGACCTTCGGCCTCGGGTTTGCTTTCCATGAATTTGGCAATCTGATTGGCCATATGGATCAGCTTGGTGTGTTGGTCATGCGACATGGGCGGCAACCTCGGTCAGACGGGCGGAATGGGTGAAAACCTCGAACCGGTCAGGGCGGGCGAGGGCGATCAGGGTGATGCCGGCCTGATCCGCCAAGGTCACGGCATGGGCGGTGGGCGCAGACACAGCGATCAGGATGGGCATGCCAAGGGCGGCCACCTTTTGCACCATGTCGATGGACACGCGAGAGGTCAGCAGGATGGCCCCGGTTTGGGCTGTCTGGCGGATCAGATGTCCTGCGAGTTTGTCGAGGGCGTTGTGCCGCCCGACATCCTCCCGCGTTGCGAGCAGGCTGCCCGACCAGAACCCCGCCGCGTGGGTCGCGCGGGTGGCGTCGTGCAGGGGTTGGTGCCCTGGAAGCGCGGCAATGGCCTGCATGACCTGCGTTGCTGTCATTGTAAACGCAGATTTTGGAACGGGGGACAGCTTGCGCATCGCCTCATCCAGACTGTCTATGCCGCAAAGGCCGCAGCCGACCGGTCCGGCCATGGTGCGCCTGCGGTGGGCCAACCGCGCCTCGGCCTGCGGTTGCAGCCACAGTTGGACGTCGATGCCGTTTGGCACCGGCTGCACGTCGATGGATGTGATTTCCGACGGCTTGGCGATCCCTTCGGTCAGTGCAAAACCATATGCGAAATCAATCAGATCACCCGGCGTCGCCATCATCACGGCCTGCGTGGTGCCGTTGAATGTCAGCGCCACCGCGACCTCCTCCGGCAGCGTGCGCGGCCCCTGGACGCCCGTCCCAAAGGACAGGCGTGGCATGGGACGGCTGACCTGCATCACTCGGCCGCCTGAATACGCCGGGATCTCGCGGTATGGGCAGCATAGTCCTGCTGCCATTCAGACGGGCCGTTGGAGGGTGATATTTGCACCGCTGTCACCTTGTATTCCGGGCAGTTGGTGGCCCAATCCGAATAATCGGTCGTAATGACATTGGCTTGGGTTTCGGGGTGGTGGAAGGTTGTGTAAATGACGCCCGGATTCATGCGGTCGGACAGTTTTGCCTTCAGCGTCGTCTCGCCAGACCGGCTGGCCAACCGGACCCAGGTGCCATCCTTGATGCCGCGCAACTCGGCGTCGTGGGGGTGAATCTCCAACAGATCCTCATCGTGCCATACCACATTCGCTGTGCGGCGGGTCTGCGCGCCGACATTGTACTGCGACAGGATACGCCCCGTGGTCAGCAGCAGAGGGAAACGCGAGCCGGTCCGTTCATCCGTGGCAATGTATTCGGTGTTGATGAAACGACCCTTGCCGCGCACGAAACCATCGACGTGCATCAGCGGCGTCCCCTCGGGTGCCTGTTCGTTGCAGGGCCATTGGACCGAGCCCAAGGTTTCCAGTTTCTCATAGCTGACCCCTGCGAAAGACGGCGTGGTGATGGCAATTTCGTCCATGATTTGAGAGGGATGGGTATAGGTCCAGCCCGCGCCCATCTGGTTTGCCAGCATCATGGTGATCTGCCAATCCTCATAGCCGTTGCGCGGGGCCATGACCTTGCGCACGCGGTTGATGCGGCGTTCCGCGTTGGTGAAGGTGCCGTTTTTCTCCAGAAAGGTCGAGCCGGGCAGGAAAACATGGGCGTAGTTCGCGGTTTCGTTCAGGAACAGGTCGTGGACGATGACGCAGTCCATCGCAGCTAGTCCCGCGGCGACATGCTTGGTATCGGGGTCGGATTGCAGGATATCCTCGCCTTGGCAGTACAGCCCCTTGAAGGTACCCTCGACTGCCGCATCCAGCATGTTGGGGATACGTAACCCCGGTTCGTTATCGATCTTGACGCCCCAGGCCTTTTCGAAAATCTCGCGCACGGCGTCGCCTTTGACATGGCGATAGCCCGGCAGTTCATGGGGGAATGACCCCATGTCGCAGGAGCCCTGCACATTGTTCTGCCCGCGCAAGGGATTCACGCCGACACCCGGACGGCCGACATTGCCGGTCATCATGGCCAGATTGGCAATGCCGATGACGGTGGTGGAGCCTTGGCTGTGTTCGGTCACGCCAAGGCCATAGTAGATTGCCCCATTGCCGCCATGGGCAAACAACCGCGCCGCCTCGCGAACGGTTTCGGCCTTGACGCCGGTCAGCAGTTCGACAGCCTCGGGCGCGTGGTGGGGTTGCGAGACAAACTCGGCATAGTCCTGGAACTCGTCCCAGTCGCAGCGGTCGCGGATAAAGGCTTCGTCATAGATGCCCTCGGTCACGATGACATGGGCAAGCGCGGTGATCACGGCCACGTTGGTGCCGGGGGTCAGCGAGAGGTGGTGCTGCGCCTTGACATGCGGGCTTTCGACGATGTCGGTGCGGCGGGGGTCGATAACGATCAGCTTTGCCCCCTTGCGCAACCGCTTTTTCAACCGGCTGGCAAAGACCGGGTGGCCATCGGTCGGGTTGGCCCCGATGATGATCACGACATCGGTATGTTCCACCGAATCAAAGTCTTGCGTGCCAGCCGAGGTGCCAAAGGTCTGACCAAGGCCGTAGCCGGTGGGTGAATGGCAGACCCGCGCACAAGTATCCGTATTGTTGTTCATAAACACCGCGCGGGTCAGTTTCTGAACCAGATAGGCCTCTTCATTGGTGCAGCGCGACGACGTGATGACCCCAACCGACTGCCGGCCATGCTTGGCAATGATGCCCTGCATCTTCGCTGCAGTGAACTCCATCGCCTCGGTCCACGACACCTCGCGCCACGGTTCGTTGATGGTTTCGCGGATCATCGGGTTCAGGATGCGGTCCTTGTGCGCGGCATAGCCATAAGCGAAACGGCCCTTGACGCAGCTGTGACCGCGGTTGGCCTTGCCGTGTTTATAAGGGGTCATCCGCACCAGTTCATCGCCGCGCATTTCCGCCTTGAAGCTGCAGCCGACGCCGCAATAGGCGCAGGTGGTGATGACGGAATGGGACGGCGTGCCGATCTCGATGATCGACTTTTCCTGCAGGGTCGCCGTCGGACAAGCGGCCACACAGGCCCCGCAGGACACGCAATCCGAGGCCAAAGCGTTGTCAGCCTTGGCCCCAAAGGACACGCGGCTGTCAAACCCGCGCCCCTCGATGGTCAGGGCAAAGGTGCCCTGCACCTCCTCGCAGGCCCGCACGCAGCGGCTGCAGACGATGCATTTCTGCGGGTCATAGCTGAAATAGGGGTTGCTGTCGTCGCGCGGGGTGTATTGCGGGTTTACCTTGCCGGAGTTGTCTTTGGCGCGGAAATGCGTGTCCACAGCTTCATACCGCACATCGCGCAAACCCACGGCACCGGCCATATCCTGCTACTCGCAGTCGCCATTGGCACTGCACGTCAGGCAGTCGAGTGGATGGTCGCTGATATACAATTCCATCACGCCGCGGCGCAGTTTCTTCAGCTTGGCGTTCTGGGTCTGAACTTTCAGCCCTGGCGCCACAGGTGTCGTACAGCTTGCCGGCGTACCATTCCGCCCCTCAATCTCGACCAGACACAGGCGGCATGACCCAAAGGCGTCGATGCTGTCGGTCGCACAAAGTTTCGGCACCTGGATG
>JBBQGU010000274.1:0-5229 GCA_038323315.1 Rhodobacterales bacterium | reverse complement strand
ACCGCCCGGCGCATGTTTGGCGCTTGGTCAGACCCCGCAACGATGGCGAAATTCAGGGTGCCAAACCCCGCCATGCAAGGGCGCGCAGTCATCGCCGACCGCCGCATCGGTGACCGTTTCCGCATCGTCACGTTCGGCGGTACAGATAACCCGCACAGGGGCACCTCTGAGCAAATCACGCGGCAAAGCTTCACCTGCACCGCGCCTTGGTACACTGCCGACACCACGGTCAAGGTTGCGCCGACGTTTCAAGGTCCTACAACCCGGGTGAATGCGACCCAAGTCGGCTGGATGTCCGAGCGGGAACGTGGCAGCCGCACCGACACCGCAGGCCGTTCTGTGATCCGTGCGATCACTGGCCCAGCAGTCGCGCCACCAGTGCCGGCAGATCGTCATAGTGGTGCAGCAACGCCTCTGGCTCCAGCCGCGACACACCCTGTCCCTCGGGCCCAAAGGTCACCAGGGCCACCGGCACCCCGGCCGCCCGACCGGTATTGCGGTCGGTCTCTGTATCACCGACCAGCATCGACGGCCCGCCGCCACCGACCCGCTCCACCGCCAGCCAATAGGGCGCAGGGTCGGGCTTGCGCACCGGCAAGGTATCCGCCCCGACCAGCGCCCCGAACAATTGTGTGATCCCCAACTGCCGCACCAGTTCCACCGCCAACCCCTCGGGCTTGTTGGTGCAGATCGCCGTTGCATAGCCCTCGGACCGCAGCACCTCCACCGCAGCGACCACGCCCGGATACAGCCGCGAATGCACGCAGATCCCCTCGGCATAGACCGCCAGCAGCCGCGCATAATCACGGTCCACGTCGCCCGCGATGCCCAACCGTTCATAGCCCAGCCGCAACATCGCTCGCCCGCCCAGAAACGCCGTCAGCGTGTCGCGCGGCCCCAGGACGGGCCGGGCCAGGCAGGCATTGGCCGCCGCCAACAGATCTTCTGCCGTATCGACCAAAGTACCGTCCAGATCAAAGACAACTGTGCCCTTATTCACCCCATCCGCCTCCTGTAACATGCCATAAGGCGCTCGCCCCTTGCGGCCCCGTCCGTTGGGGGTAAAACACAGGGGAAAATAAGGAAAGGGGCAGCATGCAGGTTTCATTGATCGTTCTGGCGGCGGGTCTGGGGTCGCGGATGAATTCCGACCTGCCCAAAGTGCTGCACCCCCTGGCCTCTGTCCCCATGCTGCACCACGCCCTGACCGCCGGCCGCGCCCTCGACCCTGCCCGCATTGTCGTCGTCACCGGCCACGGCGCACCCCAGGTCACCCAAGCCGCTCTCGACTTTGACCCCGCCTGCGACTGTGTGTTGCAAGACCCCCAGCTTGGCACCGCCCACGCCGTCGCCCAGGCCGCCCCCCTGCTGTCGGATGCCACAGGCGAGGCGATCGTTCTGTACGGCGACACGCCTTTCGTGCGCCCCGAAACCCTGCAAGACATGCTCGCCGCCCGCGTGGATCACGCTGTCGTCATCCTCGGCTTCACCCCCCGGGACCCCGCCCGCTATGGCCGCCTGATCACCGACGGCGACCACCTTTTGAAAATCGTCGAATACGCCGAGGCGACCGCGCCCGAACGTGCCATCGCCCTGTGCAATTCCGGTGTGGTCTGCGCCGATGTGCAAACCCTGCTGCGCCTTGTCGCCAAGGTCGGCAATCAGAACGCGGCACAGGAATACTACCTGACCGACATCGTCGAACTGGCCCGCGCCGAGGGGCTGTCCTGCGGCTATGTCACCTGCGACGAATCCGAAACCCTGGGCATCAACACCCGCGCCCAACTGGCCGGGGCCGAGGCGCATTTCCAAACCCGCGCCCGCACTGATGCCCTCGACAATGGCGTCACCTTGACCGCCCCCGAAACCGTGTTCTTCGCCCTCGACACCCATATCGGCCGCGACGCCACCGTCGGCCCCAATGTCATCTTCGGCCCCGGCGTCACGGTGGAATCCGGCGCCGAGATCAAGGCCTTCTGCCATCTCGAAGGCTGCCATATCTCGCGCGGCGCCGTCGTCGGTCCCTTTGCTCGCCTGCGTCCCGGCGCCGAACTGGCCGAGGATGTCCATGTCGGCAACTTTGTCGAGATCAAGAACGCCATCCTGGATGAGGGCGTCAAGGTCGGTCACCTGACCTATATCGGCGACGCCGACATTGGCGAATTCACCAATATCGGCGCGGGCACCGTCACCTGCAACTACGACGGCGTCATGAAGCACCGCACAAAGATCGGCAAACGCGTTTTCGTGGGCTCTGACACGATGCTGATCGCCCCGGTGACCGTCGGTGACGACGCCCTGACCGCCTCTGGCTCGGTCATAACCGAGGATGTGCCGCCCGCAGCGCTCGCCGTCGCCCGCGCCAGACAGGTCAACAAGCCGGGCCTCGCCACCAAACTGATCGAGCGCCTCCGCGCCATCAAAGCAGCGAATGCCACAGCCACGAAAGGGTCCCGGTAATGTGCGGCATCATCGGCGTCCTTGGCAATCACGAAGCCGCCCCGCAGCTGGTCGAGGCACTGAAACGGCTCGAATATCGCGGTTATGACAGCGCCGGCATCGCCACCGTGAACCACGGCCATCTGGATCGCCGCCGCGCCGTGGGCAAATTGGTCAACCTGTCCGACCTCCTCGTCCATAACCCTTTGGCCGGAAAGGCTGGCATCGGCCACACCCGCTGGGCGACCCACGGCGCTGCGACGACAACCAACGCCCACCCGCACCGCTCTGGCCCGGTCGCCGTCGTCCACAACGGCATCATCGAAAACTTTCGCGACCTGCGCGCCGAATTGGCCGCCCACGGCCTGCACCAGGAATCCGAAACCGACACCGAAACCGTCGCCCTGCTGACCCGCCACCTGATCGACCTTGGCCGCACGCCCATCCAGGCCGCAAAAGAAACCCTGTCACGCCTGCACGGTGCCTTTGCCCTGTGCTTTCTGTTCGACGGTCACGATGACCTGATCATCGCCGCCCGCAAAGGCAGCCCCCTCGCCATCGGCCATGGCACCGGCGAGATGTTCGTAGGCTCCGACGCCATCGCTCTCGCCCCGATGACCGACCGCATCACCTATCTTGACGAAGGCGACTGCGCCGTCATCACCCGCGCCGGGGCGACGATCTACGACGCCCACGACCGCCTTGCGAACCGCGCCGAAACCCGCATCCAGATCGACGCCACCCGCATCGAAAAGGCCGGCTACAAACATTTCATGGCCAAAGAGATTGCCGAACAGCCGGTCGTGATCGCCAATGCCTTGCGGCACTACACCCGTGGTGGCGCAGATAACCCCACCCTGAACCTGCCGCCCGAGGTCGATTTCACCGGCGTCGACCGCGTGACCATGGTCGCCTGCGGCACCGCCTCCTATGCCGCCCATGTCGCCAGATACTGGTTCGAACAGATCGCGGGCCTGCCCTGCGACATCGACGTCGCCTCCGAATTCCGCTACCGCGAGCCGCCACTATCGCCCAAATCCTGGGCGCTGTTCATCAGCCAGTCCGGCGAGACTGCCGACACCCTCGCAGCCCTGCGCTATGCCAAGGACAAGGTTGCCAAGGTCGTGGCCGTCATCAACGTCCCGACCTCGTCCATCGCCCGCGAAAGCGACCTCGCCTTGCCGATCATGGCCGGGATCGAGGTTGGCGTGGCCTCGACCAAGGCCTTTACCTGCCAGTTGACCACCCTTGCCTTGCTGGCCCTGAAAGCCGCCCTGGACAGGGGCCGCATCACCCCAGCCCAACTGTCGCAGCACCTGACCGACCTGAACGCTCTGCCGGGCCTGATGAATCACGCCATGGGCCTGTCCGCCGACATCGCAGCGATTGCCGAGGAATTGGCCGAGGCGCAGGATGTCCTGTTCCTCGGCCGGGGTGCCATGTTCCCCCTCGCCCTCGAAGGCGCACTGAAGTTGAAGGAAATCAGCTACATCCACGCCGAAGGTTATGCATCAGGCGAACTGAAGCACGGACCCATCGCCTTGATCTCGCCTCAAGTGCCGGTGATCGTGCTGGCCCCCCGCGATCCCCTGTTCGAAAAGACCGTCTCCAACATGCAAGAGGTGATGGCCCGCCACGGCAAGATCCTGTTGATCTCGGACGCGCAAGGCATCGCCGAGGCGGGGGCCGGGGCATGGGCGACCCTGACAATGCCGCAAACCGGCATCTTCGCCCCCATCCTTTACGCCGTGCCGGCGCAATTGCTGGCCTACCACACCGCCATCGCCAAAGGCACCGATGTGGACCAGCCGCGCAACCTCGCAAAATCGGTAACGGTGGAATAACCGTCTGGCAAGCGGGGCGCAGTCCTGATTGGTGCCTGGAAACAAACCCTCATCATTCCCTTGCGGTCATTCTTCGTTAGCCGGGGCCGCGAAGAATGACCGCAAGGGAATGATGAGCAGCGGCGCAGAAAACCTCACCAGTCCGTCTAGCGCCCGAGTCATTTATGCCCAACCACAGCCGGTTCAGCCGCCAGAACGTTCGACTTCTTGCCAGTGCAATGCGCGGCCCCGCAGCACCGGCCCAACCCCGACCAAAGTGCAGCAGATGAACGTTTCAGCCAATGCAAAATGTGACGGGGTCAAAGCATCGGACCCGTCCGGTGCTATCCCCGGCATGACCGCCAGTCATACCCGGTCGCGCTGGAATTTCATGTCGACCAGCAGCGAAACAAGGTCAGCATTCAGCTGATTTTACAAACCACTGTCTTTTCAATTTGGCAGCCCCCCGCCCACATGTGGACGCCCCCCGGGTTGACTGCCCCCCTTGACCCCGCCCCGCACCCGGCCCATCCTGATCCTCCACCCCAAGGACCCCATCATGGCCAGGCATCTTTCACCCTTCACCGACGATCACACCAGCTTGATCCCCGCCCAGGATCGCAGTTTCGAGGCCACCACCGCCCCGAAAAGCCGGGCCCACCTCGCCCCCAAAAGCAAGGGCTGCCTGCCAATCCCGACCCCCATCGACTTGAACCTGACCATGTCCGCAACCGCCCTCACGGTCCACCAGACCGACCCCGAATGGTCCACCTTGTCGGCCCGTTTCCCCGCCACCCCCGGCAGGCAGCCGATCAATAACCTGACCGCAGACTTCGCCCAAAACTCTTTCCCCTTCCCAGATACCCGCAAGGACCACCCCACCCTGCTGACGGGGGCCGAAACAAACACTGACGCCCCGCCCAACGATCAGGACCCGAAAAACCTTTGCGCCACACACAGCTTTCCC
>JBBQGU010000273.1:0-5270 GCA_038323315.1 Rhodobacterales bacterium | reverse complement strand
ACCGCATCAATCCGGCGGCTGCGGCGCGCGATGTGGCGACTGCTTCCTGACAGGCGACACTGGTCTTGGCCGATGTCTGGCCCCGGCCTGAACCTCGTTTCGGACGATTAGTGTTGAATCCGCCCCGAAACTCGCCAAGCTGATCTGGCTGGACCAAAAGCCCAGCCAAATGAAACCGTCATCTAGGAGGTTCGCATGAATTTTTCCGTTACGCGCAGAACCGGCATGGGCCTGTGCCTTGCCTTGGCCACCGGCGTGCTGTCCGGGTTTGTTGAGGTCGCCCAAGCCGACGCGCTGGACGACATCAAGACCGCCGGCGTGATCAAAGTCGGGATATTCGAAGATTTCCCGCCCTTCGCGTCGCTGAATGCGGGTATGAAGGTCGAAGGTTATGACACCGAAGTTGCCGACAAGCTTGCGGCGGCACTTGGCGTCAAGGTCGAACTGGTCGGGATCACTGGCCAGAACCGCATTCCGTTTCTGACCGAAGGCAAAGTCGATCTGCTGCTGAGCATCGGCTTCAGCGACGAGCGTGCGCAGGTCGTTGACTATACGGACGCCTATGCGCCCTACTACATCGCCGTGATGGGTGCCAAGGACCTGGCGGTTGCCGGACCGGCCGATCTTGCCGGCCAGACGATCGCCGTGAACCGTGGCACGCTGGAGGATACCGAAGTCACCAAGGTTGCGCCGGAAGGCGCCGATATCCAGCGGTACAGCGACTACAGCGGCGTGATCTCGGCGTTCCTGTCGGGGCAGGCGTCGCTGATGGTTGTCGGCAACGATGTCGGGGCGACGATCCTGGCAAAGAACCCGGCAATCGAGCCGGTCGAGAAGTTTCTGTTGCTGTCTTCGCCGTCGCAGATGGCGGTGAAAAAGGGTGAAACCGCGCTGCGCGATACGCTGAACGCCGCGCTGATCGCGATGAAAGCCGATGGCTCGTTGAGCGAACTGGCCGTCAAATGGCTGAAGCAGCCGCTGGTCGAAGGTTTCTGATCGCCAGCATGGGCTATGACTTCGATTTCACCGCGATTTCGAACAACGCAGGCCTGCTTCTGCACGGAGCGGGCCTGACCTTGCTGCTGGCGGCGATTGCAGCGACGATCGGGGTTGCGCTGAGCATCGGCGGTGCGGCCACCATCCTGTGGGGCCATCGTTGGGCGCGCCGTGCGGTGCAGACCTATGTCGAGGTGATCCGGAACACGCCGTTTATCGTGCAGCTGTTCTTCATCTTCTTCGGGCTGCCAAGCCTTGGGGTCAGGATCCCCGCAGTCACCGCAGCGGCGTTGGCCATGACGATCAACCTGACCGCATACGGCATCGAGATTGTCCGGGCCGGCATCGGTTCGGTGTCGCCGGGGCAGCGCGAAGCGGGCCTGTCGCTGGGCATCAGCCCGGTCTCGGTTTTCATCTTTGTCGTGCTGCCGCAGGCGATTGCCACGGTCTATCCGGCGCTGGTCAGCCAGATCGTGATCACCATGCTGGAATCTGCCGTGGTGTCGCAAATTGCGGTGTCCGATCTGACCCATGCGGCCGACCTGATCCAGTCGCGGACCTATCGGGCGTTTGAAACCTATTTCGTCGTCGCGGTGATGTATCTGGCCATGGCCTTGACCTTGCGTTGGGCGCTGAACCGGGCGGGCCGCCAACTGTTTGCGGGGAAAGCCTGATGGTTGAGTTGTCTTTGACCCAGATCGTGCCTTTCTTGCTGCTGGCGGCGCGCTGGACACTGCTGTTATCGGCCATCGCCTTTGTCGGGGGCGGTGTCGGCGCGACGCTGTTGCTGCTGTGGCGCTATGGCGCGCCGCGCGTCGGGGGCCGTGCCACATCGCTGTTTATCCAGTTGTTTCAGGGCACACCGTTGCTGTTGCAGCTGTTCTTGGTGTTCTTCGGCCTGCCGATGATCGGCATCGATGTCACCCCGCTGATGGCGGCGGGGGTGGCGCTGACGCTGTATGCCAGCGCGTTTCTGGCCGAGATCTGGCGTGGCTGTGTGGATTCCATCCCGCGTGGCCAATGGGATGCCAGCGACAGTCTGGGCATGACCTTTCTGATCCAGATGCGCTATGTGATCCTGCCGCAATCGCTGCGGATCGCCATCCCGCCGACCGTCGGCTTTCTGGTGCAACTGCTGAAAAGCACCGCACTTGCGTCAATTGTGGGGTTCAACGAACTGACCCGCAGCGGCCAGATCGTGGCCAACGCGACGTTTCAGCCGTTCATCGTCTATGGGCTGGTTGCGCTGATCTACTTTGCCATGTGCTATCCCTTGACCGTGGGTTCCAGAGTGCTGGAACGACGGCTGCGCACTGCGCGCTGATCCGGAGACCAGAATGCCCCTTCCGCCAGACGCCGCCACGCCGATGATCGAAATGCGCCATGTCAACAAATGGTATGGCGATTTTCAGGTGCTGAAGGACATTTCGCTGAGTGTCAGCAAGGGCGAGCGGGTGGTGATCTGTGGCCCCTCTGGTTCGGGAAAGTCGACCGCGATACGTTGCATCAACCGGTTGGAACAGCATCAGCAGGGTCAGATCTTTGTCGAGGGGGTGGAACTGACCGACAAGGTCAAGAACATCGAACATGTCCGCCGCGAGGTTGGCATGGTGTTCCAGCAATTCAACCTGGTCCCACATCTGACCATCCTCGACAATCTTACCCTTGCGCCGCGCCGGGTCCGCAAACAGTCGCGCAAAGAGGCCGAGGCGCGTGCCATGCAATATCTGGAGCGGGTCAAGATTGCAGAACAGGCGCACAAATACCCCAGCCAACTGTCTGGCGGTCAGCAACAGCGCGTCGCCATCGCGCGCTCGCTGTGCATGGAGCCGCATATCCTGCTGTTTGATGAGCCGACCTCGGCCCTTGACCCCGAGATGATCAAGGAAGTGCTGGATGTGATGGTTTCGCTGGCCGAAGACCATATGACGATGATCTGCGTCACCCACGAGATGGGCTTTGCCCGCACCGTGGCCGACAAGATCGTGTTCATGGATCACGGCCAGATCATCGAGATGGCCCCACCGCAGGAGTTTTTCACCGCGCCCCGAAACCCGCGGACGCAGTTGTTCCTGAGTCAGGTTTTGTCGCATTAGACCTATTCTTGTCGTTCCAAGTTCGCAGGCTGAGAGAACCGCAACTTTCCCCCTCGCCTGACCGTCCCTGGTGCCGTAGAGGCGACAAGGCCATTCCCCTGGAAACCGATGACGACAAGGCCCATCGCCTGAGCGTGGCCCCGATGATGGATTGGAAGGAACGAATTAAAGGCGAAGCATTTACAAGGTGTTAGGTGGTATTTCGTTCGTTGAGTCATGCGAAAGTCATACTTGGTCCAATATTTACTAGACCGACGTTCACCCGTCAAGCTGGTTGTCCTCCTTCAGCGCGGCTGCGTTGCGCTCATCAAGGTAGGGCGCAAGGTCGCATACATCTACAACTTTTGCAAAGGGACTCCACCCGTTTTGGCAGGCAGCAATTGCCTTACATCCGTGGCAGCTACGGGTTAGTCTGAGTTTCAGGTAGGCACTGATCGCGGAGACTTCGTTTGGACTTTGGCAAGTATTTTTCTGACCTGATCGCCGTGCATGACATGGGCAACGCCACTGAGCATTCTTATCGGGCCGTCCTTCAAGCGTTGTTTGGTCAGATAGCCAAGCACATCAAACCACAGAACGAACCCGAGCGCCTCCGCAACGTGGGTGCCCCTGACTTCTAGTTCCATCGGGGCGACGTGATAATGGGCCACGCCGAGGCCAAGATATTGGGTGCCGACCTAAAAGGACTAAGGGGGCGCGAAAAGGATCAACTGGAACGCTACCGCAAGGCGCTTCCCAACTTGATCTACACCGATGGTCTGGTGTTCCTGTTCTATCGTGACGGAATATTGCGCAACGAAGTTCGCATTGGCCAGCACCTCATGGGGTGGCAAGCGATGCCTGAGAATTTTGCGGCGTTGCAACACGCCTTGGCGGACTTTGCTGTCCAGACGCCCGTTACCATTACCTCGCCCGAGGTGCTGGCAACGCTGATGGCGGGCAAGGCTGCGCTAATCAAAGACATTCTGGGCCGCTCTCTTGTGGCTGACAGGGATGCCAAGACGGAACTGTCAGACCAGTTCCATGCTTTCCGGGATCAGTTGATCCACGACATCTCGATTGACGATTTCGCGGACATGTATGCCGAAACTATCGCCTATGGGATGTTCGCGGCGCGGCTGCACGATGATGTTGACCCGCAGGTTGCGTTCAGCCGGTATAAGGCGATGGACTTGCTTCCCAAGTCCAACCCATTCCTGCGCAACCTGTTTGGCTACATCGCAGGGCCTAACCTTGATGACCGTATCCGGTGGATCATTGATGGTCTGGCCAAGGTCTTTCAGGCTTGCGACGTGGCTAGCCTTATGCGCGGTTTCGGGCGGATGACGGGGCGGGATGACCCATTTTTGCATTTCTATGAAACCTTCCTTGCGGCCTTTGATCCGTCCAAGCGAAAGGCCAAAGGGGGTCTGGTATACCCCGCAGCCGGTGGTCAACTTCATCGTGCGGGCCGTGGACGAGGTGTTGCAGACAGAGTTCGGCCTGCCGCTGGGGCTCGCGGCTACCTCAAAGGTATCTCTCGAGTGGGATACTGGGCAGACCGACAAAGGCAAGCCGGTCACGATCAGGAAGCAGGTTCACCGCGTCCAAATCCTCGACCCCGCAACGGGCACGGGCACCTTTCTGGCCGAGGTCATTCGGCACATTGCCCCGCGCATCCAAGGCATCGCGCCGGGGCCCTGGTATGGCTACGTGGTACAGGAATCCCGCGCCTGCATGGGTTCGAGTTGCTAATGGCGTCCTATGCCATGTGCCACATGAAACTTGACATGATCCTCGCAGAAATGGGCTATCGGGCGACCGGATCACCACCGCGCCTGTCGGTATACCTGACCAATTCTTTGGAGGAAGGCCAACCGGCGAACCAGTCTTTGTCCTTTGCGCAGTTCTTGTCGAATGAGGTGAACGCCAACACGCCCTCACAGGCCTGCATCAATTCGCCGATCCAGCCTTCGGAAACGCCCCCTTCACCCAGATAGGGCGGATTGCCGATCACGCACATGATGGGCATGTCGCGCTTGATCGTGTTTGCCTCTTTCCAAAAAGAAGGAAGTTTCTCCTGACGGCAGCAATGACGTGAACGTGTTCGATATTCAAGCGGGTGTTTCGATCATTATCGGAGTGAAGGGCAAGCGAGCGAAGTCTTCCGGCCTATCGCCGTCCCCTGCGAAGGTGCTT
>JBBQGU010000272.1:0-5283 GCA_038323315.1 Rhodobacterales bacterium | reverse complement strand
CTCTCGCTGTCAGAAATTGCCAACCACATGGGTTGGAGTGTGCGCCATGCTGGGCAGGTAATCGAGCACTACGCCCGGGTTTCCCCGGGCGAGTCGGACACCGTTTTGGTCAAGCTCGCACTGGCAAAAAGGCACGCATCGTGAACAAAATTGGAAAACCGATTGGAAAACTTTCACCTTTTTCAGTGCAGAGTGTCGGCTAACCCCTTGATTTCCCTTGGAGGCGGGTATCGGAATCGAACCGATCTTCACGGATTTGCAATCCGCTGCGTAACCTCTCCGCCAACCCGCCATCCGTGAGGTGGGTCAGCCATAGCGAAGCTGGCGGCCGAGTGCAAGAGGGTCAGTTGCGACCACCCGAGGCCGGGCCAGCCACCAAGGCCCAACCGCCGAACCAGTGCCGCCCACGCTTTTCCCCTGTTTTCCGTCCGGACATCTGGTTTACTGTCGGTAATGCCCCCTCGGAGCCCACCTGTGAATGCGCCTGCCCCCCAAGCCCCACCGACACGGCCCAGGCGCAAGATGAGCCAGTCTCCAGCCATATCGAGGCGCTATGTGCCAGTTTGACCGCAGGCGATCATGCCGGCACCACCCCTCTCATCGCCCTAGTGCTGCGCGTCACCGGCTGGTTCTGATGACCACGACCAGGCCCGATGACTTGGCCGTGGCGCGGGCGGCCCTCTGCGCCCGCGCCATCTGCCCGCGCCGTTTCAGGCCAAAGGACCTGCTACCATGACACCGCAAGACCGCGTCAGGGCGCTGTCCTGCTGGACCGGCCCCATCACAATCACCCCGCTGACCGGCGGCATCACCAACCTGAACTTCCTGGTGCAGGACGCCGCACACCGCTATGTCGTCCGCATCGGCGACGACATCCCCCTGCACCACATCCTGCGCCGCCACGAGCTTGCCGCCAGCCTTGCCGCCCATCTCGCAGGCATCTCCCCCGCCGTCCGCCACCATGAACCGGGCGCTCTCGTCATCGACTATATCGACGGCCGCACCCTGACCGCCGCCGACTTCCAACAAACCGACATCCTGGATCAAGCAATAACCCTGATCCAACGCGCCCACACGCAAATCCCCCAGCACCTGCGCGGCCCCGTGCCCCTGTTCTGGGCCTTCCACGTCATCCGCGACTATGCAGCCACCCTCAGCGCCGACAACAGCCCGCACACGCCAACCCTGCCAACCCTGCGTCAACAAGCCGCCACGCTGGAATCCGCCATCGGCCCCATCGACCTGATCTTCGGCCATAACGACCTCTTGCCCGCCAACTTCCTGCATGACGGCCACCGCCTCTGGCTGATCGACTGGGACTATGCCGGCTTCAACTCGCCCCTTTTCGACCTCGGTGGCCTTGCCGCCAACAATCACCTCACCCCCGATCAGGAACACCGCCTACTGACCCGCTATTACGGCCCAACCCCTCCTTGGCACGCCTACCGCGCCATGAAAGCCGCCGCCGCCCTGCGCGAAGTCCTGTGGTCCATGGTGTCCGAACTCCATTCCGCACTACCTTTCGATTACGCCGCCTATACCGCCGCCAACCTGCAAACCTACCACGCGTCCTTTGACGCCTTCCAGAACCGAGGCTGACATGCTCCCCACAACCGCAAAGACTGTCATCATCGGCGGCGGCATCATCGGCTGTTCCACCGCCTATCACATGGGCAAACTGGGGCAGACCGACACCGTCCTGCTGGAGCGTAAAAAGCTGACCTCCGGCACCACCTTCCACGCCGCAGGTCTTGTCGGCCAACTGCGCACATCCGCCAACATCACGCAACTCCTCGGCTATTCCGTCGACCTGTACAAACGCCTCGAATCCGAGACCGGCCTGCAAACCGGGTGGAAGATGAACGGCGGCCTCCGCCTCGCCTGCAACGCCGAACGCTGGATCGAGGTGAAGCGTCAGGCCACCACTGCGCACAGTTTCGGTCTGGAAATGCATCTCCTGACCCCTCAGGAAGCTCAGGACCTGTGGCCCCTGATGACCATCGACGATCTGGTCGGTGCGGCCTACCTGCCGACCGACGGTCAGGCCAACCCCTCCGACATCACCCAATCCCTCGCCAAAGGTGCCCGCATGGCGGGGGTGAAGCTGTATGAAGACACACCCGTCACCCGCATCATCGTCGAGGATGGCCGTATCAGGGGCGTGCAAACCCCCCAAGGCACCATCGAATGCGAAAAGGTCATCTGTTGCGCCGGGCAATGGACCCGCACACTGGCCGCCTCGGTCGGCGTCAACGTCCCCCTCGTCTCGGTCGAACATCAATACATGATCACCGAGAAGATCCCCGGCGTCACCTCCGACCTGCCGACGCTCCGCGACCCCGACCGCCTGACGTACTGGAAAGAGGAGGTCGGCGGCCTTGTCTGGGGCGGCTATGAACCGAACCCCAAGCCTTGGGCGCAAAACGGCATCCCCGAAGGCTTCCATTTCGATCTGCTGACGTCAGACTACGACCATTTCGGCCAGTTCATGGAAAACGCCATCGCCCGCGTGCCGGCCCTTGAACATGCCGGGGTCAAGCAGCTGCTGAACGGCCCGGAATCCTTCACCCCCGACGGCAATTTCATCCTGGGCGAAGCGCCCGAACTGAAAAACTTCTATGTCGGTGCCGGTTTCAACGCCTTTGGCATCGCGTCCGCAGGCGGCGCAGGCATGGCCCTCGCCGAATGGGCGACCAAGGGTGCCGCCCCTTACGACCTCTGGCCCGTCGATATCCGCCGTTTTGGACAGGTTCACCGCTCGACCGACTGGGTCCGCGCGCGCACCGTGGAAGCCTATGGCAAACACTACACCATCGCCTTCCCGTCCGAGGAAATGCAATCCGCCCGCCCCACACGGCGCTCGCCGCTTTATGCCCACCTGAAAGCCGCCGGAGCCTGCTTTGGCGAGAAACTCGGCTGGGAGCGCCCGAACTGGTTCGCGGGCCCCGGCGAACAGCCCATAGACCGCTATTCCTACAACCGCCCCGGCTGGTTCGACGCTGTCGCCCGCGAACACCACGCCGCCCGGACCGGCTGCGTTGTGATCGACCAAACCAGCTTCGCCAAATACCGTCTCCAAGGCCGGGACGCCGAAAAGGCCCTGTCCTGGATCGCCGCAGGCCGAGTTGATCGCCCCGTTGGCACCCTGACCTATACCCAGCTTTTGAACGACAGGGGCGGGATCGAGGCTGACGTGACCGTCGCCCGCCTTGGCCGCGACGACTACTACATCACCACCGGTACCGGCTTTGCCACCCATGATTTCGACTGGATCAACCGCAACCTGTCAGGCTCCTGCACCCTGACCGACGTGACCTCCTCGCACGCCGTCCTGTCGCTGATGGGGCCAAATGCCCGCGCTATCCTGACCCAGCTGACCCCCGACGACCTGAGCAACCAAGGCTTCCCCTTCGCCACCGCCCGCTGGATATCTGTCGCCAGTTGCCCTGTCCTCGCCCTGCGCGTGACCTATGTCGGCGAGCTTGGCTGGGAACTCCACATCCCCGTCGAGTGCGCCGTAACCGTGTACGAGGCGCTGATCGGCCAGGGTGCCACCAATGCAGGCTACCGTTCCATCGAAACCCTGCGCCTTGAAAAAGGCTACCGCGCCTGGGGCAGCGACATCGGCCCCGACCATACCCCGGTCGAGGCTGGCCTGCTATGGGCCGTAAAACTGAAATCCGGCCAGCTCTTCCTTGGCCGCGACGCCATCGAGGCACAAGTGGCAAATGGCCCCAAAAAGCGCCTCGCCACCTTCACCGTCGACGACCCCTCGGTGATCCTCCTTGGCCGCGAAACCATCTGCCGCGACGGCATCCGTCTGGGCTGGCTGTCCTCTGGCGGCTATGGTCACACCATCGGCAAACCCATAGGTCTGGGCTATATCCGCACACCGGCTGTCGATGCCGCCTTCCTCGCGTCGGGCCATTGGGAGCTGGAGGTCGCCTCGGAACGCATCCCCGCCCGCGCCACCTTCGACCCCCTCTACGATCCCAAAGGCGAGCGGGTAAAATCCTGATCCCCCAACAAACGGTCAAATTCGAAAAAACCGATTGAAATCAACTTGTTAAGACCCCTCCCACATGTTGGAGGGTCTAAACCCTTAATCCCCGCATCCGCAAAATCTGCCCCAGCAACCCCATCGGCGGGGCGACCCTGAAAAGATCGCCCATCATCCTGAAATCCGCCAAAATCCCCGCCAAAACCCCATATTTCCGAGATTTCAAAGGGCTGACCACCCCCGGCCACCTTACAACAGCAATCCTGGATTTCTGACCGATCAGCAGCCCGTTCAAGAACACCTCAAACCCGAACTTCGGCAGATTATTCATCGCCACCTGTTGCCCCGCCAACAGCGAAGCCTTCAAAACCCGCTCTCCCGAGATGTAATCCAACCCCAACCACCGCCACAAAAACGGCGCATTCTGCCGCAGCGAAATCGAAACATCCGCCCGCCCCGACAAGACCGGCTCGATCAACGCCGTCAAATCCGCAGCCGACAACCCCACCAGATCCGCATCCACCAACAGCACAAACTCTCCCTTGGCCTCGACCAACCCCCTTGCCAACGCCGCCGTCTTGCCCCCATTCGGCGACAAGACAATCAACCGCGCCGACGTCAACCTCACCACATCCGCGGTCCCATCCTGCGACCCGTCATCAATTACCAGCACCTCATCAATCAACGGATGCCCGATCACGGCCTGCAAAACGGCAGCAATCCGCGCCTCCTCGTTATAGGCGGGGATCAGACAGGTCAGCGTCATTTCTTGCGATACCAAAAGTACAACAGTACCCCCAACGCCAGCCCCAGCAACCCCAACGAAACCCGTGCAATATAGGTGTCGATCGAGGCATAGGCCTGGCCGATGAAATAGCCCAGTGCCACGAAAATTGCCGTCTTCGGCACGGTCCCGATCAGATTCCACCACATGTACGACGCGAAATTCATCCGCGCCATCCCCGAGGCAAGCATGATCGGCAGACCCGTCGAATGCGTCCACTTGCCGAACAAAAGCGTCCGCCCACCCTTCGTCGCAAAATGCTCGCCCAATGAAATCTGCCGAGCCTCGGTCATTCCCAGCCGCCTTAGCCACCGCTCGGGCAAAAACGCCGGTCCCAGCCGGCCAATCCCGTAATACATCGCATCGCCGACCAGATCGCTGATCATGCACACCGCATAAACCGCATAGACATTCAGATAGCCCATCCGCGCGATATAGGAGGCGATGACAGTGACAATCGGGCCCTCGATGATCGCAAACGGCACCAGCAGCCACAACC
>JBBQGU010000271.1:0-5306 GCA_038323315.1 Rhodobacterales bacterium | reverse complement strand
CGTCTGCCCGCTCCCCGTCTGCCCGCCCATCGGCACCACAAAGCGCCCGTCCACCTCGCCCACCGCCTCGGCCAACAGCGCCCGGTCCAGCATCATATGCACCATCGCCCCATGATCCACCGCCAGCAGCGCCACCGGGATCAACCGCCGTGGCCCCAGCCTCAAGCCGCCCACCAACCCCTCGGTGATGACGTGAACCTCTGAATCCCCGCCCAAGCCCGTGGTCCGCATCGCCACCGCCTCAACCATGGTCCGAAAACCACCAACCCGCGCACCCAACGGATCAATCTCTGGCAACCCGCCGCGCAACAGGGCCACATCCGTCGTGGTCCCACCAATATCCGAGACCAGCGCATCCGATGCGCCGGTCAACCACCGCGCCCCCACGATACTCGCCGCAGGCCCGCTCAGGATGGTCTCGATCGGCCGCTCCCGCACCATCGCGGCAGAGATCAACGCGCCATCCCCCCGCACCACCATCAACGGCGCCGTCACTCCGATCGCCACCAGATGCCGCTCACAGGCCGCCACCAGCCGGTCGATCATCCCGATCAACCGCGCGTTCAGAACGGCCGTCAAAGCCCGCTTCGGCCCGTTCAACTGCGCCGACAGTTCATGACTGCACGTCACCGCCCGCCCCGTCACCCGCCGGATCACCTCGCGCGCCGCCGCTTCATGCGCCGGATTGCGCGTCCCAAACCGCGCCGCCACCGCAAACCCCATCACCTGATCCTTCAGCGCCAGAACCTGCGCCTCCAGCCATGCCAAATCCAGCGGCACAACCTCGCCCCCGGCATGGTTATGCCCGCCCGCCATCACAATCACCGGATCGCCCTTCAACGCCTCGGTCAACCCGCCCCGCTCCAGATCCCCGGCATCAAAGCCGATGAACACCCAGGCGACCCGCCCGCCCTGCCCCTCGACCAGCGCATTCGTGGCCAGCGTGGTGGACAACGACACCAACGAGACCTGCCCCGCCGCAATCCCCGCCCCCGCAAGTGCTGCATCAACGGCCCGCCCAATCCCCAAAGCCAGATCGCCCCGCGTCGTCAGGCTCTTGGCCGACCCGATCACCGCATCCGCTGCCTCATCCAGAACAACCGCGTCCGTATAGGTGCCACCGGTATCGACCCCCAGAAAATATCCCATAACCCGCCCCTTCTGATTTTGACGTCGCATAAGGCCAAGCTACCGCCAAGTCACGCCATTCCGCGACCTGCCTGACACATAGACCGCCTTGGGCATGCCAATCCGCACCGCGAGTGGGTGCAACCCAGCTTCGCGTTGCCCGCCGTTTGTTCAGATCATGACACGACAAGGCCAGCAGCTTCGGCTTACCGCAAGAACCGCCCAGCCCTAAACCATCCCCGCCCAGCGGTTGATCAGCCGCGCCTGCAGCAGATGCGCGCGGCCAACCCAGGCGTCGCCACCCGGCGGGTCCTCGCGGTCCGCCATCGGCACGGCTTGCCGGCGCGCCACATCGGCGCTGAAGATGGCAAAGCACAGATCCTGCCCGCCCGCAGGCTCGATGAACCCCGCCAGGCCCGAAACAAAGTTCAACGTCCCGCTCTTGCCGATGACCTTGACCGAACTGCCCTTGACCTGCTTGCCCGCCATGTCGCGCAGCCCGATATTGCGCAGCACCGGGCGCAGACCCAGTGCCCGGTCCCCCGCCATCAGCGCCCGTACCATGCCTGCCGCCGTCACACGCGCCGCCGCCCCCAGCCCCGAATGATCGACCAGCCGGGCATCCAAGCCCAACCGCGTCCGCGCCCAAGCCTCGACCTGCGCCGCCGAGGCCGCCAGACTGCCCGCCCCGCTCGCCGTCAACCCCACCGTCTCGGCAGTCACGTTGGTCGAAAACCGCAGCATCTGGCGCAAGATCGTCGACAACTCGTCGCTGGCCAATGTCACCAACACCTGCGCCCCCGCAGGCACCCGCTGCACCATCACCGGCGGCGGCAGCGCGATGCCCTGCGCCGCGCACAGCGTGGCAAACACCTCCGCGACATAGGGTGCCACCTGCCGCACCGGCAACCACCGGCTGCCCGCCTGCCCCAACCCGCGCCGTGCCACCGTCCAGTCTTCCGTGCCCAAACCCTTGGCATAGCCGAACAACGGCCCCTGCCGGTCCACGACCTGCATCCGCGTCATCTTGACCCGCGGCACAAAGCGTTCGCCCCGCGCCGTCATCTGCGTCGTGGCCCCGCCCTTGGTCCATTCGAAATTGACCCGGTTGAAGTTCAGGCCCAGCCCCGACATGCCCGGATTGTACCCCACCTGCGCCGGCTGATCCTCGCTGATCCTCTCGAATGTCGGCAAGGCCCCGCCATAAACCAGAAACCGCCCCGTGACCTCGCGCACCCCCTTGCGCGCCAGCGCCGCCACCAGATCGCCCAGCTTGTCGGTGTCCAGCGTCGGATCGCCGCCCCCCACCAGCACCAGATCGCCGTCCAGCCGCCCGCCCGACAGACGGCCCACAGCCATCACCCGCGTGACAAAGCGGTGCTGCGGCCCCAACCGCTCCAACCCATACAACGCCGTCAGAGTCTTGGCGACCGATGCCGGCGGCACCGGAGCATCCGCATTGACCTGCTCCAGCACCCGCCCCGTCGCCACCTCGGCGACCAGATATCCCGTGACACCACCCAGCTTGGCCCTGGCCACCAGATCATCCGCCCGCCCCGCCACCTCGACAACCGCCGAAGACCCCGCCGCCGAAGACCCCGCAGGCCGCGCCCTCGGCCGCAACGACCGCGTCACGGTCTGGCCAAGGGCCGGCGCCGCCGCCCCCGCCAAAAGCCCCGCCAACAGCCCCCGCCGGGTCAGTCCGGTCATGCCTTGCCCCGCAACGCGTCCATCACACGGCCCTGAAAATACGCCACCCCCGTCTCATGCCGCGCCGACAATGGCCCCGGCCGATACCCACCCGAGGCATAATTCGCCTGGGTCTGCACACAGACCTCGAAATCCTCGCGCACGACACCCAGCGTGCCCTGCACCGACCGCTCCCGCGCCGCCGCGTCCAGACTGGCATCAAAGTAAAAGTCATAGATCAATTCGGTCCGCCCCTCGTCCAACGGATTGATCCGGCTGGTGTTCATGCCACCGCCAAACAGCGACAGCGTCCAGTTCGGCCACATCCACAACCACTTGCCACGGTAAAACAACCCTTCCTTCGGCGGCGCGGTCATCCGCACCAACCCGTCATGCGCCGTCGTCTCAAAGGCCTCGAACTCAATCGCCGCATGAAACGCCGGATGTATCCCGGGAATATGCAGCCCCTCAACAAAATTATCCGTGTAGATCTTCCAGTTCGCCTCGAACACCATCCGCTCGGTCCGCACAGGGAGATAGCTTTCCATCGGCTCGCCCGTCAACTCCGCCACCGTGTCGCCCAGCTGTTCCACCAAACTCACTGCAGGCCGGATCGCCACAAAAACCAACCCCCGCCACTCCTCGACCGCGACAGGCTCCAACGGCCAGTCCGCCATCTCAAACCCCGCTTCCGCCCCATACCAAGGCGCCTGCAACAGCACCCCGGCATCCGAATATTGCCATTGATGATACGGACACCTGATCGGCCCACAGGTCCCCTCGCCCTCCGGCAGCAACCTGGCCCCCCGATGGCGACAGACATTCCGAAACGCCCGCAACACCCCGTCATTGGACCGCACCGCAAAGACCTTCATCCCGGCAATCTCGACCGCGACATAGGCCCGCCGCTCTACCAGCTTCGCCACCGGCCCCAGCAACTGCCAGGTGGTCGAAAACACCGCCTCCCGCTCGGACAAAAACACCTCACGCCGCACATAAACGCCCGGATCAATGTTCAACATGGGCTAACCCTTTCCTTCTGACCTGACATCAACCCCATTCCCACCCGCCCCACCACCGCAAAACATCACCACATCTAACAGCGCGGCGTTCCTTTCGTCACAAATTGCCACCCAACCCCAGCCCATGGCTCTGCGCTGACCAGAACCCTTTCATTCTGACCCAAATATCCATCTTACCCCCGCCCGAACCAGCCGCCCCTTGCCCGGATGGCGCTCGACGATGCCCCATGCATCGGCAGGTTGACAAAGCACCAGGCCGGCGCCTCCCGCAGCCCCAACGCCTCCGGCCGCGCGACCTCTGCAAAACGAAACGCCCGCGCCGTCACCGACAAGCGTGCCGCCAGCCCCGCGCCGGGCCGGGCCATCACCGCCACCGGCACCATCGCCATGATCTCGCGCCAGCGGTTCCAGCGGTGAAACTGCACCAGATTGTCCGCCCCCATGATCCAGACAAACTGCACACCGGGATAGATCGCCCGCAACTTGCGCAGCGTATCCACCGTCGCCCGCGTCCCCAACCTCGCCTCCAGATCCGTCACCACCACCCGCGGATCGTCCCGCAAAACCGCCCGCGCCCGTTCGATCCGGTCCGCCATCGGGGCAGGCTGCCGCAGCTTCAAGGGGTTTCCGGGGCTGACCAGCCACCAGACCCGGGTCAGACCCAGCCGCCGTATCGCCTCGCGCGTGATATGAACATGGCCGTCATGGGCCGGATCGAACGAGCCGCCAAGCAGCCCGATCACCATGCCTGCCTGCGCCACCGGAAAACTGTTCCGCATACCTGTCCGCCCGACCCCATCTGGCAATTCCCGTGCCAGTTCGCATTCCAGTCAATCTCGCGTCAAGCGTCAGTTTTCCACACCACCGCCCCATGCCCGTCAATCCCCCCGAACCCGCACTGCGCCATCCCTGACCGGCACCCGCTCCGCCCCCGCATCCAGACAACAAGCCTCCGTTCGTGAACACTGAACCGCTCCGGATTTGCCGGAGACCTTCAACCTGACCAAGGATGAGGGCTATGGAAAAGCGCACTGGGAGGCACGGCAGCTTGGGCCGCCCTGCACCCGGATCGGGCGGAAGGTCCTCTATCGCCGCACCTCGGTCCAGGACTGGATCAGTGCGCAGGAACAAAGCCGCCCGGCCCGGACACGGCGGGGACGGAAATGAACCAGCCACTATCTCACCCGCTTGTTGCGCCGCCCGCCACCGGTGACTGGATGCAAGTCCGCTTGGCCGAAGCGCGCGGCATTCTTGACGATCTCTCGCAACACCCTGAATCGTTGGTTATCCTGGCAGCCCGCGTGGTAGCCGGGCAAACCGACGATGCCGATGAATGCGCTGATGCCGTCGAGGTGTTGCGCCTGATCGATCGGCACCCATTGCCTGTCATCGCTGCCGCAGCCTTCCCGAACGGCGGTGCCGCATGAACCGTCGCAGCCCTGAGGCCGATGCCCAGCGCGCCATCGT
>JBBQGU010000270.1:0-5343 GCA_038323315.1 Rhodobacterales bacterium | reverse complement strand
ATCCTCGACCGCGATGACACACAGGCGCGACCAGAGCTTATCCTCCAGTTCAGGGCTGGTCAGATACATCTCCAACCCCAGCAACAGCGCATTGTCCAGCATCCCCCGCCGCAGGCATTTTTGCAGGGCCGAGATCACCTCATCCGCAGCAAGCCCGTGTTCGGTGGTGGTGCGCTGCCAGGGGTCGGCGGGTTGCTGTACCTTCACGGCTTATTCCCCCGCCGCCCAGCCGACCATCTGCGCCCACAGCCGGTTATAGCCCGCCCATGACACAAACTCCGGTGGCGCCCAATGCGGACCGCAATCGCTGGCAAAGGCCACCGACCGCCCTGCCCCGTAACTGCCCGCGACAATCAGCGGGTCCGACCCGACGTTGGCGACCACGGTCGCCTCGGGCCGCGCCATGATCTGGTTGTAGCCCAGCAGCGCGGGCCAGACCCCATCAAGCCCTGCGGCAATGGGATGGTGGTCTGCGACCACGGCGGGCCCGACGCCTTGCGGGCATTCCATGCGGTCGTCGTGGCGGTGCAGCGTGACCGGCAGGCAATCCTCGATCGCGGTGCCGGCATATTGGGCCTTGGCCTCGATCCCTTGAAAGGTCAGATAGCCGCCGACCATCACCAGACCACCACCCGCAGCGACATAGTCGTGCAAGGCGTGCAGCCGGTTGGCAAGCGGCACGGATCGCACAAAGGTATCGGGGTGCAAAAGCAGGGTGTTGGCGCCGATATCCGACAGGATCACGCAATCATACTCAGCCAAAGCCTCGGGCGTCGATGGAAAATCGCGCGCGGCGATGTGTGAGGGTTGATAGGTCACGGTCCACCCCGCGCCGGTCAGCGCATCGCGCAACCAGCGCACGCCTTCGGCATATTCGGTGGTGGTAAAGCTGTCGAATCCCTTTTGGTGGATCGAATGGACCGTCCAGGACTCTCCGGCGATCAGCACATTGCGTCGTTTCATTTCAGGCTCCTTGACTTTGGTCTGCTTGTGGCGCGGCCCGGACAGCACCACAGATTATGTCACGCGGCGAATTGCTGCGTTCTTGGGCATTACTGACCACCTGCATAGGAATTGGGCAGAACCGCTGCAACGGCATTTGACAACACCCCTTTGAATGGTGAGAGTTTGGCCAACTAAACCGCGTTCCCTTATCCAGGTCAAATGTCTTCAACACTTATCACAGATGCAGTGATCTTGACGGTTGACGCGCAGAACAGCGTGTTTGATCCGGGCTGGGTGTCTTTCGCGGACGGCCATATCACCGGCACAGGGCCAGCCCCGACCCAGCCCGCCGCCGCGATGTTCGACCACCATGCAAGCCTGCCGGGCCGTCTGGTCATGCCAGGCCTGATCAACGCCCACACCCATTCCGCGATGATCCTGTTTCGCGGACGGTCCGAGGGGCAAAGCCTGCTGACGATGGAAGGCTGGTACAACTCGATCCGCGAGCCCGAGCTTTCCCTGACACCCGACGATATCGGCCCGGCCGTCGCCCTGTCCTGCGCCGAGATGCTGCTGTCGGGCACCACCACCTTTTGCGACCAGTATTTCTTTGCGGCGCAGGTGGCCCGGGCGGCGGGGGAAAGCGGGATTCGGGCCGTCGTGGCCTATGGCATTGTCCAGTTGGGCGATCAGGCGCGCGGCGAGGCGGAACTGGCCGAGGCCACGGCGTTCATCGAACAGCAACGCTCGCCCGATGGTCGCATCATCCCGTGGCTTGGCCCCCACGCGCCCTATGTCGACAATTCCGAAGACCTGTTGCGGGCCGAGGCTGCGGTGGCGGTCAGGTACAATGCCGGCCTGCATCTGCATATGGCCTGCGGCCCCGAGGATAACGTCGAGACGATGGCGCGCTATGGCCTGACCGCCACGCAGGCGCTGTGGCGGGATGGGTTTTTCAACAGCCGCGTCCATGCCGCCCATTGCCTGGACCTGTCGGACGCCGATATCGCGATTTTTGCCGGCGCGCCTGCGGCCTCGGTGGCCTATTGCGCCTCGGCGGGGTTGCGGTCGGGGCGGGCGGGCGCGTGCCCTGCGGTGCCCTTGAGGGCTGCGGGGGTGACGGTCGCGCTGGGCACCGACAATGTGGCCGCCAACAACTCCTATGACATGGTGGCCGAAATGCGGGTGGCGGGGCTGGTGGCGTCGCACCGCGAGGGTGTGGCCCAGCCGATCACCAGCACCGACCTTGTGCGCATGGCGACGATTGACGGCGCACGGGCGCTGGGGCTGGACCATGTGACAGGCTCGCTGGAACCGGGCAAGGCCGCTGACATCATCGCCATCGACATGCGGGGTGCGGGCTATTCGGAAACGCCGGATTACCCGACGCTGCTGGTTTATTCCGGGTCCGGGCGTGACGTGGACAATGTCTGGGTCAGTGGCGAGCGGCTGGTGGCGGACCGGCAGTTGCTGCGGCGGCCCCATGCGCAGATCCGGTCAGACTATTCCGCAACATACCGCGACTTCTGGGCGCGGGTAGATCATAACAAGAAGGCTGTCTGACTTGGCGCATAGAAATAACCTGATCCTGGATACCGATGGCGGCGTGGATGACGCGCAGGCCCTGTTGATGCTGCTTGCCGGTGGCTGCGCGCCTGCGGCCATCACCACTGTCTTTGGCAATGTCGGGCTTGAGACTGCCACGCGCAACATTCTGGCCACGCTGGCCGTGGCCAAGGCCGATATCCCGGTTCATGCCGGGTCCGGTCGCCCGCTGACCCAAGCCGTCATCGATGCCAGGTATATCCATGGCGAGGACGGTCTGGGCGGCGCGCCCCGGCCCGATGTCACGGCCGAAGTGGCAGGACATGATGCCGTGGGCTTTCTGATCTCGACCTTCCGTGCGGCCTCGGCACGCGGCGAAAAGGTTGATATCCTGATGATCGGCCCGCTGACCAACCTTGCTTTGGCGCTGCGTCTGGACCCCGCAATCATCAACGGCATCGGCCAACTGACCATCATGGGTGCCACGCTTTATGGCCGTGGCAACACCACCCCCGCCGCCGAGTTCAACATCTATGCCGACCCCGAGGCTGCCGCCATCGTGTTCGGTGCCGATATCGACACGCTGATCGCCCCGTGGGAGCCGTGTGTGACCCACAACATGACCGGCGTCGAGGTTGACGCCTTGTTCGACAGCATCGCGGACAGCCCGCAAAAGGCGTTCTCGGCCGCCCTCGCCCGCCATGCGCGGCAGACCATCGCAGGCTATGGCGGCGGCGACAATTTCCGGTTTGTCGATCCGTTGGCGGCGGCGGCGGTGATTGACCCCACGATCATCACCAAATCCGTCCGCGCCTCGGTCGATGTGGCCCTGGCGCCGGGCATTGCGCGCGGCATGACCATCGTGGACCCGTCCGGTCGTCTTGGCACACCGATGGTGACGCTGATCGAACAGGTCAGGCTGGACCGGCTGATCGCGCTTTATGCAGCCTCTATCCCCTTTGCAAACGACCAATAATGAAACACCCCCAACAGGAGACTTAAAATGTTCATACCTTTCACGCGCAGGGCGGCCATCGGCCTGTTCTCGGCAGCGGCCCTGATGGGGTCGGTTGCGGCCACCCCGTTGATGGCGCAAGACTATACCAAGGAAAACCCGCTGAAGGTGGCGCTTGTGCTGCACGGCACGCTGGGTGACAAAAGCTTTTTCGACAGTGCGGCGGCGGGCATGGCCAAGGCCGAGGCGGAACTGCCGGTCACGGTCAAGATCATCGAAGCGGGCTATGACAAGACCAAGTGGCAGCCCGCTTTGGCCGATGCCACGGACAGCGGTTACGACGTCATCATCGCCGGCACCTTTGACATGACGCCCTATATCACCGAACTGGCCGACCAATACCCGGACGTGAAATTCATCGACTTTGATGACAGCCCGGATTTCACCGGTGGTAAGTTTCCGAACGTGCTGGCGGTGATGTACGGCACATCGACCGCGGGATATCTGGCGGGCTATGCGGCGGCCAAGACCTCGAAAACCGGGGTGCTGGCGCAGGTTATCGGCATGGATTTCCCCACCGTCACCGATTTCAAGGTCGGCTTTGATCAAGGTGCCAAGGCCGCCAATCCCGACATCAAGATCCTGAGCACGGTCGCAGGCACCTTCGCGGACCCCGCCAAGGGCAAAGAGATTGCGATGGCGCAATTCGCCCAAGGCGCCGACGTGATCTTCCCGATTGCGGGTTCCACCGGCATCGGCGCGCTGCAGGCCGCCAAGGAGAACGGCAAGCTGGCCATCGGCGTCGACAGCGATCAGGCGTCGATCTTTGCCACCTCGGACCCGGCGCAGGCCGATGTCATCATGACCTCGGTCGAAAAGAAGGTCGGCGAGTCGCTGTTTCTGGCGCTGAAAGGCACTATCGACGGCACGCAGGTTTACGGCGTGCGGCAGTTGCTGGGGCTGAAGGATGGGGCCGTCGGCATTTCCAAGAACAGCTACTATGAAAAACTGGTCTCCGCCGAGGTGCGCGCCGAAATCGAGGCGATCGAGGCCCAGATCATGTCGGGCGAACTCGTTCCCGACACCGCCATGAAGTAAGGCGCTGTGGCGCCGCCCGACGGCGGCGCCAACCCTTTGGGAAGGATGACCATGGCGCTATTGCAAGCCACCCGCATCAGCAAAACCTATCCGGGCGGCGTCGTGGCAAATGATGGCGTCAACCTGACCATTGCCCCGGGCGAGGTTCACGCCGTCGTCGGCGAAAACGGGGCCGGTAAATCCACGCTGATGAAGATCCTGTTCGGTATCGAACAACCCGATGCCGGCGAAGTGACGCTGGACGGAAAACAGATCCGCTTTGCCAACCCGCGTGAGGCGATTGACGCCGGCATCGGCATGGTGTTCCAGCATTTCTCGCTTGTTCCGTCTTTCTCGGTCTATGAGAACGTCGTGCTGGGGTCCGAACCGCGAAATGGCCTGAAATTCGACCGCAAGCGCGCCATAGAACAGGTCCGCGACCTGTCTGCGCGGTTCCGCCTGCATGTCGACCCACTGCCGCCGGTCGGCCAACTGCCTGTCGGCCAGCAGCAGCGCGTCGAAATCCTGAAGGCGCTCTACCGCGACGCCCGCATCCTGATCCTGGACGAACCCACCGCCGTTCTGGCCCCGCAAGAGGTCGAGGTGCTGTTCGTGGCGGTCCGCGCACTTGTCGCCCATGGCCGCTCCGTGATCTTCATCGCCCACAAACTGCCCGAGGTTCTGGCCATCTCCGACCGCATCACGGTCATGCGGGCGGGCAAGACCGTGGGTCAGGTCAACAGCCACGACGTCACCGAACAGTCCATCGCCACGATGATGGTCGGACGCGACGTGACGTTGCGGGTCGACCGCGCCGCAAC
>JBBQGU010000269.1:0-5372 GCA_038323315.1 Rhodobacterales bacterium | reverse complement strand
AAAACGCGCGCAACCGCCCCGCAGCCTCAGGCACCGCATCCGGCGCACAAATCCCCATGGCAGAAAATCCCTCCGCCAAGGCCCTGTCCCGCAACAACACTTTCAACTCATCCATCATCCGGCAAGCCTACCCTTAATCTGCCTCCATTCACACTGATACAAATACTCCACGGGGGTCCGGGGGTGTGAAACCCCCGGCTTTGGGTCCCGGGCGCAGCTCAGAAATTCCAACCCCAACCCGCCATGGCAATCTTGCAACAGACACAACGGCAACCCAAATCAGTGACAGGCCGACGCGCATGTGCCTGGTCAGGGCATGCGCCACGGTGCTGCAACAGGAGACGACCCATGAACCTTGAGAAATTCACCGAGCGTTCGCGCGGCTTCCTCAACGCCGCCCAAACCATCGCCATTCGCGAAACCCACCAGGCGCTTTCCGCCGAACATCTGCTAAAGGCCCTGATGGACGATGACCAGGGCCTGGCCGCCAATCTGATCCGCCGTTCCGGGGGCGAACCTCAGCGGGTGTCCGAGGCGCTGAGCCTGACCCTGTCCAAGTTGCCCAAGGTCAGCGGCAACGCCCAGCCCTTCATGGACCCTGGACTGGTCAAAGTTCTGGACGAGGCGGAAAAGGTCGCCAAAAAGGCCGGTGACAGCTTTGTGCCGGTCGAACGCATTCTTATGGCTTTGGCGATGGTCACCTCCAGGGCCAAGGATGCGCTGGATGCCGGTGCCGTGACCGCCCAAAAGCTGAACGCCGCCGTCAACGACATCCGCAAAGGTCGCACCGCCGACAGCGCCTCCGCCGAAGAAACCTATGACGCTCTGAAGAAATACGCCCGCGATCTGACCGAGGCTGCCGAACAAGGCAAGATCGACCCGATCATCGGTCGCGACGATGAAATCCGCCGCACCATGCAGGTCCTGTCCCGCCGCACCAAAAACAACCCCGTCCTGATCGGCGAGCCCGGTGTGGGTAAAACCGCGATTGCCGAGGGCCTCGCCCTGCGCATCATCAACGGCGACGTGCCCGAAAGCCTGAAGAACAAGAAACTGATGGCCCTCGACATGGGTGCTCTGATCGCCGGTTCCAAATACCGGGGCGAGTTCGAAGAGCGTCTCAAAGGCGTCCTCAACGAAGTCACCGCTGCGAATGGCGACATCATCCTGTTCATCGACGAAATGCACACCCTTGTCGGCGCCGGCAAATCCGATGGCGCAATGGACGCCGCCAACCTGATCAAACCCGCCCTCGCACGTGGCGAACTGCATTGCGTCGGTGCCACCACCCTCGACGAATACCGCAAATATGTCGAAAAAGACGCCGCCCTCGCCCGCCGTTTCCAGCCGGTCATGGTCAGCGAACCGACCGTCGAGGATACCATCAGCATCCTGCGCGGCATCAAGGAAAAATACGAACTGCACCACGGCGTCCGCATCTCCGACAGCGCACTTGTCGCCGCCGCCACCCTGTCCCACCGCTATATCACCGACCGCTTCCTGCCCGACAAGGCCATTGATCTGATGGACGAAGCCGCCTCCCGCCTGCGGATGGAGGTTGACAGCAAACCCGAAGAACTGGACCAGCTCGACCGCCAGATCCTGCAACTCCAGATCGAGGCCGAGGCGTTGAAGAAGGAAGACGACGCCGCCTCGCGCGATCGTCTGGAACGGCTGGAAAAGGAACTGGCCGACCTTCTGGAACACTCCTCCGAGATGACCGCCAAATGGCAGGCCGAACGGGAGGCACTCGAAGCCTCCCGCGACATCAAGGAACAGCTTGACCGCGCCCGCGCCGAACTTGAACAGGTCAAACGCGACGGCAATCTGGGCCGCGCGGGTGAACTCAGCTACGGCATCATCCCCGGTCTGGAAAAGAAACTGACCGAATCCGAGGCAAGCGAAGGTGACGCGCTGGTCAGCGAGGCCGTCCGCCCCGAACAGATCGCCGAGGTGGTCGAACGCTGGACCGGCATCCCCGTCGCCAAGATGCTGGAAGGCGAGCGTGAGAAACTGCTGAAGATGGAGGATGAACTGGGCAAACGCGTCATCGGCCAACGCACCGCCGTCACCGCCGTCGCCAACGCCGTCCGCCGCGCGCGAGCTGGTCTGAACGACGAAGGCCGACCCTTGGGCAGCTTTCTGTTCCTGGGGCCCACCGGCGTGGGCAAAACCGAACTGACCAAGGCGCTTGCCGCCTATCTGTTCGACGATGACAGCGCCATGGTCCGCATCGACATGTCGGAATTCATGGAAAAACATGCCGTCTCGCGCCTGATCGGTGCCCCGCCCGGCTATGTCGGCTATGACGAAGGCGGCGTGCTGACCGAGGCCGTCCGCCGCCGCCCCTATCAGGTCGTATTGTTCGACGAGGTGGAAAAGGCCCATCCCGACGTGTTCAATGTCCTGTTGCAAGTGCTCGATGACGGTATTCTGACCGACGGCCACGGTCGCACGGTCGATTTCAAACAGACTCTGATCATCCTGACCTCCAACCTCGGGGCCTATGCCCTCAGCCAACTGCCCGACGGTGCCGACCCCACCCATGCCCGCGCCGAGGTGATGGAGGCCGTCCGCGCTCATTTCCGCCCAGAGTTCCTGAACCGGCTGGACGAGACGATCATCTTTGACCGGCTGGGCCGTCAGGATATGGGGGCCATCGTCGATATCCAACTGCGTGGCCTAGAAAAGCGACTCGCAGCACGCAAGATTATGCTGGACATGGATACGGCAGCCAAAACCTGGCTGGCGGACGAAGGTTACGATCCGGTCTACGGCGCGCGCCCGCTGAAACGGGTGATCCAGCGGCATTTGCAAGACCCGCTGGCGCAGATGATTCTGGCGGGCGATGTGCTGGACGGATCGACTGTCACCATCTCGGCCGGGCCGGATGGGTTGCTGGTTGGCGACAGGATCAGCGTGACTCGGCGCGCCCGCCCGGCCCCGGTGGCGGTGCATTGATGGCCCCAATGTCAAGATTGGGGGCGGGGTCAATCCCGCCCTGCCCAAAGGGAACGTCTGGAAAACCTGCCTCATTTCGCACGATCTGATAGACTTGGGCAGCCCTGCAAGGAGCCCCGCAAATGCCGAAACAGCCTGCCTTTTCCGGCCCTTCGCGATGCGACGAAGAACCAGGTGACGCGGCGCGAGCAGTTTCTGGCGGAGATGAACGCGGTGGTTCCGTGGGGTCGTCTTCTGGCGCTGATCCGCCGTCCTCGACCAATAACAAGGCAGGCTCTCGCCGTTGGTCCGAGCGACAATGGCGACGGCTACGCTGATCACACAGCTATTGACCGGCCGCTGATTGTTTCAATGCTCTGCCGCAGAGTTGAGACAAGATGATTTTGCGAATTCAACCAAATGCGTCATCCTGTCTAGAAATCGCATCAGGAGACGCAACATGACTTTCAAACCCGATCTGAACTGGTCTGACGTGACGCCGCAATCGGCGTTCCTTAACCGACGCCAGATCATCGCCACCGCGGGGGCTGCGCTGTTGGCAGGCCCGGCCTTGGCGAAAAGCCAATATTCCACCAACGACGCGCCCAACACCTTCGAGGAGATCACCAACTACAATAACTATTACGAATTCGGCACCGACAAGGCCGATCCGGCGGCCAATGCCGGAGGGTTCAAGACGGTACCGTGGTCCGTCACCGTGGACGGTTTGGTCGATAAGCCTGGCACCTATGACCTCGGCGATCTGTTGGCCGGCCTGACATCCGAAGAACGCGTCTACCGCTTTCGATGTGTCGAGGCGTGGTCGATGATCATCCCTTGGCAAGGCGTTCAGCTGTCCAGCCTGATTCAGAAACTGGGTCCTCAGCCTGGCGCGAAATTCGTGGCCTTTGAAACCGTGGTCCGCCCTGAGGAAATGATTGGCCAGCAGCGCAACATTCTGGAATGGCCCTACCGTGAGGGGCTGCGGATGGACGAGGCGATGAACCCGCTGACCCTGCTGGCCACTGGCCTTTATGGCAAGGACCTGCCCAACCAGAACGGCGCGCCGATCCGGCTGGTCACCCCATGGAAATACGGCTTCAAATCGATCAAGGCCATCGTCAGGATCAGCTTCACCGACAAGATGCCCCAAACGACTTGGAATATGATGGCCGCACGCGAATACGGCTTCTACGCCAACGTGAACCCGCAGGTGGATCATCCGCGCTGGAGCCAGGCTTCCGAACGGCGCATTGGGGCTGGGTTGTTCGCCGGTCGCCAAGACACGCTGATGTTCAACGGTTATGGTGATCAGGTGGCCGGCTTGTACAGCGGCATGGATTTGGCGGCAAATTACTGATGCTGGACCAGATCAACTCGTCACTGCGGCGCGTGCCGACCTGGATCGTCTATCTCCTCGGTGTCCTGCCTGCGGCTTGGGTCATCTTTAGCGGCCTCAGCGCCATCGACCCGGTCCGCGCCATTGAATGGGGCCTCGGCCTGTGGGCCGTGCGCCAGCTGATCGCGGCGCTGTTAATAACACCACAGCGCAGGGTTGGGCTGAACCATCAACGGTTCCGCCGGCAACTGGGATTGGTCGCCTTTGCCTATGTTGTCCTGCATTTCACCGCGTGGCTGACGATCGACATGGGGCTGAGGTGGAGCCAGATCCTGCCTGACCTGTACAAACGTTGGTACATCGTCATCGGAATGTCGGCGCTGCTGCTTTTGATCCCCCTGGCCGTGACGTCCAATAACTGGTCAATCCGACGTTTGGGGCCCAAGAACTGGAACAGGTTGCACAAGCTGACCTATTTGGCGACGGCCCTGGGGATGGTCCATTTCCTGATGGTGGGAAAAGTCTACACGTTCGAGGTTCTGACATATGCCGCGATTCTGGGGGTGTTGCTTGGGATACGTGTCTGGCGCAACGGCCCGCAAAGCCTGATGCCGGTCTAAGGCCGGCACAGAATCATCGGGCTGCCGAGCCGGGGTAACAATCTTGCGCCAACGGCGCGGTCAGGTTGGTGATAATTGCGTCAACCCACGGAAATTGTGGATAAATCAGCCATTGCGAAAATAATGCGACAATCTCTTCTTTTTCCTCTTGCGGGTTTTTGGTTGTGGACCTAAACACCGCCTCACCGAAGCGGAAACGGACTGCGGCGCTCTGGAGACGGGGTGTGACGGGCCGGGGATGCTGGGGGAGGCGGTTGAAGCTGCCGACGGAATATCTGGATGCACGGTGGCAGATGAGCCCGAAGTTGGGGTTGTCTGGTGTTTTGTGTCTGCGCTCTTTGAAAATTGAATTGTTGAAGGGATATGTGGGCGGTTTGGACGCATCGGCGTCAAAACTGACACATATCGGGCTCCTAGGGGAGTTGGTGCAAACCAACCGACCGATGATGGAGTTGAAAGCTTCACGGTTTGTG
>JBBQGU010000268.1:0-5396 GCA_038323315.1 Rhodobacterales bacterium | reverse complement strand
TGTGCTCTACCACTGAGCTACCACAGCCGCCTTTTTCCGAAACGTAACCCCGGGCGTTACCCCGGGACCAGCAGGGTTCGGATATCCCCCACCTTAACAAGCACTTCCGTCTTCGTAGCCGCCCCTTACCAAGGGTGTGCTCTACCACTGAGCTACCACAGCCGCCTTTTTCCGAAACGTAACCCCGGGCGTTACCCCGGGACCAGCAGGGTTCGGAAATCCCCCACCTTAACAAGCACTTCCGTCTTCGTAGCCGCCCCTTACCAAGGGTGTGCTCTAACTCTGAGCTACCACAGCGACGTGGGGGCAATTAGACGGAATTGGGCGAGGGTGCAAGGGGCTATGGGGAAAAAGTCGTGGGAAGTTTCGGGGTGTGGGGCAAAGACCGGAGGGGGGGGCGATGGGGTAGCAGCGGCTGGGCAACAATCACTGCGGGGCCCTCGGGCGATCTGGACGCTTGGCACCTGCTGCGCTAGACAGGCGCGCATGACCGATCAGCCTGCGTCCGCCAATGCCAAACCGATCAAAAGCCCGCGCGTGCAGCAGCGTGAGGCGCGGTTGAAGACGGCGCTGAAAGCCAATATGGCCAAGCGCAAGGTGCAGATGCGGGGCCGCACAGAAACAGACGGCGCGGACACAGACGGCGCAGGCACGGATGACGCGGGCGGCGATCCCAATGAAAAAGAATGGGGCGGGCGGATGGATTCGATACTGGTACGGGGTAACGGGGCTTTGTCGGGGACCATTCCGATTGCAGGGGCCAAGAATGCCTGCCTGACGCTGATGCCCGCCACCCTGCTGTCAGAGGAGCCGCTGACGCTGACCAACGCGCCGCGCCTGTCCGACATCGCCACCATGACCCAGCTGCTGCAATCTTTGGGGGCCGAGGTGGCCAGCCTGCAAGGCGGCCTTGTGCTCGCCATGTCCAGCCACAAGATCGACAACCACACCGCCGATTATGATATCGTGCGCAAGATGCGCGCCTCGATCCTTGTCCTTGGCCCGATGCTGGCGCGGGATGGCCATGCGGTCGTCTCGCTGCCCGGCGGTTGTGCGATTGGCGCGCGGCCCGTGGATCTGCATTTGCGGGTGCTGGAGGCGATGGGGGCCACGCTGGACCTGCGCGACGGTTATGTCCATGCCAAGGCGCCGGGCGGCAGGCTGAAGGGTGCCACGTTCGAGTTTCCCTTCGTCTCCGTAGGTGCCACCGAAAACGGGCTGATGGCGGCCACCCTCGCCAAGGGCACGACCGTTCTGATCAACGCCGCGCGGGAACCCGAGATTGTCGATCTTGCCCGCTGCCTGCGCAAGATGGGCGCCCAGATTGACGGCGAAGGGACCAGCACCATCACCATTCAGGGCGTCGACCGGCTGAACGGCGCGACGCATCCCGTGGTGACCGACCGCATCGAACTGGGCACTTATATGCTGCTGCCCGCGATCTGCGGCGGCGAGGTCGAATGTCTGGGCGGGCGGTTGGACCTTGTCGGCGCCTTTGCGGCCAAGCTGGAGGAGGCGGGGATGTCCGTCACCGAAACCGAACGCGGGCTGAAGGTTGCGCGCAAGAATGGCCGCATTCATGCCGTGAATGTCACGACCGAGCCCTTCCCCGGCTTTCCGACCGATTTGCAAGCGCAGATGATGGCGCTGCTTTGCACCGCCGAAGGCGTGTCGGTGCTGGAGGAGCGGATCTTTGAAAACCGCTTCATGCATGCGCCCGAACTGCTGCGGATGGGGGCCAGGATCGACGTCCATGGCGGCGCGGCGACCGTGACCGGCGTTGATAAACTGCGTGGCGCGCGGGTGATGGCGACCGATCTGCGCGCCTCGGTCTCGCTGATCCTGGCGGGACTGGCGGCCGAAGGCGAAACCGTGGTCAGCCGGGTCTACCACCTTGACCGCGGCTATGAACGGGTCGAGGAGAAGCTGCGCGGTGTCGGCGCCCAGATCGAACGGATCAAGACATGACCGATGCAAAATTCGAAGATGGCGCAGATGGCCCCCTGCGCCTGATGGCCGGGGACCAAGAGGGCGTGTCGGTCCTGTCCGCGCTGTTGCAGGACGCGGTGTTTCCGATCACCGAAATGACCTACAGCCCCAAGCGCCGCCGCTTTGCCCTGCTGCTGAACCGCTTTCGGTGGGAGGACCGCGACGCCGCCGAAACCACAAAGCGGGCTTATGAACGGGTGCAAAGCCTGCTGGTGTTCGAAGACGTGCTGTCGGTCAAGACCACCGGCATCGACCGCAAGGACAAGGAGACCGTCCTGTCGCTGCTGGCCGTAACCTTCATTGCGGGCGCGGATGGCACGGGCCGCTTCGATCTGGTTCTGGCCGGCGACGGCACAATTGCGTTGCAGGTCGAGGTTTTGGATGCCAGTTTGCGCGACGTGTCGCGACCCTATATCGCACCATCGGGCCGCGCCCCGACCCATGAGGAGGACTAGATGCGTCTGGCAGGAAAACGCGCCATCATTACCGCGGCAGGACAGGGCATCGGCCGGGCCTCCGCCCTCGCCATGGCACGCGAGGGCGCGCAGGTTCTGGCGACCGATGTGAACGAGGCCGCCTTGGCCGCCTTGGCCGCCGAAGGCATCGAGACGCGGCTGCTGAACGTCCGCGACCCGGCCTCGATTGCGGCGGCGGTTGCCGCTGCGGGCCGGGTGGACGCGCTGTTCAACTGTGCGGGCTTTGTCGCCTCGGGCAGCATTCTGGACTGTGACGAGGATCAGTGGGCGTTTTCCATGGATCTGAACATGACCGCCATGTACCGCATGTGCCGCGCCTTTCTGCCCGGCATGATTGCCCAAGGCGGCGGAAGCATCATCAACATGGCCTCGGTCGCGGGGTCGGTCATCGCGGCCCCCAACCGCTTTGTCTATGGCGCGACCAAGGCCGGCGTCATCGGCCTGACCAAGAGCATCGCTGCCGATTTCATCACCAAAGGCATCCGCGCCAATGTGATCTGCCCCGGCACCGTGGACAGCCCATCGCTGCAACAACGCCTGCATGACACCGGCGATTACGAGGCCGCCAAGGCCGCCTTCATCGCCCGCCAGCCCATCGGCCGCATCGGCAAAGCCGAGGAGATTGCCGCTTTGGTGGTCTACCTCGCCAGCGACGAGTCAAGCTACACGACCGGTGGCACCCATGTGATCGACGGCGGCTGGTCCAACACCTGAAAGATATCTGAGCCTAAATCTGAGGAGGAGATGGAATGAAACTACTGCGCCACGGCCCAAGGGGTCAGGAAAAACCGGGATTGATGCACAGCGACGGCACGATCCGCGATCTGTCGGGTCTTGTGCCAGATATCGGCGGGGCGGTCATCTCGGATACCGGCTTGGGCATGCTGCGCGGCATCGACGCGGATGCGCTGCCGGTTGTGGCGGCCGATACGCGGCTCGGGGCGTGCGTGGCGGGGACCGGCAAGTTCATCTGCATCGGGCTCAACTATGCCGACCACGCCGCCGAAAGCGGCATGGCCGTCCCGCCCGAGCCTGTGGTCTTCATGAAAGCCACCTCTGCCATGTGCGGCCCCACCGACCCGATCATCATCCCCCGCACCTCGGTCAAGACCGACTGGGAGGTGGAATTGGCCATCATCATCGGCAAAAAGGCCAAATACGTCTCGCAGGATGACGCCATGGGCTATGTGGCAGGCTATGCCGTATCGCATGACGTTTCGGAACGCGCCTTCCAGACCGAACGGTCCGGCCAATGGACCAAGGGTAAAAGCTGCGACAACTTTGGCCAGTTGGGGCCATGGCTGGTCACGCGGGACGAGGTTGCCGATCCGCAGGATGTCGGCCTTTGGCTGAAGGTCAACGGCCAGATGCGGCAGAATGGCAGCACGCGGACGATGGTCTATGGCGTGAAATATCTGGTCAGCTATCTGTCGCAATTCATGTCGCTGGAACCCGGCGACGTCATCTCGACCGGCACACCGCCCGGCGTCGGCATGGGCATGAAGCCGGCTCCGGTCTATCTCAAGGCCGGCGATGTGGTGGAACTGGGGATCACCGGCATGGGCGAACAGCGTCAGAACGTGATCGCGGACTGATACTGCGGAGGGGGCGGGGACAACCCTGCCCCATATCCGTAACTGGTTTGTGTGGCGACACCGCTGGTAAGATGAGTATTCAAGCGAGCATGAACGAGGGATCAGGGTCTGGGGAACCGGGCCAACGCGGCCAGGATGTGGCTCCGAATTGAGGACGGCCCGGATCAGCAGGCGGCCGAGGGTAGTGCGGATGACGCCCTTGGCGCGCAGCACCCGGTCGCCGTGGCGGTGCAGCAGCCCTGAAAACCACAGCGACAGGGCGACCCAATCGGCACTTGCGGGCAAGGCCGTTGTGCTTGCCAGCAGGGGATGATCTTCGTCGGTCGCGGTCAGGCCGGTGGCTACGAGTTCGGGGCAAAGCAAACGGTGCGCCATGATTGGCGGCGGTGACCCGCGCCATCGCGCGACGGCTCCAAACTTTCACCGCTTGTCAGGATCAGGTGGTCGGCGCCGCGCATCGGGGTCAGGACCAGCACCGGGATTTTCGCAGAAAATCCGTATGCGACATTCACCCGCAGCATCCCGCCAGCAAATCGGAAATAATGGGTCTGCACCCAATCCTCGGCCAAGCCTTGGATGCTCGCAACAGGGTCGGCCGGCACGACGCAAAAAGCACCGTTGCCTGCCACGCGGATCATCGCTCGCACCTGCATCACGCGCTGTGCGGCGTGGCTCCGGTCCGGATCGGCATATTTGCTGTCGTCCAGCAACAGGTGCTGGATCATCGGCTCACCCCACACCCGCGTGCCGGCCTGCTTCCACCGCCGGATCGCCTCATGCGTCTTTTCGGACGAGGTGTGCACAGTGTACACCGGCACCCCCACGGCATCGGCGATCATGATGGCAGGGTTGGTCGCCTCACCCTCGACCTCGGCCGAACGGGACCAGACATGCGCCTCGGGGCCACGGTTGCCGGTCGCCAGCAATTTGGTCTGCATGACTGCAATCAGGTCGCCAGTCTCGGCATGGACCATCTGGGCCCATATTCCGCGCGACCAGCCGGTGATCGCCATATGAAAGCCATAGTACCTGCCGCCCTGCCCTCTCATGCCACGGCGACAAAGGCCCCGGCAGATCTGTCGGGCTGGAGATGACTTGATCCTCCACTATCGTCGTTCCACCAGATGCTGCGCCAAAGGTTCCGCTTTCCCATGTCTCGGCGCAGAACGGACCCATGAAGGGCATTTCCAGATGGGTGTGCGGGTCGATCCCGCCCGGCATGACTTAGGCCCCCTCGGCATCGACCACCGTATCGCCGGTCGGGTCCGGCCCGATGGTTGTGAGGATCCCCCCCTTTACCAACACATCGGCCGTGTAGGTCAGGTCAACGGTAACG
>JBBQGU010000267.1:0-5453 GCA_038323315.1 Rhodobacterales bacterium | reverse complement strand
GTGCAAAAGAATGTCCTGCGAGATCAGTATAGGGGATGGTTTGTTGACAGGCAGGGGGGCTAGCCCACTGGACGAAAACAGGGGGGCTAGCCCCCCTGACCCCCCAGAGTATTTTCGTCAGAGTGAACGGGATCAGGGGAGTCAGACGGGTTCAGTTCGGCTTCGAGGAAGCGTTCGAAGGCGTCGAGGTCGAGGGGCGCATAGTGTCCGAAGGCCTGCATCCAGGTGAAGGCGTCGCGCATCGCGTCAGGCTCCAGTTTGCACCAGTTGATCCGGCCGCGCTTTTCCTGCGCGATCAGGCCCGCGTCTGCCAACAGGGACAGGTGTCTGGAAATTGCGGCCAGCGAGATCTTGAAGGGAGCGGCGACATCGGTCACGGCCATGTCATCCTCCAGCAGCATGGCGAGGATGGCGCGGCGGGTCGGGTCGGCCAGAGCCGCAAAGATGCTGTCGAGTTGGTCGGTCATGGGGGCAGTATCGGGGGGGGCTGGTAGATCGTCAACCATTTGGTTGAATATCACAACCGGGGTTTGGGGGTCTTCGGCTGTAGGGATATCAAAGGGTTAGGTAAAACTTGTGCGGGTTGACTTGGTGGACAGGCTTTCGTAATCAGGGGCGTTCCTTCAGGGAGTGTGGCCCGTGGTGACGGATGCTGAGCAAGCGCGGTTGGACGTGCTTGAAAAGCGGATCGCGGCGGCGCAAGCGGCACATGCGCCGACGCGTCACCCCATGGCGGACGGCCATAGTCAGGCTCAGATGGCCTGGCGGATGGTGTTGGAATTGGTCGCCGGTCTGATGATCGGTTTTGGCATCGGTTACGGTCTGGATATCCTGTTCGGGACCATGCCGGTGTTCTTGATGCTGTTTACGTTGGCGGGGTTCGCGGCCGGGGTGAAAACCATGGTGCAGTCCGCCAAAGCGATGCAGGCCAAAGGACTGGCCGAGATGGACGCGGCGAAGACGCCCCCGATGGCAAGCAGGCCGGTGGCCGATGAGGATGAGGAAGACTGACGTGGCAGGCGACGCAACACCCGGTGCACTGGAATTCCATCCGCTGGACCAGTTCGAAGTTTACCGCCTGTTCGGCGAAGGCCCGGTGGCATGGTACACGCTGACCAACGCGACGCTGTGGATGGCGCTGGCTGCCATCAGCATTGTCGTTGTGTTTGTCTGGGGCTCGGCGGCGCGGGCGATCATTCCGGGGCGGCTGCAGTCTGTCGGTGAGATTGGTTATGATTTTGTGCACAACATGGTGGAAGAAGTGACCGGCCATGACGGGGTGAAGTATTTTCCCATGGTCATGACGCTGTTCCTGTTCGTCTTTTTCGCCAATATGCTGGGTCTGCTGCCGACATCCTTTGCGCCGACCAGCCATATCGCCGTGTCAGCCGTGCTGGGCTTTGGCGTGTTTCTGTTCGTTACCATCCTGGGCTTCGTCAAGAACGGTACGGGGTTTCTGGGGCTGTTCTGGATGAAGGATGCTCCCTTGGCGTTGCGGCCGGTCATCACGGTGATCGAGTTGATCTCTTACTTTGTGCGCCCTGTGACACATTCCATCCGACTGGCCGGCAACATCATGGCCGGTCATGCCGTGATCAAGGTGTTTGCCGCCTTTGCTCCGCTGATCCTGATCTCGGGCTATGGGATCATCGTGACGCCTTTGTCGATCCTGGCGATCGTGGCGATCTATGCGCTGGAAGTGCTGGTCGCCTTTATCCAGGCCTATGTCTTTACCATCCTGACCTGCGTCTATCTGAAAGATGCGCTGCACCCAGCGCATTGACGCCGATCTGAAACCCATCATACCCATTCCATCTCAAGGAGAAACACTATGGAACTTCTAGCAGCTGCCGCAATTGGCAAGTATCTGGGCGCTGGTCTGGCCGCCATCGGTTCGGGCATTGCCGCCGTCGGCGTTGGCAACGTCGCCAGCAGCTTTCTGGCGGGCGCCCTGCGCAACCCCTCGGCAGCCGCCTCGCAGACCGCGACGCTGTTCATCGGTCTGGCCTTTGCCGAAGCCCTGGGGATCTTTGCATTCCTGGTCGCCTTGCTGTTGATGTTCGCGGTCTGATCCTTTTCGGTCGGGGGTGGCGTCACGGCGCCACCCCTAAAGATCCAGAGGTCCGACGGAGAGCAGCATGAGCACGACCACAACAGCGACAGACGCTGCCACCGACGTGGCACAAGAGGCAGGCAAGGCAGGGATGCCGCAGCTTGATTTTTCAACCTTTCCGAACCAGATCTTCTGGTTGCTGGTCACCCTGGTGGTGATTTACGTCGTGCTGGCCAATGTCGCCTTGCCGCGGATCGGTGGCACACTGGCGAACCGCAAGAGCGCCATCGCAAGTGATCTGGCGGCGGCGGAAGAGTTGAAGCAGAAGGCCCGCGCCGCCGAAAAGGCCTATGACGCGGCCCTGATTGCCGCACGCGCAGAAGCGGCCAAGATCGTGGCGGCGGCCAAGGCTGACATCACGGCGGATCTGAACGCGGCGATTGCCCGGGCTGACGCCGAAATTTTGGCCAAATCGGCCGAATCGGCCAAGGAGATTGCCGAGATCAATGCGGGAGCGGCAGTAGCGGTCGCCTCGGTCGCCAATGACACGGCATTGGCGCTGGTCGCGGCCTTTGGCGGGGCGGCGGATGCGGCGGCGGTTCAGGCGGCCGTTTCGGCGCGGTTGAAGGGGTAGTGCGATGAAAAAGTTTTCAGGTCTCGTTCTGGCATTGCTGGCCACTCCGGCGGTCGCCGCGACGGGGCCGTTTGTCTCGCTGTACAACAGCAACTTCGTGGTGCTGATTGCCTTTCTGATCTTTGTCGGCATTCTGGTCTGGCGCAAGGTTCCGGCTATGCTGACGCGTCAGCTTGACGACCGGGCCATGATGATCCGGCACCAGTTGGACGAGGCCCGCTTGTTGCGGGAGGAAGCCAAGGCGCTGCTGGCCAGCTATGAGGCCAAGCAAAAGGAAGTGCAGGCCCAGTCGCTGCGCATCATCGCCAGTGCCAAGGAAGAGGCGCAGGCGGCGGCCACCAAGGCGCGCGTCGATCTGCAAGCCTCGATTGCCCGGCGGATGGCGGCGGCCGAGGATCAGATCGCGTCAGCCGTGAAAGCGGCCGAGATTGCGGTTCGCAATCAGGCGATCAACGTCTCCATAGCGGCGGCTGGCGAAATCCTGGCGGCGCAGATGAAGGCAGATGGCGCTGCAGCGTCGATTGACGCGGCCATCGCGCAGGTTGCGGCCAAGCTGCACTGATCCGGTATTCATGCAAAAGGCCCGGGCCGCTGGTCCGGGCCTTTTGCAGTGCGAACGGGGCTCTCATCATTCCCGTGCGGTCATTCTTCGTTGGGGCGCCGCGAAGAAGGCCCGCACGGGAATGATGAGCAGCGGGTCAGACCATGACGTCAATCGGCTTCTGCGCACCCACACCAAACACCCGCTTGTAGCGCTCGATCTCCTCCGCAGGCCCGAGCGCCTTGTTGGGGTTGTCCGACAGTTTGACGGTCGGGTGGCCGTTGGCCGATACCGCCTTACAGACCAGAGAGAACGGCGCCAAAGCATCCCCAACCGACAAGCCCCTGAAATCATTTGTCAACATCGTTCCCCAACCGAAGGACACTTTGACCCGGCCGCGGAACTGCATGTGCAGCGCCTCGATCTGGTCGACGTCCAGCCCGTCCGAGAAGATCACCAGCTTTTGCCGTGGGTCCTCGCCCCGGCTGACCCACCACCGGATCGCAACCTCCGCCGCCGCCGCCGCATCGCCGCTGTCGATGCGGATGCCGGTCCAGGCGGCCAGCCAATCCGGCGCGCGGTTCAGGAATCCTGCGGTCCCATAGGTGTCGGGCAGGATGATGCGCAGGTTGCCGTCATGTTCGTCCTGCCAATCGGCCAGCACCTGATACGGCGCTTGTGCCAGTTCGGCGTCGGTGCGGGCAAGGGCAGCATAGACCATCGGCAGTTCATGGGCGTTCGTCCCGATCGCCTCGACCTCACGCCGCATGGCGATCAGGCAGTTCGAAGTGCCGGTGAACTTGCCCTCCAGCCCGTCGATCATCGCCTGGACCGACCAGTCCTGCCATAGAAACGAATGCCGTCGCCGTGTGCCAAAGTCGGATATTCGCAAGCCGTCAATCGCGCGCAGCCGGGTGATCTTTTCCCACAGCTTGGTCATGGCGCGGGCATACAGCACCTCGATCTCGAACCGTCCCAGCTTTTCCAGCACATGGCGGCTGCGCAGTTCCATCAGGATCGACAGGGCCGGGATTTCCCACAGCATCACCTCGGGCCATTTGCCCTCGAAGGTCAGTTCGTACTGGCCGTCGATCTTTTCCAGATGATAGGGCGGCAGGCGCAGGTTCTCGAACCATTCCATGAAATCGGACCGGAACATCTGGCGTTTGCCATAAAACGTGTTGCCGCGCAGCCAGGTGCTCTCGCCACGCGTCAGCGAAAGTGAGCGGACATGATCCAATTGCTCGCGCAATTCGCCCTCGTCGATATCATCGGCCAGCCGGACCGAACGGCTGCGGTTGATCAGGCTGAACGTCACATTGGTGTCCGGCTTGTTGCGGAAAATCGACTGGCACATCAGCAGTTTGTAAAAATCGGTGTCGATCAGGGATCGGACGATCGGGTCGATCTTCCATTTGTGGTTCCAGACCCGTGTTGCAATATCGACCATGCTGCCTCTCCCGTTTGTGACTGCCTAGCGCGGGCAGCTACTGGCGTCAAAGGGCTTGTCGCAGGTCAAGCCGCTGACCTGGCTTAGCCCAGCACAACCCCAGCCGCGCGCATCGCCGCCTGTTGCAGTGCCAGCGACCCGCCCAGGTCGATGGCCCGGCAGGCATCCTGCAACACCGTCACCTCAAACCCCAACCCGGCTGCATCCATCGCGGAATAGGCGACGCAATAATCCAGCGCCAGCCCGACAAAGGTCAGCTTCGTGATCCCCCGCGTCGTCAGATAGCCCTGCAACCCGGTCGGCGTGGCATGGTCATTTTCGAACAACGCGGAATAGCTGTCGATGGCGCTGCGAAAGCCCTTGCGGATCACCATCTGCGCCCTGTCCCCCTGCAAATCCCCATGAAACGCCGCCCCCATGGTCCCTTGCACGCAATGCCGCGGCCACAGGGTTTGCTTGCCATAAGCCATGTCGATCTGGGTGAACGGGGCGGCACCGGGGTGCATATCGGCGAAGGAGCTGTGGTCGTGCGGATGCCAGTCCTGCGTCAGTACCACCGTCGCAAACTGCCCCAACACCGCGTTGATCTGGGGGATGATCAGATCGCCCCCGGTGACCGCCAGCGCACCGCCGGGGCAAAAGTCGTTCTGCATGTCGATCACGATCAGGGCTTCATCGGCTGGGCGCATGGGCGGACCTTTCGCTGGTTGCCTATCGGTACGGAGGGCGGCTGGCCGGGTCAAGCGCGCTTGAACGCGGGAACCAAAGGCCCTAT
>JBBQGU010000266.1:0-5510 GCA_038323315.1 Rhodobacterales bacterium | reverse complement strand
ATCTCGTCGATGAACACGATGCAAGGCGCATTCTTCTTGGCCTGTTCGAACATATCCCGAACCCGGCTGGCACCGACACCGACAAACATCTCGACAAAGTCGGAACCGCTGATGGAAAAGAACGGCACCCCCGCCTCACCGGCAATCGCCCGTGCAAGCAAAGTCTTACCCGTACCCGGAGGTCCGACCAGCAGCGCCCCCTTGGGGATTTTGCCGCCCAACCGGCTGAATTTCTGCGGATTTCGCAGGAACTCGACAATCTCCTCCAGTTCCTCCTTGGCCTCATCGATCCCGGCCACGTCGTCGAACGTCACACGCCCCTGCTTTTCCGTCAACAGCTTCGCCCGCGACTTGCCAAAGCCCATGGCCCCGCCTTTGCCGCCACCCTGCATCCGGTTCATGAAGTAGACCCAGACGCCGATCAGCAACAGGAACGGCAGATACGACACGATCACCGTCAGCAGCCCGGATTGCTCCTGTGGCCGCGCCTGAATGATCACGCCTTTGTTCAACAGCTTGTCGGTGACCTGCTCGCCCGCCGGACGAATGGTCGTATATTGCGTGCCATCCTTGGCGGTGATGCGAACCTTTTCACCGTCCAGTTCAACCGCCTTTACGTCACCGGCATCAACCCGCGCGATAAAGTCGGAATACGGCACCGTTTGCGTTGTCATTCCCGCACTGCTGTTGAACATCTGGAACAGTGCCAGAACCAGCAGCAGCAGTACGACCCAAAATGCGATGTTGCGAGCATTACCCACGAACAAACTCCCCAATGCGCCAGTTCGGCGCGCAGCCACGGACACAACAGCCCCTGGCAGACAAGATAGACTTTCGTAAGGCCGGTTCAATGCGATAAGTTAGATTGACGTCAACCTGTCGCATCGAAAAGCGAAATGACGCTGTATCCCGGCCCGAACCCGGCATGCGGCGCGGCCAAAAGCCGCTCGCCGGCCCAAAGTGCGGGGCTGGCCAGCAGCGCCGCCCGTGGCAAACCCGTCTCGCGCCAGCCCGGACACAGCGCAATCCCTGCGCCCAAAGCCCTGACCTCAGCCCCCTCCAGCCTATCGCCCAAAATCCGCCAATGCCCATCCCAAACCTGCCCCGCCGGAACCGCCGCCGCTTGCGCCTCGCGAAAGACCCAAGCCCCCGTCCGCGTCACCTGAAACCGCACCCCCGCCAAGGTCGCCGCCCTGCCGTCCAACACCCGCCCCAAAAACCCCTGCACCGCCGCCCCACGCGGCGCATAGCCCGCCCCCGCGATCCGCGCAAAAACCAACCCCATCACCCGCCGCTGCACCTCGGCCGCCTCACCGGCCAAAGCCCCGACATTCAGCCGCGTCGCAGGCCCGACCACCTGCACAACCCGCTCAAACGCGGACAAAGCCGCCCGCTCCAATGCCTCGCGCGCCGCGCCCAGATGTCCCGCAACTTCGGCCAGCCGCGCCGCGCCAAGCCCCAGATCCAGCAACCCCGCCATGGCTTTCCGAACCCGAACCCGCTCGAACCGGTCATTGTCGTTGGACGGGTCCTCGAACCATCCAACCCCCTCGCCCACCAGATACGCCCGCAACTCGGCCCGCGACACCGCCAGCATGGGCCGCACCCACCTGACCCCGTCCTCAACCCAATCGCCCGACATGGCGGCCAGCCCATCCACCCCGGCCCCCCGTGCCAGGCGCATCAGAAATGTCTCGGCCACGTCGTCCCGCGTATGGCCCAACGCCACCGCATCGACCCCAGCCTCCACCGCCCAACCCGCGATCACCGCCCGCCGCCCCCGCCGCGCCGCATCCTGCAGATTCCCCCGCCCATCCCAGCGCCATGGCAGCACAACATGCGGCAGCCCCAGCCCGGCACAAACCCGCCCGACCGCCGCAGCCTCTGCTGCAGCCTCCGGCCGCAACCCATGATCCACCGTCACCACCCGCAGCGCCCAACCAAGTTCCACCGCCAAATGCAGCATCGCCATGCTGTCCCCGCCACCAGAAACGGCCAGACCAAACGCCTGCCCTTTTCGCTCTGATCCAAATATCCCCTTGAAACCGTCCCGCAAATCCCGCGCTTGCCGCAAAATCACGGGCAGCCCAGACCCTGCATTGCCGTCTGCGCCTTGGTATCGTCGGCACTGCCCGGAAACCGCTTGCCGACCTCGGCCAGCGTCACACACGCCTCCGGCGTCTGCCCCAGCTTGCCCAGCGACTGCCCCAGCTTGGTCAGCGCCTCGGCTGCATCTCGCCCATCTTGCGCGCCCGAGAAGGCGTCCAGATAGGCCCGCGCCGCCTTGGCGGTCTCGCCGGTCTGGTCCAGCGCATCGCCACGACGCACGCCTGCCGTCTGCGCTAACGCTCCACCAGGATAGGTCGCTTCATAGGTCGCAAAGAGGTCCGCGGCGGTGCGAAAGTCACCGGAAGCGAGCACCGCCTGGGCCCGGTCAAAATCTGCTTGCTCATTCACGGCCATTTCCGGCCCCGTTCCAGTGTCGGCCGGTCCAGTGTCGGCCGGTCCAGTGTCGGTCGTTCCAGTGTCAATGGAGCCGGCGTCCGGTGCCGGTGTCGTGGGCGCATCAGGCGCCGGGGCTGCGTCCGCGGCAGCGCCCAGAACCGGCGTGTCGGGCAGGGCTGACGGATCGCAGCCCTCGGTCAACTCGCACAACCGGAACTCCAGATCGCCGATCCGGTTCGTGCCATCGCTGACCACTGCCGACAGCTTCAACTGCACCTCTTCGGTCTTTGCGGTCAGGCGCGACAGTGCGGCCTCCATTGCATCCATCCGCGCCAGGGGGTCGCCCCCGGCGCTGCCATTGCTGGCCGCCCCGGTGGTGATCAGCTCCTGCTTCAGGCTGTTGAACTCGGATGCCAGTTGCGCAAGCTCCGCCTTCACATCTGCCAGCGACTGCGCTCTGTCCTGCGCAAACGCACGCCCGGCATCCATGACGGACATGGGCACCAGCAGTACAAAGGGCAAAAGCCAGCGCATCACCTCAGGCCCCCGCGCCCAAAGACAGCACTGTCACCGCGCGGCGGTTCAGGGCATAGCAGCTTTCATCCGAACACACAGAAATCGGGCGTTCCTTGCCATAGGATACGGTCTGCATCCGCCCCGCCGCAATCCCCTGCGAGATCAGATAGTTCTTGACCGACGCCGCCCGCTTGTTGCCCAGACCGATGTTGTAATCCCGTGTGCCCTGCTCATCGGCATGGCCTTCGATGATCACGGCGTAATCCGCGTTCGCATTCAGCCAGCCGGCCTGGCCGTTCAGCACCACGCGCGCCTCGTCCGTCAGCGTCGACTGATCCACCACAAACTGCACCCGGTCACCGACCGTCTGGTTGAAATAGGCGACCGAGGCCGGGTTCGATGGATCGCCCAGACCGGATGTCGCAACACCCCCGGTCCCCAGACCCGACCCATTCACGCCGCCAGGCCCATCCGTACCAACCCCTCCATCGCCATAACGACCGGGGTTTTTACAGGCGGCAAGGCCAAGGGCTGCGACGATCAGAACAGCTTTGGTCAGCATGGACAACGCGGGCATCACTACATATCCTTTTTATTGGCTCGATTTTCGTCAGCATATCAGATTTGCGGAACGCTGTTAACCCAGTGTCCGGCATCAAATTCACGGCAACAAGGGTGACCAGGCCGGGTCAGACGCCGCCCCCTCGGTCGGCACCTGCTGCGTGCTGCGGCCGGCAATATCGGTGGACCACAGTGTCGCCGACCCACCCGCCCCTTCGCTCTCGCGGGTGAACATGATCACCCGGCCATTCGGTGCCCAGGTCGGCCCCTCATCCAGAAAGCTGGAGGTCAGCAGCCGCTCCTCCGACCCGTCCGTCCGGAACACGCCGATATGAAACCGCCCGTCGCTGATCTTGGTGAACGCAATCAGATCGCCGCGCGGGCTCCAGACCGGCGTGCCATACCTGCCCTTGCCACTGGACAGCCGCACAGGCTCACCCCCGCCCGCCGACATGACATAGATCTGCTGGCCGCCCGACCGGTCGCTTTCAAACACGATCTGACTGCCATCCGGGCTGAAACTCGGCGCCGTCTCGATCGAGGGCGCATTGGTCAGCTGTGTCATCCTGCCCGATTCCACGTTCATCGCATAGATGTCGGAATTGCCGCCGTTTTCCAGACTGAACACCACCGTCCGCCCATCCGGCGCAAAGCGCGGCGCAAAGGTCATGGATCCGGGCGTCTCATCCAGCACCCGCTTTTTCAAAGTCGCAGCATCCATCAGATAGATCCGCGGAAACCCCGATTCATAACTGGTGAACAAGATCCGGTCGCCACTGGGCGAGAATCGAGGCCCCAGCACAAGGCTGCTGCTGTCGGTCAGATAGCTCACATTCGCGCCGTCATAATCCATTACCGCCAACCGCTTGGCGCGATTGTCCTTGGGCCCGCTTTCGGCAACATAAACAACACGGCTGTCAAAATACCCGCCCTCGCCCGTGATCCGGCTATAGACCGCATCCGCCACCTTGTGCGCCATCCGCCGCCAGCTTTTCGCCGTTCCCACAAACTGCAAACCATCACCCAGCGGCTGCCCCGACACGATATCATACAGCCGGAACTTCACGACCACCTTGTCGCCACTGGCCGACACCGCCCCGGTGATCAGCGCCTCGGTATTGATCGCCTGCCAGTCGTTATAGGCGACCGGCGCGTCAAAGCTGGTGACCTTGCTGATATAGGCGTCACTGGACAACTCCCGAAACAACCCCGTCCCGGCCAGATCCGCCGCGACCACCCGCGCGATATCCCGCGCCAGCTTGCTGCCGCCACCGTTCTCGGCAATGAAATCCGGCACCGCAAAGGGCATGGGTTCGATCACCCCGCCATCAATGATAATTCGCAGGGGTTCGGCCTGGGCCACAGGGGTCAAAGCGGCCAACGCGGCCAAACCAAGGGCCAAAGCAGCGATCAGCGGGCGAAATGGGCTCATTTTGTCCTCGTGTTGTTCGGGAAGGGCGGGGTGAAATGTGGCGGGGCGACGGCAGTGCGAATCATCTTAACCGCATCCCGCTGGGATCAAAGAACAGTTCCAGGTCTTTCCAGGTGTCGTATTTGTCGGCGGGCAGGGGCAACCCGTCCTTGCTACAGCGGATGATGGCACGGCGGGCGCTGTCAAATACAACCTTGGCAGAGCCATCGTCGCCCCCCTCAAATTCTGTCATGCGAATGGAATTTGAGACCGGCCTGCCGTCTTGCCCCAGGGCAACGCGGACAGTGATCTTCACCTCCATCGCGGCAGACGAGAATGTCCCCATTGTCCAGCATTTCTTGATCGCCACGCGCAGGCAGTCGATCTCGCCCGAGGTCATCGGCGGGCCCTTCGGCCCCGCATTGGCGGCACCATCGCCGCCCGTCGCCCCGGCCACCGCCGCGTCAATCGCCGCTTGCTCGGCAGCGGCCGCTTTGTCGGCGGCGTCCTGTGCGGCTTGCGCCCTGGCGGCCTTGTCAGCCACAGCCTTGTCTGCCTCGTCCTGCGCCGCCGCATT